>SCEJ01000171.1 GCA_004102785.1 Muribaculaceae bacterium Isolate-013 (NCI)
AGCATTTTGAACAAAGTATGAATCTGACACGCATAAAACTTATGGCCCTGCTGCTCAATGCACTCTTTGTGGTTCCGACTGTCAGCCTTCACAAACTGGCTGATGCGATGCCTACGACTGTCGACAAGGACTCCAACCTCAGACGGCTCCAAAGATTCTTTGCCAAGTATGTTCTTGACCTTGACATCATAGCCCGTATGATTATCTCGCTGCTTCCCGTCAAGACCGGTCTTGTACTCAGCATGGATCGCACCAACTGGAAGTTCGGGGAGTTCAATATCAACATTCTTATGTTGGGCATCACCTATAAAGGGATTGCCTTCCCTTTGATATTCAGCCTTCTTCCGAAACGTGGCAACTCCAACTGGGAAGAACGCAAGAAGATTATGGAACGCTTTATCCGTCTCTTCGGAGCGGAATGCATCGACTGCCTTGTGGCAGACCGCGAGTTCATCGGAAAGGAATGGACAGGATGG
>SCEJ01000172.1 GCA_004102785.1 Muribaculaceae bacterium Isolate-013 (NCI)
GGGCGGCAACAACAATCTCAACACTATAATTCAGGGTGTCTATAACGCGCGTCTCAACCAGACGTTTCATCCCAATCTTCTG
Organism: Muribaculaceae bacterium Isolate-013 (NCI); assembly: GCA_004102785.1. GTDB lineage: Bacteria > Bacteroidota > Bacteroidia > Bacteroidales > Muribaculaceae > UBA7173. Next base: position 83 of record SCEJ01000172.1, read on the forward strand.
TTTGAGAATACGGTGCAGTATAAACTCGGTCTGAACAGCGCTCCCGACGACTCGCTGCGCAACTACAGCATCTCGGAAGATAATTTCCAGATCAACTCGAAATTCGGTGTAAAGGCGGCAAAGCGGTGGTATGACTCGGCCACAATGCAGTTTAAGACGCAGTTGCTTAATAACTATCGCAAGAATACGAATGACCTCACGGCGGCGTTTCTTTCTCCCGGTGAGCTCAATGTCGGTTTCGGTATGACATACGAATATTCGACTCCTTCGGGTAATTTCAAGGCTAACGCATCTATAGCGCCGCTGTCCTACAACCTGAAGATATGCACCAATGATAAAATCGACGAGCGTCAGTTCGGCATCAAGGAGGGGCATACGTCGGTAAGCCAGT
>SCEJ01000173.1 GCA_004102785.1 Muribaculaceae bacterium Isolate-013 (NCI)
AATGTTCTCATAGAAAGTACGCCAGTCCAATCCATATTCTTCATTCAACTCATGCTGATGCGAACGCGAAACGCCGCCAATCACTCCCGATACCATAGCATCTCCACGGTCTTCTCCATACAGAGTAGTACTAGTCATTCCTCTATAATCCGAATAAAGACCATTCAGGTAACCTTTCACGTCAGATTCCGATTTCCAATAATTTGCCATAGTTATTTCAGAAATAGGATCTATCTCCAAAATAGATTCACAACTACCCAAACTGCAGGCAGCCATTATACTAAACATTATAAGTTTAGTTCTCATCATCGTTTACTTTAATGTTACATTGTAAATTTTACAGAGAATATAAACTGGCGCGGGCGGGAATATTTACCGGCATCAGCACCAATTACCTCAGGAGTAAGTCCGTCATAGGCAGTCCAATATCCTAAATTATAGACAGCAGCCGTCAAGTCCAACGTTTCAATCT
>SCEJ01000174.1 GCA_004102785.1 Muribaculaceae bacterium Isolate-013 (NCI)
ATCATACGATGAAGAAGCCATTGAGAAAGAGCCGTTAGTCGAGACGAAAAAATACTTTAAGTACATACCGCAGATGGCGGAGATTGCCGCTGTTGCAGTAATCAACGACCCCACGGTAACGGAGCGTTCAAACAGACAGGTGAAAGACCTTAAGGACTTCTTTCTGAGCCACCTGACCGTTTCACGCTTGCAAAGGCTTGCTGACTTTATCAGCCACATGATGAACGCCGGGGGTTTTACATACTCTATCAGGTCGATACGGGAAGTGGGGACGACGAAACCACATCCGACCAAAGCAGCCAAGATAGAGTAACGGGGCTTAACAGCCCTTGGGGCAATCGTGGTGAAATCCTTAAGAATTTCGGGTGGAGCTATGATTACTTGCTTTGGGGCATATCGTGGCTGAATGTGCAGATAATGCTGACGGACGCGCTAAAGACAAAGAGCGTTCCGAAAGATGAAAAAGGCAAGC
>SCEJ01000175.1 GCA_004102785.1 Muribaculaceae bacterium Isolate-013 (NCI)
AACGGATTAAGGAATTGCAGGCAAAATGTCTTTCAGTACCCGCAGGGCTACAGATGGATGCGAACTATCGCAGACTTCAATATGTCAGATATGCGGATGACTTCTTGATTGGGGTCATCGGGTCGAAAGCCGACAGCGAAAGTATAAAGGCAGACATCACACAATATATGAGTGAAAAACTGCTCCTTGAACTATCCGCTGAAAAGACCTTGATAACCCATGCGTCAGAGAACGCAAAATTTCTTGGCTTTGACATCACCGTCCAAACATTGGATGATACAAAAAGAAACAAGCGAGGTGTCATCCAACGTATGTTTGTAGGTGTAGTCAAAGTAAATCTATCGTCCGAAACTGTCAGAAAGAAACTGATTGAACTCGGAGCGGTAAAATTTACCCAAGAAAAAGGCAAAGAAGTTTGGAAACCGAAAGCAAGAACCCCGATGATAGGAATGAAACCACATGAAATGGTCGC
>SCEJ01000176.1 GCA_004102785.1 Muribaculaceae bacterium Isolate-013 (NCI)
TAAAAACGGCAAACCTGTTCCAAACAACCGCATGTTCTTCAATCCGATTGAAAAGGAATAGAATGCACTCTCTAACACCTGAATTATTTTGAAGAGATACTTACTGATACTGTTGTGTCTTATTCCGTTTTTTTCAGCCGGGCAATCGGCAGCTACGACCGGCACGGTCGTTCTCTCAGGCACGGTAAAGGAACGCAGCGGGGAGCCAATGCCCGGTGTTATCATCACGGTAAAAAACGGAGATGGGAAACATGTCGCCTACACTTCGACCAATTCCGCAGGTGCTTTCTCTCTCTCCTACCCTGAATCGCTGACCGAGGGCACTGTCAAGTTCTCATGCATAGGCTATGGGGGTCTCGTCATAACATTAGGCAAATTCAAAAATAATTCTGACTATATACTGACAGAAGAAGCCTTTACATTGAAGGAGGTGACAGTGAAAGTGCCTCCGATAAGCGCCCGAGGCGACAC
>SCEJ01000177.1 GCA_004102785.1 Muribaculaceae bacterium Isolate-013 (NCI)
TGTACCTGGCTTGGCACAGCATCTTACAAAACTCTCTCTATGTTTTTATTAATGTCTGTTATCGGTGAGATCAGATGGAACCGATGATACGTTTGGCTCCGATGTAGTGGCGTGAGTAGTAGCCGTTGTCGGGGAAATTCTGGTATACTACCCCTGTCGTGGAGGAAGAAGCGTGGATGAAGCGGCACGAGCCGTCTTCGTTGACATCGACCACCATGGCCACGTGGCCTACGCGGCCTTTGCCGCTTGAGCGGCTTGAAAAGAAGAGGAGGTCGCCGGGCTTGAGCTCGTCTTTCTCTACGCGTTCGCCCTGGAGATACTGGCTGCGTGAGTCGCGGTGGAGATTGAATCCGAAGTTGCGGAACACATAGCCTACAAATCCCGAGCAGTCAAACTGTTTGGGGCCTGCCGCACCGAGGCGATAACGTGTGCCGAGAAAAGTGGCTGCGAAATCTTTCATCTTGTCGATGA
>SCEJ01000178.1 GCA_004102785.1 Muribaculaceae bacterium Isolate-013 (NCI)
GCGTCACCGACAAACATTTCACCTGCGCCACGTCAGACTCCGAGAAGTTGACAATGTTGTTGTCATTATCAACGGCAAGAGCCTCCGGGTAGGAGTTGAGATGAGAGGCAATGTCAGAGAACGTCATGCCCCACATTTGGGATTTGAAAGAATAGACGTAGGCATAGGTAATGCCGGGGGCGAATACAATCACGCGCTGATGGACGTAGTCGTAAATCATACGGCACTGCTTCAAGAACTCCGTAAACGGGAGTGTCGGCAGGCATTTGTCGTTAGTGGGGTCATGCCCCAACATATCGTGCAGCTTTGAGAAGCCGGGCAATGAGAGCGCGTCAAATGGATATTCGGAGTTGATCGTGTCGGAGATACATTGTGTCTGCGAACCCGATATGAGCATAATGCCCCGTTCGGTCGGGAACAGGACGGCACTATCGAGTTGAGTAATGCCCTCGGCGTTGATGCAGACA
>SCEJ01000018.1 GCA_004102785.1 Muribaculaceae bacterium Isolate-013 (NCI)
TGTTTTTCAATTCCTGTCATAGAGAACAGGCATAATCCTAGAGTATTCCGAAAGATTAAGCATTCCGGAAAATACATGACTCTAACAAACTACGCTCGCGCTATTTGACCTTAAGTAAACAGCATTGGGATGCTCCGTGGAGCGCCCGGAGAAATGGATGATTTTTTTGTGCGGGGATGTATTAAATTGTCAGGTTCTATCAGACAGTATGAATGCTCTGTGGGTGGCTGCGCAAAACGCGGAAATTCAGTGTCTTTTTTTTCGGACGCTCCACAGAGCGTCCTTACGGCGAGGCAGGGTCGGCAGGTCAGATACGGCGTCCGTGCGGCGAGGGGGCTGAGGCATTGGTATGGGGGCCGGGGGAAATGGCTAAGGGGGTGCCCGGACGGGCACCCCCTTGCAGGGATAAGACGGTAGGATATGTTCGGTTAAATCAGTGTCGGGTGTCGGGGCGCGGCGCCCCGGAGGGTTGTCACTTTACGGCGTACTTCTTGCCGTTTACGATGTAGATTCCGGCGGGGAGTCCGGCGAGAGCCTCATCGGTGGCCACGTTGATGCGCACGGCGATACCCTGGAGGTTGTAGACGGTGCTCAGAGCGGGCTCGGCATCGGCGCCGGTCTCTTCAATACCGGTGACAACGGTGTTGTCGGCCGACATCACATAGGTGCGGGGGCCTGTGGTGGAGAAGCCGTTGCCCTGTACAATAGACCAATATGCATAGTGGAAAGCAACACCTAATTTCTTGTTGGCGGGGAATTCCTTAGTATTGTTGATGTCAGTCTGATAGGTGTTGACCATACCGGCTACATGCATCATCGGAAGTGTGATGACCTCAGCACCTTCGGGTATGCCATTATATGCGCGGGTGGATGCAGCCTTATCAATATCGTAAATCAAAACCTGGGGCTGGAAGTCGGTGGGTATAACAGTGTTGCCGTCGTATTCGGGGAATTTTACGGCCACAAAGATTTTGGAGTCGCCCGAAGCGGCTGTGGTGGCATCGTTGGCGATGATGTATTCAAAGGGAGGGCAGAAGTAGAATTCGCCGTGTGTGTCGGTGGTGTTGGCATAGTCCGCGGGGCGTGCTGTGCGGAACCACTTGCCTTCACCCCGTTCTTCTTCCTTCACCGGATATGAGGGGTCGTGAGCATGGCAGGTGTATATCTGTCCGGAAACCTGGCCTGCGCCCAAAGCGGCTTCGGCAAGAGTAGTCAGGGTATAGGGCTCGGAGATCCCGTTGGTCACGCTCTCAACCTTGTAGCCGAAGGTACGGGTTTGTATCTCTCCACCCCCCGCGAAGTTGGCGCGGAAGTAATAGGAAATGGTGCTGTTGTTGGGGTAGGGATACTTAGATATAGCCTGCCATTTGCCATCTTCGTTTTTATTGAAGTTCTGATCGCGGTTCTCCTGATTGTTATTGATAATCAATTGAGGAACAAAGCCATCGGGCAGTTCATCTTCAGGGATGTCGAGAGTTATGTAGAGATATCCATTTTCGTCGTTGCCGATGGTGTAGGGTATTTCCGGAGCCCATATTGTTGGTGTGCCATTCTTGTCCCAGGGTTTGATTTTGATATATCGGCCGGAGATGCCAAAAGTTATTGCGTCTTCGCCAATCTGGTCCTTGATGGACTGCGGGATGTTCCATATAATCTGTCCGTTCTCGTCGAGGTTAGCTGCGGTATAGCTGATATTGGCATCAGCGCTGTTCACAGATTTCACAAGGGTCACGGGGTCAACCGGAGCCGGCTCAGTAGTTTCGGTGCTTGGCTGCACATCTATTGTTTCAGCCGATGCCGGGCTGAAACTGCACAGTGCCAGGATTGACAGCAATGCGGGGAGCAGAGATGTTCTGAGTTTTTTCATCAGGTAAATATTAATAAGGAAAGTTAGTAATACGTTTAGGTTTAATTCGGTAGATAGGATTGGTATGTGTTAGGTACGAAGTCGGGGCGGATGGTATCGGCAGGCAATCACGCGGTGGCGATGTATGACGGAGCTGTCCGGCCGTTCCGTGTAGAAACATCAGATTTGCTGTGTAGCGTCAGTATTATTAGTGTGCCGTGTACAAGAAATTGTATCAAATGCCTTATCACTCTTGAAGCACGGTAGGGTATGGAATGCCAAAAAGAAGCCGGGGGGTCAGGGCCGGTGTGAAATCGGCGAGCGCCGCAGGCTTTGCTACATAGCGGCGCAAAGGTAATGAAAATTTGCTTGCAAATTACAATGGGGGGGGGTAAATGTAACCAAAAAATAACTAAAATGTAACATTGGCATGGCTTTTTATCACACCACATGCCGGAATCGTATGTCGGCGCGGGAGCGTGATGCGGTGATGTCACGTATCGCGGCTATGGGCGGGTTTGACACGCATTTGACAAATAATGCATATTTTTAATAAATTTAGCATTTTGTTTGGACGATTATAGTTTTATGTGTAAATTTGCGATGCTCATATCCAAAATATGTGACGCCGATTCATTATTCACACCATATTCATATCAGCATGAAGAAACTCTACACCATGCTCTTGGGCGCAGCGATACCCCTTATGGGATATGCCGACGCGAAGACAGTGCCTTATCAGTCAACATTCTATCAGGATGAGGAGTGGGTTGTGCACAACCTCAACAACGACGACAAAACCTGGGAGGACAATGACAACTCCACGGATTTCTCCGGTTCAGGCTTCTCTGTGGGGAAGACCTACCACTATCACAGAGACAACCAGGCCGACGACTGGCTGATAGGCCCGGCAATACACCTGGAGGCCGGCAAGCAGTATAAAGTCAAGTTCTATCTCCGCACACAGGGCTCCGATGCCGAGGATGTGACCCTCTATATCGGCACCTCCGACCAGCCCGCCGAGCTGAAGGAGTCAACCGCGCTGATTGAGTTTGTCGACCATAAGGATACCGCCGGGGCATACCACGCGAAGGCTTTCACAGTGCCGGCCACGGGCGACTATCATTTCGGCATATATGCCTATTCGCCGAAATACAGGTATAATATAAAGATAACCGGCTTCCAGGTGCGCGAGGATGTGTTCACCCCCGGCGCGCCCACCAATCTGACGGTGATCCCCGGCGCCGACCGCGCGCTTCAGGCAAGGCTTGCCTGGAGCCTCCCCGTCAAGGACCTTGACGGGGAGGATATACCTGCCGGCTATACATATGACGAGGTACGCATCACACGCGACGGCGTGCTGCTCAACACGCCGCAACTGGCCGGCGACGCCACGGAGTTCACCGACACCGAGGCTTACGGCCTCACCTCCGGAAAGCACACCTACGAGGTTGTTTCCGTGGTCAACGGAGCCGCTTCGCCCGCCGCCACCGTAGTCTCGAGGTATATCGGCCCGATAGCCCCGATGGCTATCCCCTTCTCGGCTCTGACCGATACCTGGTCCGCAGATGATGATTTCGAGACTCTCTGGAGCACTGACAAAGGGCGTGGCTCCGACCAGTCCCAATCATGGAGCTTATATTCTACCACATGGGGCGACATTGTAAAGTCTCTGCGCTACTATTCATCGACCTCCATGGACGAATGGCTCATATCGCCCCCGATGAATTTCGCCGAAGCGGGCGTTTACAGAGTGTCGTATAACGCCAGTTTCGCAACAGAGGCTTCCACGCTCACCATGTACACCGGCACGGGCACCACTCTGGGGGGCTACACCGACGCATTCGCTGAAATCACCGGAAAACTGGTGAAGGACAGCCCCGTCTACGGATATATCTCCGTCGACACTCCCTGCCAGAAGCAACTGGCGTTCCACACCGACTGCTCCTCCACCGGGTGGAATTACTATGATATCTATGACATAAAGGTGGAGAAATGGCATCTCGCTCCGGCACAGATCGCCGACCTGGCAGCTTCCGTGAGCGACGACGGCGAGCAGGTAATCCTCACATGGACCAACCCCTCGACCACCAACACCGGCGACCCTCTCGCTGCGATAACAAAGCATATCGTGTACTGCGACGGCGAGATGATTGCCACCGTAACCGACAACCTCACCCCCGGCGCGGCCGCCTCCTACACCCACACCGACCCCGCGCCCGGCATCCACACCTATTATGTGGAGACCTACTCCGGCGATGAAAAGGCCGACGGCACCCCCATGCAGGTGACTTCGGCATGGGTGGGCGACGAGTCTCAGACGGTGCCTTACTCAACCTACTTCACTGACGCCACACGCCCGATATGGACCGGCTTCGACGGCAACGCCGACGGCATCACATTCGTGTATCCCGATACCGACGCAAGCAGCAAGCCCACCCTGGCAAAGGTTTCAGAGGTGACCCAGCACGACGATTATCTCCTCTCGCCATATTTCAATATCGACAAGCCCGGCTACTACAACGTGCGCTTTGCGGTGGCCGGCGGTGCCTACGGCTACAAGCTCGAGATGGGCCATGTGGCCGACAAGAAGAATGTGGCCGCTTCGTTTGTGAAGACCGGCGACGACTTCAGCATGAACGGCAACTATTCGTCGAGCTACTTCGAGCAGATGTTCCATTTCGACGCTCCCGGACGCTATGCCATGGCACTTCACACGGTGAATACAGGCAACCCCGCCACCAGCTCCGACAGGGCTATCGAGGTGTCGCAGTTCCTTGTAGAGTATGTGCCGGTCAACCCGGCCCGCCCCGAGGACTTCACCGCCTCGCCCGCTCCCGGCAACGAACTCAAGGCTGTGCTCAAATGGACTAACCCCACTGAATCGAACTTCGAGGGAGTGACTCCAGTTATCGCCAAAGCCGTGATCTCGCGCAAGCAGGGCTATGCCCTCTTCGAGGAGGTAGGCGTGGTGACCGAAGGGCTGGAGCCCGGCGAGGAGTTCACATGGTACGACGAAACACTCACCACCCCCGGCATCTACAAATACCAGGTGGTGCTTGAAGGCCCCGAAGGGAAGGACGGCAGCGCCTACGCGCAGGCCACCACCACATGGGTGGGCCCCGGCTACTCACTCCCCGTGAGCGTGCATATGGACGACAGCGACCCCGACCTGAGCTCTACCGAATGGTCAATCTACAATGTGAACGGCGATTCCAACTATTATGTAGGCGAGATTACCTGGGAAAAACTTTCGGGAAGCATAGGCATTACCTCAAACAACGCCGAGGATACCGACGACTGGGCCATCCACGGTTTCTACCAGTTCGACAAGGGCGACGAGTATAAGTTCACCGTGCGCAACTACACCTCCAACACCACCACTACCGACTGGGAGCTCTGGCTGGGCGACTCCGACCACTATGACGGCATGACCGTGAAGCTGGCCGACATCACAACCCCCGCCGAGCAGTATGTGAAAGAGGACCACTCGTTTATCCTCGTGGTGACCGACGGAGCCGACGACAGTGACGCTCCCGAGGCTCAGTCAGCCGGCGACAACGCCGCCCTGCCACGCTTCAATGTGGCTCCCGGCGCGACCGCTATCGGTCTCCACCTCGCCCAGCGCGGCCAGGTTTCGGTCAGCGGTTTCGCATTCGAGGTGCTCAAGCGCGCCGTCAGGGGTGTGGTTATGTCGCAGACCGAGGCCGAGCTTCTTCCCGGCGCCACTCTGGCTCTGACTGCAACCGTGATGCCTGAGGACGCTACCGACAAGACTGTGACATGGACCTCCTCCGACGAGGCCGTGGCAACTGTCGACGCCGAAGGCAACGTCACCGCCGTAGCTCCCGGCCAGGCCGAGATTACCGCAACTTCCAACGGCTTCATTGCCGTGTGCGACCTTACGGTAAGCCCCGTGAAGGCTCAGTCGGTGACCCTCTCCGCCTCTGAGGCCGAACTCACCGAAGGCGACACCTTCCGGCTCACTGCCGAGGTGGCTCCCGCCGATGTCACTGACAAGACCGTGACATGGACCTCCTCCGACGAGGCTGTGGCCACCGTCGACGCCAGCGGCCTTGTTACCGCCGTGGCTCCCGGCTCCGCCACCGTGACCGCCTCATGCGGCGAAGCGTCGGCAACCTGCGAGGTCACCGTAAACGCCCGTGTAATCGAGGTTACCGGCATCACTCTCGACAAGACTTCGATATTCGGCGCCCCCGGCAATAGCGAGCAGCTCTCAGCCGAGGTGACTCCCGCCAATGCCACTGACGAGACCGTGACCTGGACCTCCTCCGACGAGGCTGTGGCCACTGTCGACGCCAACGGTCTGGTTGCGTTCATCGCCGACGGCGAAGCCGTGATAACCGCCTCGTGCGGCGGATTCTCCGCCACCTGCGATGTGAAGGTGGTTTCATCGGGGCTCGCCCTCATCCCGGCCGACATGCGCAACGACGCCCGCGTCTACACCCTCGGCGGCGTAGAGGTCAAGGCCGAGAACCTCAATCCCGGGTTCTACATCGTGACCTACCTCCGCGACGGTGTGCGCGTATCCTCCAAAATACGTCTTTGATTATGTAACCTAATATCACGAATATGAAGAGAATCAGCATCGCGGCTGCTGCCGCAATGTTGGCCTTCACCCAGAACTTTGCCTCATCGCCGGGGCAAAGTTTTGTGGTTGAAAAGGTCAGAGGCCAGAACCGGCCGGAATGTGAGATTCCTGTGCGCGCCGGCGCATTGCCGCGGGCGCCTCAGCCCATGACTGTGACGCAGCGGGCAAATGCCGTGAAGCCGCCCTACAAGGTGCCCGGTGTGGAGCCGGTGAAGCTCCCCGGAGGCAACACGGTGCTTGCCGGCGCCCTGGTTTACAGCGACCTGTGGGGGCAGACCGATGCCTCAGGCAACTATGTGAATCCGATTACCGCCGGCTTCTACACCGTAGAGGCTCGCGAGGGTGGCAAAATCAGCCAGTTGCGCCTAAACCAGGCTCTGGTGAGGATGCGTGCCGGCGTGAAGGTGGGCACCCTCTACTACGGCATATCTACCGCCGACCAGGATGAGCGTGCGTTCCTGACCACGTACTACACCTCGTCGTGGAGCACGCGCTCGCAGGAGGAAATCGATGTGGTGAACGTGCCAACGGACCTGACCTACTCCACGGCCACCGGCACTGTCTACGGTTTCTTCTACAATGACGAGCATCAGAACTACGACCGGTTCTGCACCTACAACCTCTACGACGGCGAGGCCACCGACCTTTACGAGGTGGACCGCAACGGATATGCCGTGGCGGCCAACGACAAAGGTGAGATTTACGGCATAATGGGCGCCACCGGCTGGCTTATACGTCTTTATCCCGACCGCCGCAGCTCCCCCAACGGCTACGGCTTCGAGTATATCGGCAAAACCGGATTCTCGCCGGGATATGTCAACTCGATGGCTTTCGATGACGCCACCGGGAAGCTCTACTGGTGCGCCAACGGCATTGACGGCTATTCGGCGCTGCTGGAGGTCGACACCGCCACCGGCGCCGCCACTGAAATCATGCATTTCGACAACAACGAGTCGTTTGCCGGAATTTTCGCGCAGCCTTACCGGGTGCCCGACGCCGCCCCGGCGGCTCCGTCAGGCCTGACGGTGAACTACTCCGCTCCGGGCGCCCTGACGGCCACCCTGGAGTGTGTGATGCCTTCGGCGTCCTACAACGGCGGGGCGCTGGCCGGGCCGCTGAGCGCTGTGTTCAGCGTCGACGGGGCCGTGGTGGCGCAGATCGACGGCCTGCAGCCAGGTGCCGCCGCCATGACCGAGACCCTTACGCTCCCGGAAGGGGAGTCGCTGGTGGAGGTGTTCGCCGCCTCGGCCACCTATCGCGGCGATGTGGCTTCGGCCACGGCATGGGGCGGGGAGGATACTCCGGCGGCTGTGACGGCGCTGACCCTGGCTGATGTTGACGGACGACCCACACTCTCATGGGAGGCGCCCGCCGCCGGCATCCACGGTCAGTGGTTCGACCCGGCGGGGCTTACCTACACCGTGACACGCCTGACCGACAACGCCTCCTTCACAGGCATCACCGCCACAACCTGGGCCGACGAGGCGCCCGCCGGAATGGCGGCGCTGGCCTATTCGGTGACGGCGGTCAACGCCAGGGGGGAGAGCCCGGCTGTGACCACCCCGAAAATGGTGTTCGGCTCGGGCTTCGCCATACCGTTCACCGTGGGCTTCGATTCGGAGGCCGATTTCGAGCTGTGGCGCCTGTTTGACCTCAACGGCAACACCACGTGGGTGTATGACCCCAAGGAGGAGGCCGTGAGCTATTCCTACGGCACAGAGGTGGAGCGCGAGGGGGACGACTGGCTCATTTCGCCGCGTTTCAGCCTCAGCAAAGGGGTGACCTACGCCCTCCTTTTCTCAGCCAAAAGCCGCCAGGCGCGCTACACGGAGAATTTCCGCTTCTGCCTCGGCACGGCCGACAACCCCGATGCGATGACCCGTGTGCTGGCCGACCGGCCCGGCTACGACAACGCGGCAGGCTACCGCGACGAGCGTGTGCTCTTCACGGTCGATGCCGACGGCATATATTACCTGGGACTCCACTGCTACTCGCCGGCGCACAACTGGACTCTGTACGTCGACAACATCGGCATCATGGAGGTGTCGGCGCAGGTGCCGGCTCCGGTGGAGGCGCTTGCCGTGACTCCGGGCGCGCAGGGCGCGCAGGAGGCTACCGTGACAATGACCGCCCCGGCCGCATATGCCTCGGGCGACGAGATGACCTCGCCGGTGAATGTGGCGCTCTACCGCAACGACTCGGCAACGCCGTGCAAGAGCTGGAACGCCGTGGAGCCGGGTGCCGGGCTGTCGTGGACCGATACTTCGTTCGCTTCCGCCGGCACTGTCACCTACCGCGCGGTGGCTTCCAACAGCCACGGAGCGGGGGAGGCATGCGAGGCTTCGGCCTTTGTGGGGGTTGACCTTCCCGGCCCGGTGGAGAATCTTACTCTGACGGAGGGGGCCGACGGCGCTGTGACGCTGAGCTGGGATGCCCCTGCCGGAGGAGCCAACGGCGGCTGGTTCGACCCCTCGGGTCTGACTTACCGCGTGATGCGCAGCATCGATGTGGCGGAACTGGCCGACGGCCTTGCCGCGACATCGTTCACCGACCGCACTATCTCACTTGACCGCCAGGAACTGTGTTACTACCTTGTGTGGCCCGTCACCGCCGACGGCCGCCGCGGCACATATGCCAACACGCCGCTTAATGTGGTGCTCGGTCCGGCGCTCCGGGTTCCGGTGTCGGAGACCTTTGCCGGCGCCGACATGAGCCTCTATCCGTGGACCGACGAATCTGACGGCTCTGTGAGGCTGTGGACGCTGGAGAATTCCGGCATCAACCCGCCGTGCGCCGACCAGAACGGCGACCGGGGGCTGGCCATGTGTATCGCCACGGCCAACACCGCCGGCCTTACCGGATATTTCCTCTCGCCTAAAATCTCGCTTGACGGGGTGGATGAGCCGGAGCTTTCATTTTGGTTCTACCACTCGGCTTCGCCCGGAAGCGCCCCCGCCGTGTCGGAGACGCTGACGGTGGAGGTGGCCGCCGACCATGGCGAATACAAGGCGCTGCCCGGCGCGGTGATGGCGCGCGACAACGGCACTGCCGGATGGAGCCGCTATGCTTTCAGTCTGGCGGAATATTCCGGCGCAGGGTTCATTCGTCTGCGCTTCGCCGGCAAGTCGGCCGGGGTGCAGTCGATGTATATCGACAATATCGCCGTGGGGCCGCGCCGTCATAATGATGTGGAGCTTACATCGGCAAGCGGCCCGGGCCGCATCGCCTCAGGCATCGAGGCTTCGTATGAGGTGATAGTGAGCAATCTCGGCGCGTCCGACGCCGATGTGCTGCTGTCGGCGTCGTTTGCCGGCGTGGCTGTGGCCCCGCAGGTGGCTGTGACAGTGCCGGCGGCGGCTTCGGCAACGGTGGAGGTGCCCGCCGTGATTGATGCCCCCGGCTCGGGTCAGCTCCTCTTCGAGGTGACCTGCGACGGCGACGAGAACCTTGCCAACAACACCCTGGGGCGCCGTGTGGAGGCTGTGGAACCGGTGCGGCCGGTGCCCGCCGACCTCAGTGCCCGCGCTGACGGCCTTGATGTGATACTCGACTGGACCGCCCCGCAGCATAATCCCGCCGTGACCGACGATGTGGAGAGCTACACCGACTTCGCCATCGACGGCATCGGCGACTATCTGATGGTCGACCGCGACTGGAGCATGACCTACTCGGTCAACAACGGTGTGGATTACCCCTTTATGTCGGACCCGAAGTCGTTCCAGGTGCTCAATGCGGCTCGCCTCGGCATCGACGTGTGGAGCGAGGGGCAGCCCCACAGCGGCAACCGCTTCTTCGGCTCCATCTCGGCAATGAACGGCGTCACCGACGACTGGATGATTTCGCCGCTGCTCAACGGCGCGGAGCAGACCATAGCGTTCTGGGCCAAGTCGATGACCACCGACGGCGTGGCGCCCGAGCGTATGCGGGTGTTCTATTCCACCGGTTCTGTCGACCCGCAGGATTTTGTGGCGGTGCACCAGGGCGAGTATGTGGAGCTCCCCGATATGTGGACGCTCTACCGGTTCGTGCTCCCCGCGGGGGCGCGTCGCTTCGCCATCAACTGTGTGAGCCACGATTCGTTCGTGATGATGGTCGACGACCTGAGTTTCAATGACCTCACGGTGCTTCCCGACGCCGTGTGCGGCTACGAGCTGCTGCGCGACGGCGAGGTGGTTGCTGCCACGGAGGTCCCCTCGGCCATCGACCGACTTGAAAGGTACGGCACATACACCTACACCGTGCGTGCCCGCTTCGGCGAGGGCGACGATGCGCCTTTCACCCGGTCGGCGAGTGTCAGAATCGAAGTTGCGCCCACAGCCGCCGGCGCTGCAGCCGTGCTCCTCCCGGAGGTGAAGGGCTGCGAGGGCATGATTGCCGTGAGCCGCGCTCCGGAAATGGAGGTCACAGTGGTATTCCCCGACGGCCGGCTGCTCTGCGCGGGCCGCACCGGTGCCGACGGCAATCTCAGCCTCCCGGCATCGTCCGGCATATATCTTGTTACGGTTGGCGGCGTAACCCACCGTGTGCTGGTGCGCTGACCCGCCCCTACTCCCGGATTACTCCCGGATGTGGCGCGCTTTCCGGCGCGCCACATTCTTTTTTATAAGTATTGAACGGAGTTTCAAAAAAAAGCATTACCTTTGTAAATTAATATCGGAATCGACATACCCATGATAACGACATGAGAGTAAAAATACACCGCGAAGGTACCAACATATTGATTTTTCTGTTCCTGGCACTATTGGCAGTAAATGTTCCGCTTTGGCTCTGGTGCTCGGCATGGCCATGGCTGTGGATCACAGTCACGGCAGCGTCTGCTGTATTCTATATGCTGGTGGTCAACTTTTTCCGCAGCCCCAGGCGCCATTTCCCCGGTAAGCCGGCGAATGCGGTGGTGTCGGCGGCCGACGGCAAGGTTGTGGCTCTCGAGGAGACTTTCGAGCCGGAATTCCTCAAATGCCGGTGCATACAGTTGTCGGTGTTCATGTCGCCGCTCAATGTGCATGCCAACTGGTTTCCGGTCGATGGCGAAGTGATTTACGCACGCCACCACAGCGGGCGTTTCCAGGCGGCTTATCTACCGAAGTCATCCACCGAGAACGAGCGCTCTACTGTGGTGATACGCACCACAGGCGGACAGCTCGTGCTGATGCGCCAGGTGGCCGGAGCCATGGCCCGACGCATCGTGACCTACGCCAAGCCCGGCGACGAGGCCTCTGTCGAGGACCACATGGGTTTCATAAAATTCGGTTCGCGAATAGACCTGTATCTCCCTCTGGGCACAGAGATTTTTGTGAAAATCGGCGACGCCACTGTGGGCGGTGTCACCCAGGTGGGGCTTCTCAAAGGTAATACAACTGATTGACAAAATGTTACGACGCATTATAACATCCGTACCCAATTTCCTTACCTGCTGCAACCTCCTGTCGGGGTGCCTGGCCTGCATATGCGCCTTCTCTTTCAACCACGACATAGAGCAGCTCGGAGGACTCAACGGGCGTCAGCTCGCCTGGATTCTAGTAGGACTGGCGGCGGTGTTCGATTTCTTCGACGGCGCGGCCGCCCGATGGCTCAACGCTCCCTCGCCGCTGGGTAAGGAGCTTGACTCGCTGGCCGACCTTGTGAGCTTCGGCGTGGCTCCCTCGCTACTGCTTTACAATATCCTCCAGGTATGGACCGATTCGTGGTGGATTCCCTTCGTGGCCCTCTTTATCCCCGCCATGGGAGCGCTCCGCCTGGCCAAGTTCAACATCGATGACTCGCAGGCCACCGAGTTCAAAGGGCTGCCGATTCCGGCCAACGCCATCTTCTGGATCGGAGCCACGGCCTGGATGCAGAGCCATGCCCAGGAATGGATCAAGAGCCACGTCTACTGGGGCAACCTCATAGTGAGCGTGGTGATTATCGGAGTGGCGCTGATGATGGTAATGGATATGCGCATGTTCTCGCTGAAACTCAAGAATTTCCGCATCGGCGAGAATCTCTTCCGCTACCTGCTGCTGATAGGCGCCGCAATATTCGTCGGTGTGTTCGGCGTGGAGGGCTTCGCCTACACCATCATCCTCTATTTCGTGCTGTCGGTGCTGGCTCTCGCCCGCAAAAAGTCAGCCCGCGCCGCCTGACAGGCGGCTTGCGCCGCCATCCAAACTTTTGCATGGTGGCATTGTTATCAAATTAGTGTTAATTAGAGCATAGTCAGTTTGGGAACTTTTTTTCTCATACTCTTTCTGATATTTATCTTCTACTTTGTGGTGCGCCCCGTATATCGGATATGGAGTGCGGTGAAGCGCGCGCAGAAGCAGCAGAAAGATTTTATCAACTCAATGTTCGGCGCCCGGGGAGCGGATGAGGCTCAGACCGATGCTGACGCTGAGGCCAATGAGCGTGCCCGCCGCAAAGGCGGGTGGAGCGCTCCCCGCAAAAAACGGAAGAAAATCGACCCCGAGGTGGGCGAATTTGTGAAATTCAAGGAGACGGTGGTGTCGGAGCAGGATACTAAAACGTCCTCCGACGGCTCCGGGGCATCATTCACCGCCGAGGAGCAGATAACAGATGTGACCTGGGAAGACCTCCCTCCGGAGGACTGACCTTCGGAAGTGTCAATGCGCATGATTCCGATGTTTTGCGGTCGCGACAGGTCGCGACCCTACATCTGCTGATATAATTTTTATAAATCTTATGGATTTTAAATTAGTATAAGTTTTACTCTCCGATGAAGCAGAAATCATATATCCCTGATCTTTATGAGTTTCTTGAGCAGCTTGGGCGCCGCCAGGACCGTGAGTGGTTCCGCGCCAACCGCGGCCGCTACGATGAGCTGCGTTCGCTGTGGCTCGCCGACCTTGACCGTCTGATTGCTCTGATTGGGGAATGGTGGCCAGATGTGAAGGGGATGACGGCCCGCTCGGCCGCCTACCGCATATACCGCGACACGCGGTTCTCAGCCGACAAGTCGCCTTTCAAGTCCTATTTCTCGGCCGGATTCTCACGCTACGGGCGTTCGGCTTCGACGGCTCACCTGCCTGGTCTGTATCTGCAGATGGGGCCCGGACGCTTTGCCGAGAGTGTCGACTCGGGGCTTTTCGGCGGCGTATGGCAGCCTTCGTCGGCCGACCTGCGCAAGCTGCGCCGCGCCATCGTCGACAATATCGAGGAGTTTGAGGAAATAACTTCGGCGCTCGAGAGTTCAGGCAAATATCATGGCTGGTGGGGCGAACGCCTCAAGACCATACCCAAGGGGTACGACCGCAACCATCCGCAGGCCGAACTGCTGCGCCTGAAGGAATATGGCCGTTTTATGCCAGCCGATATGGATTATTTCAACGATCCGGCCTGGCCCGAGAAGGTGGCCGACGACTTCCGCCCCCTCCGCCCCATGCTCGATTTCTTCACTTATTCTTTGGAAGAGGAGCTGTTCGACTGAAGTTTTTTTACAATACGACCGGTGGCGCAATTGCCTGCTGAGGCAATTGCGCCACCGGTCGTATTGTGTCTGTCAGTCTACGATTTTGCGGAATGAGGCGGGCACCGGGGTGGTGAAGTCCATGAGCTTGCGGGTGACGGGGTGCACGAAGCGGAGGCTCATGGCGTGGAGACAGAGGCGGTTGGCCGGGGAGGTCTTGGCGCCGTACTTGCGGTCGCCGGCAATGGGGTGGCCCAGATCCTTGAAGTGCACTCGTATCTGGTTTTTGCGTCCGGTCTCCAGCTCCACTTCGGCCAGGGTATAGCCGTTTCCGGAGGTCAGAGTGCGGTAGCGTGTGTAGGCGAGCTGCCCTTTGCGGGGGTCGTCGGTGGAGTAGACTATGTGCTGGGTGTTTTCGGCGAGGTATGATTTCACCTCCCCTTCGGGTGGGTCGAGGCGCCCTTCGGCCACGCATACATACTGGCGGCGCAGCACCATGTTGTTCCAGTTGTGCTGCAGTCGCTCCTTGGCTTCCATCGATTTAGCGAAGACCATCAGGCCGGAGGTGTGCTGGTCAAGGCGGTGCACAATGAAGAGTTTGTTGCGCGGGTCATGGGTCTTGATGTATTCCTTTAGAATTGAGTAGGCTGTGCCCTGACGCACTTTGTCGTTGCCCATGGAGAGGAGGCCGTAGCCCTTGTTGGCCACGATTATATGCTCGTCCTCGTAAACGAGTTTCAGGCGCCGGTTGTAGAAGGTCACGAAGGGGCGCGAGAAGTTGACGCTCACCGGAGTGCCGGCTGCGACCGGGTGGTTGAACTGGGTCACAACCTCGTCGCCAACCTTTATCTGGCCGTATTTGAGCATGGCTTTCACCGCCGTGCGCTTATGCATGGTGAGTACGGTGAAGAGATATTCGAGCAGAGGGGTGTCGGCCCCGGGGGTGAAGGTCTGTATGGAATCGAGTTTTCGCGGGGTCATTTCTTGCGTGTTGTGCGGCGCGCCGGGCGAGCTGCCTGGGCTGCGATGATGGCGCGCACCTCCTCAAGGGAGAGTGCCGCCGGGTCGGCCACGGTTTTGGGTATTTTGTAGTTTGAGCCTGCCGAGGCGATATACACGCCGTAGCGGCCGTTGAGGATTTGTGTGTCGGGGTCCTCGTCGAAAGTTTTCACCACGCGGTTGGCTTCGGCGCGGCGTTTATCCTCGATAAGCTCCACGGCTTCCTGCAGGGAGATTTCGGCGGGCGACACTGCTTTGGGGATGGATACGAATTTGCCGTCGTGCCTTACGTAGGGGCCGAAGCGCCCGATGGCCACGGTGACGTCCTTCCCCTCGAATTCGCCTATCACTTTGGGGAATGCGAAGAGCTTGAGAGCTTCGTCGAGGGTGATGGTCGAGATCGACTGCCCTTTGAGGAGGGATGCGAACTGCGGTTTCTCCTCGGCCTCGCCGTCGCCGAGCTGTATCATGGGGCCGAAACGCCCGATTTTCACTGATACGGGCTTGCCGGTGGCGGGGTCGTTGCCGAGCACACGCTCGCCTACCTTGTGCTCCAGGCGCACGTCCATGGCGCGTGTCACTTCGGGGTGGAAGTCGCGGTAGAAATCTTTTATCTCCTTGTGCCACGGCAGCTTGCCCTCGGCAATGTCGTCGAATTTCTCTTCAATCTGGGCGGTGAAATTGTAGTCGAGGATGCCGGGGAAGTAGTCGGTGAGGAAGTCGTTGACCACTTCGCCGATGTCGGTCGGAAGGAGTTTCCCTTTTTCCGAACCTACGTTCTCGGTGCGCTCGCGCAGTGCCGGTGCGGTATCGCCGGGCTGTATGGTGAGCACGTTATAGGGGCGCTGCACGCCCTCTTTCTCCCCTTTTTCCACATATTCGCGCTGCTGTATGGTGGAGATGGTGGGGGCGTAGGTCGACGGGCGTCCGATGCCGAGCTCCTCCATTTTCTTCACCAGCGAGGCTTCGGTGTAGCGGGGCGGCTGCTGGGTGTGGCGCTGTATGGCCGTCATGGTGCCCAGGAGCATGTTGTCGCCTTTGTGCATGGGGGGGAGGAGCGACGAGCCGGCGGCGGAGTCGTTGTTGGTGTCGTCGTCGGAGCTCTCCATGTAGACTTTGAGGAAGCCGTCGAAGCGTATCACTTCGCCGGTGGCGGTGAAGTGCTCGGGGCGCCCTTCGGGCTGGATGTCGACGGTGGTTTTCTCTATCTCGGCGTCGGCCATCTGGCAGGCGAGGGTGCGCTTCCATATCAGGGAGTAGAGGCGTTTCTCCTGGGCTGTGCCTTCGATAGAGGGTTTGTTGATATAGGTGGGGCGTATGGCCTCGTGTGCCTCCTGGGCGCCTCGCGAGGAGGTGTGCCAGTGGCGCACCTTGAGGTATCGCTCGCCGAGCTGCGAGGTGATTTCGCGGCTGAGGGCGTCGATGGCGAGCTGCGAGAGGTTGAGCGAGTCGGTACGCATGTAAGTGATGTGACCGGCTTCATAAAGGCGCTGGGCCACCATCATGGTCTGCGATACGGTGAAGCCGAGTTTGCGTGCGGCTTCCTGCTGGAGGGTGGAGGTGGTGAATGGGGGCGCGGGGGCCTTCTTCACCGGGCGCACGTTGACCTGCGACACGCTGAACCCCGAGCCGGAGCAGGCGGCCAGGAAGTTGCGTGCTTCTGTCTCGTCGGCGAGGCGGCGCGAGAGCTCGGCGTGGACCGGCGCGCCGTCGGGTGCTGTGAAGTCGGCGGTGACGCGGTAGAACTCCTCGGGGGTGAATTTCTTGATTTCGTTCTCGCGCTCCATAATCAGTCGCACGGCCACCGACTGCACGCGGCCGGCCGAAAGCGACGGCTTGATTTTCTTCCACAGTACCGGCGAGAGCTCGAAGCCCACGATGCGGTCGAGCACGCGGCGGGTCTGCTGTGCGTCGACGAGGTTGAGGTCGATGTCGCGCGGGTTGGCCACGGCGTGGAGGATGGCATCCTTGGTGATTTCGTGGAATACGATGCGGCGGGTATTCTCCGGCTTGAGTTCCAGCACTTTGTAGAGGTGCCAGGCGATAGCTTCCCCTTCGCGGTCCTCATCGGAAGCGAGCCATACGGTCTGGGCCTCGCGGGCGTCTTTGCGGAGTTCGGCCACAAGGGCTTTCTTGTCGTCGGGAATTTCGTAGACGGGCTCGAAACCGTCGCCTTTAGCCGAGACGTCGATGCTGAAATTTTTTTTGGCCAGGTCGCGAATGTGGCCGTAGCTCGACTTCACAAGGAAGTCGGGCCCGAGAAATTTTCCGATGGTCTTGGCTTTGGCCGGAGACTCTACGATAACAAGATTTTTCGGCATCGTTATATTGTATTTGTCAGGGGTTCAGTGTGTTGCATGTGGCTGACGGGCCTACGGTCCAATTAATCGCTTAATTAATAATGTGTGGCGCCATCAAATTCGGCCGCAAAATTACGCAAAGTTTCTCAATTAGGCAATAGGTCACTTGCGGAGTATGGGCCAGCGGTAGGTGCGCAGGCGGCGTGTGAGGATGGCTTCGGAGCCTCCGAGATAGCTGTCGAGCAGGGCATGGAACTGCGGCGAGTGGTTCATTTCGAGCAGGTGGGCGAGCTCGTGGAGAATCACGAAGTCGCGCAGGTCGGCAGGCAGGAATATCAGCACGTAGCTCAGCGAGATTATCCCTTTGGCGTTGCAGGAGCCCAGGGTGCGGTGGCCGCCCGACACCTGCCATGCCATCGGCGCGTGGCCGGTGAGTGCGGCCAGGCGGCGTGCATGGGGCATAAGGATTCTGGGGGCTATGCGTCGGGCCACGCGCAGCAGCATGTCGTTGATATGCAGGGCGGTGTCGGGCGATTCCATGTCGAAGCAGGAGCCGATTTCGATGTACGATACCGGCAGGGTGGCGCCGGCGAGTATTTTATCCGGGGCTACGCTCTGCCGGCGCAGCTCGAAGGTTACGTCGGGGAGCTCTATGCGCTGGCCGATGTGGAAGCGCACCGCCGGCCTGGCGGCCAGCAGGCGCGGGGTGAAGTCGTCAAGGAGGCGGTTGATGTCGGCCACGGGGGTGCCTGCGGGCACGTTGAGGCTCACCAGTCCGCTTTTCCAGCGGGCTGATATGCGGGAGGTGTTGCGCCTTACGTTGACGATAACCCTTCCGAGGTCCTTGTGGCTGATTTCGCCTGCGGCCATCAGTTGTTGAATCCGAGTTTTGTGCGCAGTGCGCGCGTGAAGGTATGGCCGGGTGCGAATGCTATGGCTATGCTGTAAGGCGCGCGGGTGATGCGCAGCCGCTGCCCTACGGGGAGTGAGAAGGCGCGTCCGTCGACGGTGAGACGGAATGTGGCGGCGCGGCTGTTGACGAGGATGTCAACCTCGCCCGTGTCGGAAATCACCAGCGGCCGCACCGAAAGGGAGTGGGCGGCGATTGGCGAGATTACCCATCCGGGGAGGTGGGGCTCAAGGATGGGGCCGCCAACCGAGAGGTTGTAGGCCGTGGAGCCGGTGGGGGTCGACACTATGAGTCCGTCGCCGAGGTAGTCGAGGGGCTCGGCGCCGTTGAGGCTCACTCGCAGGTTTACCATCGAGGCGTTGTCGGCCCGGGTTATCGCCCCCTCGTTGAGGGCGAAGAGCTCGCGCGGGCACCCCTGCGGCTGCCCGACCTCGATGCGCATCACCGAGCGGTGCTCCACCACGCGGTCGCCGCCGATGATTGCCGATTCGATTTCGTCGGGACGGTCGAAGGAGAACGCCGCCAGGAAGCCCAGGTGCCCGGTGTTGATTCCGGCCACCGGGGTGTTGCCGTCGGCCACCCATGCGGCGGTTTTCAGAAAAGCGCCGTCGCCGCCGATGCTCAGGGCCATGTCGGCGCGGGGGGCGCGTGTGAGGGGCACAGACTCGATGCCTAAGGCGAAGCGCCCTCCGATGCGGTCTTCAAGATAGCGGAGGAAGCGGTCGGATATGGCCACGGTGTCGCCGCGGCGCAGCAGCGCCGACACGAGGCGGTCGATATTTTCCAGGTGTCCTTCCTGATGGCGGTTGCCGTTGATGGCGATTCGCATATGTGAAGATTTGACTGACGTGGGTTAAAGTTATTAAACAACCTCTAAGTAACTGTTCAAAATTATTTTATACTGACCGGTCATATTATTTCAATGTTTCTGCGGATGAACATTAAAATAATTTCGGCCAGTTACTTAAAGCTCCAGGATGTGGAGCAGCTCGTTGGCGCGGGCCATGTCGCGGTCGCGCAGACGCGGGTCGCCGGGGGCGTCGGTGGAGAGGGTCTCATAGCCGTACCGCTCCAGCGAGCGCTCTAGCGAGCGGGTGTCGGCGGCGGCCACCCGCAGCAGCACCACATGCCGCCCGCCGCGTGTGCGCATGGCGGTTACGGTAAGCCCCAGAAGCTGCACATCGCAGTCCTCCACCGCCTTGGCTATGGCCGAGGCGGAGTAGTCGGCGGGGTGCACCGCCACCAGCAGTCGCGAAGTGTCGGCCGATTCCGGGAAAATCGTCTCCAGCTTTTCGGCAGCCGTGAGGTCGCCGGAAAGAAATTTCGCCATTATGCCGTTATTACTGTTCAATCTCTTTCAAAGTTTGAATTTTCTGAGTACTTTTGTAGTCGGAAACCGTGGCGGGCTGCCTTGCGCCGCGCGCGGTGCCGGTTACTGACCACAAAGTTAGGAATTTTTTAATAATAACGTGAATACGGTGGCGCTCATTATACGCGCCGCCGCGATATATAGGCTGATTTAGTGATTTTTCAGAATTGTTAAACAACCTCTAAGGATATGACAACGAATCTAAGTGTGAATATCAACAAGGTGGCCACCCTGCGCAATGCCCGCGGAGAGAATAATCCCGATGTTTGCAAAGTGGCGGTTGACTGCCAGGAATTCGGTGCCGACGGCATCACGGTGCATCCGCGTCCCGACGAGCGCCATATACGCCGCGCCGATGTGTATGCCCTGCGTCCGATTGTGCGCAAGGAATTCAATATCGAGGGGTATCCCGACGAGGAGTTTATGAAACTGGTGCTTGCCGTGAAGCCCGAGCAGGCCACTCTTGTGCCCGATGCGCCGGGGGTGCTCACCTCCAGTGCCGGCTGGGATGTGACCGGCAATTTCGACTTCCTCCAGGGGATAGCCGAGCGCCTGCGCGATGCCGGGATACGCACCTCGATTTTCGTGGCACCCGATGCCGTGCAGATTGCCGCCGCCGCCCGTGCCGGCGCCGACAGGGTGGAGCTTTACACCAAGCCCTATGCCGACGGCTACGCCGCCGACCCCGCCGCCGCCGTGGCTCCCTATGTGGAGGCCTCGAAGGCCGCCCACCGCGTGGGGCTGGGGGTGAACGCCGGCCATGACCTCTCGCTGGAGAATCTGGCCTATTTAGCCGACCGTGTGCCTTATCTCGACGAGGTGTCAATAGGTCACGCGCTGATCTGCGACGCGCTCTATCTCGGCCTCTCCGAGACGATAAGCCGCTATCGCAAGTGTCTGGCCCGATGAATGATTAATACCAATCCAATAAGAATATACAACGATGTTTCTTCTTGATGCGGCACTCAACGGTGCCCCTGCCGCGGCAAAGGCCGCCGGCGTTACTACCGAAGTCGACCTCTCGCTCTGGGAACTTTGTCTGCGAGGCGGATGGCTTATGCTTCCTATCGCCCTGCTGTCGCTGGTATGCGTATATGTGTTTATCGAGCGCGCCGTGGTGATATACCGCGCCGGCCGCACCGATGACTCCTTTATGAAGCGCATACGCGCATACGTGCATGAGGGGGACCTTGAAAGCGCCAACAACCTCTGCCGCAAAACCGACAACCCCGCCTCGCGCCTTGTGGAGAAGGGACTCTCGCGTATCGGCCGCCCGGTGAACGACATCCTTGCCGCCATCGAGAATACCGGCAATATCGAAATCGCCAGCCTCTCCAAAGGGCTCCCCTGGCTGGCCACCACCGCCGCCGGAGCGCCGATGCTCGGCTTCCTCGGCACGGTAATCGGCATGGTGGAGGCGTTCTACGCTATCGCCTCCTCGGGCAATTCGGCCAATATCGGCACCTTCGCCTCGGGTATCTACACGGCCCTTGTAACCACGGTGGCCGGCCTTGTGGTGGGTGTGATCGCCCTGTTCGCCTACAACATCCTGGTGGCCCGCATAAACTCGGTGATGAACCTGCTCGAGCAGAAAACCATGGAGTTCATGGACCTGCTCAACGAGCCGGCGCGATAACATAAGTCTAACACTCAACCATATACAGCAGTGTTTAAACAACAGAACAAGATGATGGACACCTTCTCGATGGCATCGATGACCGATGTTATCTTCCTGTTGCTCATCTTCTTCATGGTGACATCCACCTTCGTGTTCCCAACGGGGCTGGAGGTGAATCTGCCGCAGTCGACCGAGCAGAGCGCCGTAAAGCCGGTGACAAAGGTATATATCGACGCCAACGACTCCATATATGCCGCCACCGCCGACGCTCAGCCGCAGCCTGTGACGCTCCAGGCGCTCCCCACATTCCTGAAAATGGCGCAGGAGCAGGACTCCACGGGTTTTGTGGCTCTTTATGCCGACCGCGATGTGCCTTACGGCAGGATTGTGGAGGTGCTCGGCGTGGGCACGGAAAACAACCTCAAGATTGTGCTCGCCACGAACCCGGTGGCGCTCCCGGAGCGCACTCCGGCTCCGTCGGATAACCAAACTAACTGATTGATTCATGCGATATTCCAACCGCATATACGGCATAGCCGGGACGCTGCTGCTGCATGCTCTGCTGCTGCTGGCGCTCCTGTTCGGTTTCATGCACTATCCCCCCGGCGACCTGACGCAATGGCCTCCGGCCTCCGACGATATGATCGAGGCGCAGGAGCTTGAGCCGCTTTATGCCGCCGGCGATTTCGTGCGCACCGGCGACAACCTGGAAATCCCCACTGCCGATGACACCCCCGCGGCCTCAAACGAGACCGTCGACGAGCCTACTCAGCCGGGCACCGACGCCCGTAATTCAGGCGTAGCCGCAAACCCCGCGCCGGCGCTGACTTCAAAGGAGCCGTCGCCTGCCAAGGTTAAGGAGGAGAAAAAGGGCCCCACAAAGGAGGAATTCGCCGCTGAAAAGGCAAAGCAGGAAGCCGCGCGCCAGGAGCAGGCGCGCAAGACGGCCGACGATGCCACCCGCCGTGCTTTCGGACGCGACAAGGATGCCGCCGGCTCGGGCAAGGCAGGGCAGGCCGCCGGCAATTCGGCCTCGGGCGACTATGTGGGCCTGGTCGGGAGCGGTGTCACCGGACGCTCGCTGGAACGGTGGACCACGGTGCGGTCAACCAAAACCGGCAAAATCGTAATCCGCGTCACCGTAGACCCGCAGGGCAAAGTCACTTCGGCAAGCTATTCGGCCACAGGCTCGTCGGGTAGCGCCGCCGCCGATGTGGCCATGCGCCGCCGATGCGAGGAGGCCTCGTGCAAATGCCAGTTCTCACGCGCGGAGGGGTCGAAGGCCGCCACCGGTACCATAATATGGAACTTCCGCTGACCCCGGGGCGTTTATTATTTGTGTGGCCTGACAGCCACTTGTTTATCGAATTTATATAAAACCAAAATATTATGGCTGAAATCAAAACCATAGGCATACTTACCTCCGGCGGCGATGCCCCGGGCATGAACCCCGCCATCCGCGCCGTGACGCGTGCCGCCATCTTCAGCGGCTTCAAAGTGAAGGGTATATACCGCGGCTACCGCGGTCTGCTCACCGATGAGATTGTGGAGTTTTCCACCGCCAACGTGTCAAACATCATACAGCGCGGCGGCACTATCCTCAAGACCGCCCGATGCAAGGAGTTCCGCACCCCCGAGGGGCGTCAGCTCGCCTACGACAATCTGCGACGCCACGAGATCGACGCGCTGGTGGTAATCGGCGGCGACGGCTCCCTTTCCGGCGCGCGCATCTTCGCCAATGAGTTCAACCTCCCCATAATCGGTCTCCCGGGCACTATCGACAACGACCTTTACGGCACCGACACCACTATCGGCTACGATACGGCGCTAAACACCATCATGGAATGCGTCGATAAAATCCGCGACACCGCCACCAGCCATGAACGTCTCTTCTTTGTGGAGGTGATGGGACGCGACGCAGGCTTCCTGGCTCTCAACGGCGCTATCGCCGCCGGTGCCGAGGCTGCCATCATCCCCGAAATCTCCACCGAGACCGACCAGTTGGCCGAACTTATCGAGAACGGTTTCCGCAAGAGCAAGAACTCCTCGATTGTGCTTGTGGCCGAAAGCCCGGTAACCGGCGGAGCCATGGGCATAGCCAAGCGTGTGGAGGAGGAGTATCCGCAGTACGATGTGCGTGTGTCGATTCTCGGCCACCTGCAGCGCGGCGGCTCCCCCACGGCCCACGACCGTATCCTGGCCTCGCGCATGGGCGCCGCGGCTATCGATGCCCTGCTTGACGACCAGCGCAATGTGATGATCGGTATCAAGAACGATGAAATCGTTTACGTGCCTTTCACCCGTGCAATCAAGAACGACAAGCCTATCAACCGCGAACTGCTCAACACCTTGCGCCGTCTCTCTATCTAAACATATGTAAATGAGCATGATGAAATATTTGCTCGAACGCCTTGGCCGCTCTCTGAAAAGGGGGGCGGCCTTCGGTGTGCTATGCGCGGCGCTGGCCGTGGCTCTTGCCGGCTGTGGTTCAGGTCCGGAATTCCGTGTCGACGGACTCGTCAAGGGGCTCGGCACGCAGAATCTCCAGGTGGTGTATTATGCCGACGGGGCTTTCCAGCAGGTGTCGGCCCCGGCTATCGACGGCAAATTCTCGGCAATAGGGCGCACCGACGGCCCCACGCTGGTGTGGGTCTACAACAATGCCGGCTCCCCCGTAGGGCGCTTTATAGCCGACCGCGGCGATGCCCTGGAGGTGGAGTTTTCGGTCAGCAATCCGCTTGAAGTCAAAATGAAAGGTAATGACGAGTCGGAGCTTCTGGCCCGCTTTATCACCAACAACGCCACTCTGCTGGCCAAGGTGAACCGCGCCCCGCAGAGTGCCTCGGGTGCCACTAAGGCTACCGTTGCCGACCATTATGCTCTGAATGAAGCTGTTGACCGTTTTATTCGCCGCAACAGTTCGTCGGCTGTCGCCGCGGCGGTGCTCACCGAGTATTTCTGGCTCGACGAATCGACCCGCGCGCAGGCTGTGGAACTTCTGGAACTGATAAAGGCCGATGCGCGCCCTGAAAATATTGTGCGCTCCTTTTCGTATTCGCTCGCCGAGACGGAGTTTGCCGACTCGCTGCTTGCCGCGCGCCATTCGCCACTGCGCGCCGGCTTGCGCCTGATTTCCGACCGCGGACGCGGCCATGATTCCCTTTCAGTGCGCGACTCCCGCCGCACGTTGCTGATTTTCACCGACGAACATTCACGCCGGAGTGACTCGGTGTCGAATGTTGTCAAAACCCTTGCTAACCGCGCCGGCATGAAAGTGGCCGACATCTCCTTCGACGGCGACACCGTGACCTGGCGCCGCTCACTCGGTGACGCCTCCTCCTCCGGCCCCCTTCGATTCTGGGCACCTGGCGCCGCCGCCACCCCCGGCCTGGAGCCTTTGCGCATAGGCCGCCTTCCATTCTTCGTGCTCTGCGACTCCACAGCCCGCATCCTCTATCGCGGCTCCTCGGCCTCCGCCGCCCTACGCGCTGTCCGATGATAAATTCTGATATTTAGAAATTGGTGGGTGTTTTGTAAATAATTTGCAGGATAATCTTGGAATGAATGCTCCCGGAACAACGTATAGTCTCCCGATAGGGAATAGAAATGCTTTTACTTCACATGGAATAGACGGAATAGTGGATTATCTTAGAAGTTTAGGATTATGAAGAAGATGTTACTGGTATCAGTACTGTTAGCGATATTGTTTGGTCTACAGGGTTGCTGGTATTCCAAGATGACGCATTTTGACGAAGATGATTTGAAGTGGGTTGAATGGGCCAATGTTGGCGATTCTTTGCTGTTCCGCTCGGATTCAGGAATAATAGATACATGGATAATATCAGAAGTCCATGTGTATGACATTCATAACCCCATCGTTTTTTTTAATGTCGATCCTGGTGTGTTTGAGGCAAATGCGGCATATTATATGGAAAACAGTAAAGACAAAATGCTGAGTGGCGCTTTGTTTATTTGTAAAAAGGAAAAAGAAGATTCTTTATATATATGCGCATACTTACAAGGACGTTTCCTAAAAAAAAGTTACGATTATATTCCGCCAGTGTTTGTTAAGTTTAAAATCAATAATAAAGAGTTCTCGGATTGCATGGTATTTGATGATACAAATACCCGTTATTCTCCTCATTGGCCACAAAGTGGTATAAACAAGATGGAAAGTTTTATAATCAGCCGGGAGTATGGACTTCTATGGTACCGTTTTGAGGATGGTCAAGAATATTGGCGCATAAATATCTGATTTGTTCAATTCAGAGAGATTAAAAACATAAAATATTTTCTATGCCTAAGAATGAAGACGCTGTTCTTGTGAAAAGCTATGCCGCTGCGGTGCAGGGTATCGACGCTATCGGTGTGACCGTGGAGGTGATGGCCACAAAGGGTTTTCTTACCACGATGGTGGGGCTGCCCGACACGGCTGTGAAGGAGAGCAACGAGCGCATACATTCGGCGTTGGCTGCCTGCGGATATGCTTATCCGCGCAAAAAGCTTGTGGTGAATCTTGCTCCGGCCGATGTGCGCAAAGAGGGGTCGGCCTACGACCTCCCTATCGCCATGGGGATTCTCGGCGCCGACAGGCAGATTCCGTCCGAGGCTCTGGGGCAGTTCCTGATAATGGGGGAGCTGTCGCTTGACGGCACTCTGCTGCCGGTGAAGGGGATTCTGCCGATGGCTATAATGGCGCGGGCAAGGCAGATGCGCGGCATGATAGTGCCGGCCGAGAATGCCACGGAGGCTGCGGTGGTGAATAATCTTGAGGTTTATGGCTGTCGCTCGATAAAGGAGGTGGTGGAGTTTCTGAAGGGTAATCTGCGGCTTGAGCCTGTGGTGGTGAATACCCGCGAGGAGTTCGGGCGCGCCCTCGACAGCTTTGATTTCGACTTTGCCGATGTTAAAGGGCAGGAAACGGTGAAACGTGCCATTGAGGTGGCATGCGCCGGCGGCCACAATCTGCTGATGGTCGGGCCTCCCGGAGCCGGAAAGTCGATGATGGCAAAGCGTCTGCCGTCAATCCTGCCGCCGCTGACCCTCGGCGAGGCGCTGGAGACAACGAAGATTCATTCGGTGGCCGGAAAGCTCAAGGGGGGCGCCAGGCTGATGACGCAGCGCCCTTTCCGGGCGCCGCACCACACTATATCGCCTGTGGCGCTCGTCGGTGGCGGGTCGAACCCTATGCCGGGCGAGATTTCGCTGGCTCACAACGGGGTGCTTTTCCTTGACGAGTTTCCCGAGTTCTCGCGCACGGTGCTCGAGGTGATGCGCCAGCCGCTTGAAGACCGGCATATCAACATATCGCGCGCAAAGTATTCGATCGACTACCCGGCCGGATTTATGCTCGTGGCCTCGATGAATCCGTGCCCCTGCGGATATTACAACCATCCTACGAAGGAGTGCACCTGCTCGCAGATGCAGGTGCAGCGCTATCTCTCGCGCATATCGGGGCCGCTGCTTGACCGCATCGACCTCCAGGTGGAGATTCTTCCCGTGCCGTTCCGCGACCTGCAGGATATGCAGCCCGGAGAGCATTCCGGAGATATACGTGCCCGGGTG
The DNA here is from genome assembly GCA_004102785.1 of Muribaculaceae bacterium Isolate-013 (NCI). Lineage (GTDB taxonomy): Bacteria > Bacteroidota > Bacteroidia > Bacteroidales > Muribaculaceae > UBA7173. The sequence goes on from SCEJ01000018.1 coordinate 26,622, forward strand.
GTGCGTGCACGCGAAATCCAGGCCGCGCGTTTCGCCGGTTGCCCAGGTGTGCATTCCAACTCGCAGATGACCCCCTCGATGCTGGCACGCTTCGCCCGGCCTGACCAGGCTGCGATGGCCATCCTTGAGCGTGTGATGGTAAAATATGACATGAGCGCCCGCGCCTACGACCGAATTCTGAAGGTGGCCCGCACTATCGCCGACCTCGACGGCTCTGAAACCATCACTACTCCGCATATCACCGAGGCTGTTTCCTACCGCTCCCTCGACCGCTCCACCTGGGGCCTGAAATAGGAGCCCCCCACCCCCTGCACCCCCTGCGCTGAAGCTTGGGGCTTCTCAAAAAGCTCGCGGGATGACACAGGCGCCGCAGATTTTCTCTCTTTTTTCTCTCTCTCTTTCTTTCTCCTCTTCTCTTCTCTTCTTCTTTCTCCTCTTCTCCTCTTCCTTCTCTTCTTCTCTTCTTCTCTCCTTTCTGCTCTTTTTCTCTCTGCTTTAGTAATTTATTTTATTAACCGTGCCTTCCCTTTTGGGGCGGCACTAAATCATCTCTCTGATGTGGACTGGCAACAACCGCGCTTCATGGCATGATTATTCCTCCCGCGCCATTTATCACATAACTCTCAAAAAGAGCCCTTTGGCTTCTCCTTTCGGGGTTATCGACGGCAACTGCGCGCTGAGGCCGGGGGTGCCGGGCAGCCCTTTCCTCCGCGCCGGTGCCCTGGGGCTGGCTGTAAAGAGGGCGCTCAGGGAGCTGCCTCTGATTCACCCCGCGCTGCGTCTCTACCAGTATGCGCTGATGCCTGACCATCTGCACATGATTATCTCGGTGGAGGCGCCTATGGATGATATTCTGGGCCGCAAGCTCGCTGCCTTTAAGGTGAGGGTGAACCATTATGCCGGAGTTGATGGTGTTTTCGCCAAGGGGTTCAACGACCAGATCATTGGTCCGGGCAGGTCACTTGATGTAGTTTACCGCTACCTGAGGGAGAATCCTTTCCGGCTGGCGGTGCGGAGGGCCAATCCCGACTTTTTCAGGCGTCTTGACAATCTTGAGATCAACGGCCGGAGATGCCGGGTCTACGGCAATCTGCACCTGCTGGATAATCCCTTTAAGGAGCAGGTGGTGGTGCATCGTGCCGATGATGATGCCACGCGCCGACGTAACCGTGAGCGCTGGCTCTATGCTGCCGCCAACGGCGGTGTGCTGGTGTCGCCCTTTATCTCGCCGGCCGAGAAGGCTGTCAGGGCTGAGGCCGAAGCACTCGGCGGCAGGCTCATACTCATCACCGACACACATTTCGGCGAGCGTTACAAACCTGCCGCTCACGATTTCGAGCTGTGCCTCCGGGGCAGGCTGCTGATAGTATCGCCTCTGGGCGACACCGCACCCCTCAGCCGCGAGCGCTGCCTCCGGATGAACGATTTTGCCTCCGCTCTTGCTTCTGACCGCATATGATTCACGATTCCTCCCGGATCGCTTTTTGCCACCAGGATTGTTTTTATTATTTTTGTACCGGTTTACTATGAATAAGAACGAAACACAGTTGATAAAAGGGGTAGCTATCTTTATGATGATATTCGGGCATCTCTTCTTTCTGCCCGACGAGGTGTCACAGATGCATCATTTTGTAACGATTGACGGTGAGCCGTTGGTCCGCATTCTATTGCATCTGTCAAGTCCGGTGCATATCTTTCTGATGCTTGGAGGTTACGGGATGTACAGGGTATGGCAGAAAGGCGACCGGAACCGTTGGCGGCGCATCGCCAGGCTTATGGTGCATTACTGGATTATACTGATTGCGTTTCTGACACTGGGGCATTTCATCAAGCCCGATGTTTATCCGGGAGAATTGTCGGATCTGGCCGGAATTTTCTCCGGACTTGATACATCGCTCAATAAAGAGATGTGGTTTCTGCTGCCCTATATCGTGCTTGGGTTGATCAGTCCTTGGATTTTTCGTTTCACACGCAGGATTCCATGGTATATACTTTTGCCTGCGGTGGTAGCGGGCTATATGTGCTACCGTTGGTATTTTGACAGTAAGGGCTGGTGGTTTGTCAATATCAACCTTGTGACCTACAATCTCTACCGGCTAATACAGCTCGTGCCGTCGTTTGTTATCGGAGCTGTTTTCGCACGTGAAAGTTTCATTGAAAGGATAAAAGCGAAAACCCGGAATATTCCGGGAATCGGCTATTGGTCTTGGGCGGCTCTTGTCGGCTGTATGATATTGTGTTGCCTGGGTTATTCTTATTGCTATCCCTATGCGATGGTGTGTCTGCTTGTTATAGTGCCGATACCTATGGCGGCGAGGAGGGTGTTGATTGAATTGGGGAACCGTTCAACGGATATGTGGATGACACACACATGGTTCTGCTATTATCTTTTCCACGATGAAATCTATGGCTTGAAGTATCCGCTGGTGATATTGCTGGTGGAGATGGCCGTCACGTATGCTTCGGGCGTACTGTTCGGGAGAGTCAGCGGATATGTTCTGGGGATGTTGTATCCGGCCAAACCGGTGGGCGGGATGTCGCCCGGAGGGGGGCTGCCTGAAAAAGATGTCAAATAATCAGCTTTGCAGTGGGGCACCCCCGGATGTGTTGGCGATGCTGGCCGGGGTGTGATGCTCAGATCGCCATTTTAAAAGGGAGCAGCCGCTCGAGTATCGATTCGCCTACCATCTTCAGATGCACGCTCACGGAGCCGTCCTCCTTTGATATGAAGATTATCGAGGCGCGGAGCACTATGGCTACCGATTCGTCGAAGTTGACGATGGCGTGGATGTTGCGCACGGGGATGCGACGGAAAGGGGAGGAGTTTTCGACCGAGCCGAGCACAATGTCGTCGCCGTCAATCTCCACTCCGGCCTCAAAAGGGAGCTGCTCGAAGAGCAGGGGGATGTCGAGTTCGTCGGGGGAGGCGGGACGCTTTTTGTACTTTTTGTATATTGAGTCGATTACTTTTTTCTGTATCATATTTATTGCGGGTTTAGGTGAGTTTCAATCATCTAACATTCCCGATGCAGAAATTGTTGACGGTGAAAATGCCGAAAATTAAAGAAAATCGAAAAAACACAAAAATGTACTTAATTTGTAACCGGACTGTGTGCAAAACGTTATTTTGTGGCGTTGCCGGCCACAAACCGTTGCTGATTATTTGCGGCAAAGGAGGGCGGTAGCCTGGGCGGCTATCCCTTCGCCGCGGCCGGTGAAGCCGAGGCGTTCGGTGGTAGTGGCCTTGACAGAGACGCAGTCGGCGGGGAGCCCGAGGTCGGCGGCCACATTCTCAATCATCTGCGGGATGAATGCCAGCAGGCGGGGAGCCTGGGCTATGATGGTGACGTCGACGTTGACCGGGCGGTAGCCCCGCTCGTCGGCGAGCCGGAGCGTGTGGCGCAGCAGCAGACGCGAGTCGGCGCCTTTGAAGCGTGGGTCGGTGTCGGGGAAGTGATAGCCGATGTCGCGGAGGGCGCATGCTCCGAGAATGGCGTCGCAGAGGGCGTGTAGAGCCACGTCGGCGTCGCTGTGGCCGAGCAGGCCGAGTGTGTGGGGCACCTTCACGCCGCAGAGCACGAGGTCTCTTTCGGGAGCGAAGCGGTGCACGTCGAAGCCGTTTCCGAGTCTGTACATTACTGGTGGCGGATTGGTGTGGGATGATTAGCGGCGGCCGCCGATGAGGTCGCGCAGGCCGTCCATGTCAAACGACAGGGTGAAACGCAGGGTCTGGTCCAGAGGGGAGGTCTGGGCGGTGGCCAGCATGTAGGATGCGTCGAGACGCACGATGTTGAGCGAGAAGCCTGCTCCGAAGCCGAAGTACTGGCGGTTGCCTTTGTAAGCGCTCTCGTGGTAATATCCGGCGCGCACGAAGAACTGCTGGTTGTAGTTGTATTCGGCGCCGATGGAGTACTGTATCTCGCGGAGCTCCTCTTTCATTCCGCCGGGGGCGTCGGAGAAGGATTTGAAGATACCGGTGATTGGCGACATGTTCTGCCAGTCCTCGTAGGCTTTCTCGTAGGCTCGCTGGTCCTCCTGTCCGTCGGCGTCGAGATAGTCGCTCTGGCGCGGTTTCGAGGGCACAAGGAGTTTGTTGAGGTCAAGCGACAGCGCCAGGTTGTGATAGTCGGCCAGGGGGAACATGAAGGTAGTGCCGAGTCGGAGGTTTGTGGGGAGGAATGCCGGGCGGTTGCCGTTGTCGTACGACACTTTCGTACCGATGTTGGATATGTTCCAGCCCCACGACCACTGGCATTCGTTCTGCCCCACGATGGGGTAGGTGGTGAAGTAGCCTGCGATGTCGGCCGACACGGCTGAGGCGCCGGTCGACTGGTCGCCGGCATAGGAGGAGGAGAACCCGAGGTCGGAGTAGATGTAGCGGAACACCACGCCCATGGAGAATTTCTCCGACAGTTTGCGTGAGTAGCCTACATCGACCGACAGCTCGTAGGGCTGCAGCGAGGTGGTTACGTTGGCCATATCCTGAGAGTTTACTTCGCCCAGCGAGAAGTAGCGGAGCGATGCCGAGATGGCCTGGTTGTCGCCCGAGCCTACTTTCCAGTAGCCGGCCAGGTTGGCCAGGAATATGTCGTTGACGAGTTTGCGGAGCCAGGGGGTGTAGCTGAGCGACACGGCGGCCTGCGAATATGCGAAGGCGTATTTCGACGGATTCCAGAACTGTGAGTTGGCGTCGGGGTCGGTGGCCGCGCCGAGGTCACCGAGCGAGGCGCCGCGGGCATCGGGTGCGATGCCGAGCGAGGTCACACCCGTCTCGATGGGGTTGAACTCGTTCTTTATGGCGTCTTCGGCCTTTGCGGCAGGTGAGGCTGCCAGCAGAATGGCGCCGGCGAATCCGGCAGATATGGCGAGGTTTAGCGTCTTTGTCATCGTGATAATTTTATGGCTGGGGCATAAGCCCTCTGTCTTATAATAACTGAATTTCCCCCGGTTTATTGTGTGGATAACAGAGCGGGAGTTATGCGTGCTTGTGCATTAGCCACGGATTTGCTAACTTTGCAGTCAGATACACACATAATCATATCAATCAACAATGAACAATACACTTACAATGGATTCGGTCAGGGAGGCTTCACTTGACCGGGCGAAGCTGCAGTCGGCCACCATAGATTTTTTGCGCTTTCCGATGGCGGTGGCAGTGGTGATGATACATGTAAATCCGCAAGTAATGCCTTTGAATGAGGCTGATTTCCCTTTTTTTTCAGCCGACGGTTTATTTAATGTGGTGGCTATCGGGCTATCGCATGTTCTCGCACGAATAGCTGTTCCGGTGTTCTTTTTGCTCTCCGGTATGCTTTTCTTTCTGAATATGAGGCAGTTAAGTTGGGGGGGGTACCGCGCGAAGCTCAAGAGCCGTGTGCACACACTGATTATCCCCTATCTGCTTTGGAACCTTGTGCCGTTCATTGCGGGTGTCATGTTGGATGTGGCCGTAGGAATAAAGCATGGCCACGGCCTGGCAAATCTTTGGGGCTATCTGTCGGTTGACTCCCTGTCGGTCTTATGGAGTCATGGCACGTGGAACGCAGACAATGTGAATATACTCGGTTTCAGATTCGTTCCCAGCGGGCCTTATGATTCTCCCCTGTGGTTTCTGCGTGATTTGATTGTGGTTGTGGTGTTATCGCCGGTAATATACTGGTTTATCAGGAAAACGCGTGTTTTCGGACTCGGTATTCTGTTTGCGGCGTACTTTACGGAGATATGGATACCATGGCCAGGCTTCAGTCCTATTGCGTTCTTATTTTTTTCAATCGGTGCGTACTTCTCGATTGAGGGCAAAGATATAATTGGATTCGTGCGTGCGAACAAGTATGTGATTTCTGCCGGAGCATTGCTGTTTTTTGTTCCCGCGACATATTATGACGGATATTTTACTCCCGAGGGGAAATGGCTGGTGAATGTGTTTAGGGTATTTGGAGTTTTTGCCGCGTTTCTTGTAGCCTCGGCTCTTGTGGAGTACAGAGGATGGCGCGCCAACCGTTTCCTTGTGTCGGCATGTTTCTTTATATATGCACTGCATGCAGTGCCGGTGCCGTTAGTCGGATCGCCGTTGTTGATGTTCTCAGGCATTCTTAAGTCTGTGTTCCCCGGCAGTTCGGCGCTTTGTCATACTGCGGTTTATTTCGGGGCGCCGGCTCTTACGATAGCTTTCTGCGCGGTGGTGTATGCGGCTCTGCGGAGATGGATGCCGGGGGTGGCCAGGTTATTCTCCGGAGGCCGGTGACGTTGCACGGCGGAGCTGACGCAGTGGGGTGTCGCCCAGAATGGCGGCCGCCTCTGAGTATGAACTGTAAAATGAGCCTATGATGCGGGCGCAGCCCGCGAGAACCAGCATCTCGGTGAGGGCGTGCCGCATCCCGGATAGGGTGCGTCGGTCGGCCGTCGCCGGGGTGGTTACTGTTTTCCCGGGAAAACGGGCGTGAAAGAGGTGTTTCACCTCATTGTCGTCGGTGGCGAGATATATTTTTCGTCCGGGATGAAGGGCAAATTCGTTCTCCGCCTCGGTTATAAAGGCCTCTACGGGCGATTCCGTGATCGATACAGTGTTGTCAGTGCGCCTGATATGGAAGCCGGTGGCGTCGTCGCCCAACAGGGCGAGCACTTTGTCGGCTTCGGTGCGCACGGCCTCTACGGGCCTGAACAGATGCCGGTAGGCGTCGTTGCCGCAGGGATAGAAGAAGGTGCCGGCGCGGAGCAGTACGCTTCCGCGCGCTGATTTTATGGCTGCAAGAATTTCCGGGGCGTTTTCCGTGCGGAGGCTGTCGTCGTCGGAATACACGGCGGTGAATCTGCCTGTGCGCAGAAGCGGCGACAGGTAGAGGTTGCGTTTTCGCGCCGGGCGGTAGAGCCACAGTACGCGTGCTTCGGATACGTTATGGAGGTCCACTCCGGCGTGGAACGGATGGAAAAGGTCGTCGAAGCGTGCGCGCAATTCGTTGTTGACAGGCCATATTACCCGGAGCGGGCGGCGGGTGTCGTGAGCCAGGGCCACAGCCGAGGCTATGGCTCTCATCCGGTTGGCGAGGCCGCCGAGGGTCAGCAGGGTTATGGAGGAGTCAGTGGCCATATGATGGCGGTCAGAGCCGCTGAAGGGGCGCGAGGATTTCCATCACGCGTTCATGCCCGAGGTGCCGCTCTGATTCGAGTGTGGAGCAGAGGGTGCGTGTAAGGTCGGCCACCGCCGGGTGCGAGAAGATTTTATGGAAGTAGCTGTAAGCCTTTGAGAATAGCGCCTCGACTTCGGCGGGGGTGAGGTCGGCGCTCTGGCGTCCTTCGTCCTCGAGGGAGCGCACCAGCGACTGCCGCATCTGTGGGGTAATCTCGGTGTTCTGCCGCACCAGCGCGCGGCAGAGGAGGTTTGAAATCAGTAGACCGGTGCCGAGCTGGAATTTCTCCACGGCATCGTTCCAGGCTTCGCGTGGCGAGGCTTTGGGGCTGCGTATCATGAAGAACTCGGGATAGAGAGCCAGCCCGAGGTCAGCGGGGGCGTCGATGTCAAGCGATTGCATGAAGCGTTCGCTTTCCCACACCACCATGGCCACCGCCATGCCTCCCAGGCCGAAGGCCCGGTCGGTCGTATCGGTGTATTTTAGTGTTGTCATCAGTTTACTATCAGGATTTTTGTCACGGCGCCCGACGAGGAGCCGGTGGCGTTCTGCGATGCGAATACATAGTAGACGCCCGAGGGCACGCGTTCGCCGGCGGTGTTGGCGCCGTCCCATACGAACATACCTCCGTTGGAGCGTCCCTGGGCCACAACGTTGCCGGCGGCATCGGCGATTTTCACCAGAGAGTCGTTCATAAGCCCTTTCACGGTGATCCATCCGGAATATTCTGGACGCACGGGGTTGGGGTATGCGTAGACTTCGGAGTAGTCGTCGTTGCCGGGGGAGGTGGTGGAGCTATACTCCATCAGTCCGTTCTCGACTCCGAACCATACCGAGCTGGTGTTGGGGTCGCAGGCCACGGCGGTTACGCGGGTATAGGGGAGGGGGGAGTTGTCCTTGGTGAACTGTTCGAGTATGCGGTCGTTGGCTGCATTGACCTGAATGGCGCCCGACGAGGTTGCCAGCCATTTGTTGTTGGCTGCGTCGAAAGCCATGTCGTAGACCTGGGCGCCGTCGGCGAGGTAGTCGGCGAGGTTTGTGCCGTCGTTGCGCGGTATCTTTATTCGGGTGAATTTTTCGGACGAACCGAGTTTCTCCACCTGCGGTTTGCCGAAGTTGAACACCACGCCGTCGCCGCCGCCCCATATGTTGCCGTCGTTATCTTCGGCAAACGAGGACCATACGCACTCGGGGGCGTTATTGTCCTGGTCATAGACGGTCTCCACGGTCTGCCATACGTCGTCGGTGACCGAAGATGTGCCTTTTGTGTCGACGAATGTCAATGTCGGGGTCCAGTAGCATTTCGCCATCACCACGATATTGGATTTCTTGCCGGCGAACACGCGCGAGCTGCGCTCCTGGTGGGTGGCGCCATTGTAGCCGGGCACGATTTTCTGCACGTCGGCAACGGTGAATGTGGCGGGGTCCTTGGCTATGCTCTCGGCCGATACGCAGTAGAGTCCGGTGTTGGAGTGCACTATCCAGAGGTTCCCTTTGCCGTCGAAGTCGATGTCGGCCACGTATTGCAACTGGGCGGGTCCGTTCTGGTTTGTCCAGGGGTAGTTGTAGCGGGCGGTCCACTGGCCGTTGTCGATACGGCAGAGTCCCTGGCCCCATGTGGCGATGTAATATGAATCGTCGGAACCGGGGATTTTCAGTGTGCGCTGAATGCTGAGATTGCCCCAGGGGCAGGCTGACTGGGGGGTGACATCCTTGATTTTTCCGTTCTCGATAATCACGACGCGGGCAGGCTGGCTTAGCACGGAGTGGCTGATAAGCTGGTCGATGGCGCGGTGTGATGCGGTGATGCTGTTGTCGTTGCCGATCGAAAGGTGGCGGATGTCGGCCAGGGTGAGTTCTGAGCCGGTGAAACGGTCGTGGAGCACCACCGGTTCCGGACCGGTGAGGTCGAATTCGGCCACGCCGGAGCTGTTGGCCGTCCATACGGAGGATGCACCGGCGTCGGCCGACGCCAACTGGCCTTTGAGCGAGGCGGGGATGCCGATGCGTGTTGTGGTGCCGTCGGCGGCCACGCGGTATATTGCGTCGGCGGTGTAGAAGGAGGCCGAGCCGTCGGAGTTGCCGCGCATGTCGGTGATTCCGGTCACGGGCCGGGCGGTGGCGGGATCGGTGATTTTTCCGAAAGTGAAGGCCTGTGTGTCGAAGTTGATTGTCATGCGCCACACGGAGTAGCCCGATGCCACGCCGTCGGCGAAATAGCCTGTGTCGGAGGTTGTGCCGAGCATTTTGGGCTTGGCAATGGCGTTGGTATAGGAGTCATATACCTTGAGCTTGTCGATGTTGGTCACGCGCTCGGATGTGGGGGCGAATCTGAGCTGATTCTCGATGTTGGCCACCACGTGGTCGCCGATAACCATCACCGACTGTATGTCGGTGGTATAGGCGGTGGCGCGCACCTCGTTGCGGTTGTCGTCGTAGTTTACAAGGCCGAAGTTGGTGAGCACATAGAAGCAGTCTTTGCCGAAGGCCACGTCCTTTACCGAGGGGGTTGTGGTCATTATGGCGTTGGCAATGTCGGGGAGGTTTACGATTTTGCCGTTGTCGTGAATCTTGTCCATGTTTCCGGTGGAGTAGCACACCAGCAGGTAGTTTGCCACCGGGTTGTAGAAGATGTCGGAAATCGACACGTCGTTGAGCCCGTTCGAGGCGTTAAGCTGTCCGCGCTCCTCGGTGTCTTTGTCGAAGTAGAACAGTGAGCCTGACGAGAGGAAATACACTCTCTCCTTTGACTCGATGATTTTGCTCACGGTGGAGAATGAGGGGTAGAAAGTCCATGAGCCCACGGCCTGCTGGGCTGATGCCGGCAGCATGGCTGTGATCAGTGCCAGGAGTATGCAGAGTTTCTTTATCATATCGGGGTTGACGGTTGGTTCTGGTTTTCGATAGCGTGAAGCAGGTTCTCGATGGCGCGGCCGCGGTGCGAGATTGCGTTCTTTGCCTCGGGTGCCATCTGGGCGAAAGTGAGGCAGCTTCCTTCGGGCAGAAAGACGGGGTCGTAGCCGAAGCCGTCGGCCCCTGCCGGAGCTTCGGCGATCTGTCCGTTGACAATCCCCTCTACCAGGGTTTCCTTGCCGCCGCGAATGAGCGCTATGGCGGTGCGGAAGCGGGCCGAGCGGTCGGCGATGCCGGCCATTCGTTCAAGCAGCAGGTGCATGTTGGCTTTTGAGTCGTGGCTTCCGCCGGCGCCGTTGGCGCTGGCATATCTGGCCGACATAACTCCGGGTTCGCCGCCGAGAGCGGCGACTTCAAGCCCGGTGTCGTCGGCAAAGCAGTCCATGCCGCAAAGCCGGGCCACACGCCTGGCTTTCTGGAGGGCGTTCCCTTCGAGTGTAGGCGAGGTTTCGGGCAGTTCTTCGCTGATTCCTGCCTCGGCAAGCGACAGCACGCGGCAACGTGCGCCGAGAATCTGGCGCACTTCGCTGAGTTTGTGGTCGTTGTTGGTTGCGAAAACTAACTGGGGTATCATATACGGTTGGGCCGTTATAAGTGATAGGGGTGTATTGCCCTGCACTAATAACGGCCGCAGTCCGGTTTTATTGTGTGTAGCCCTGCCGATGGTTCAGAGACGTGGCGCGGCAGCCGCGATGGCGGCGTTTACGGCCGCTGTGTCGGCCAGGGCTTCGGCGGGTGTCATGTCGAGATGCATCACTTCCGTGACTTTGGCGCCGGGGATTACCGCGGCCGAAATCTCGCGCGGCGCCGGCACCTCTTTCAGGGCGTGGTATTCCTCGTAGGTCCAGCGGGTGAACACGGTGTGCTCCCCCACGCCGCGGCGGTCGAGCCACCAGCCGCCGGCCAGCGGCACTGGCGCCGAGGCCGGTGTGACGTCGGCCGGCGCCGGATATGAGAAGAGGCGTCCTTGCGGATAGATGTCGACAGGCACGTTGTCGGCATAGTCGCCCGACATGCGGAACACCGTGGCCTGCGGCATGGCCTGCACCGGCGGGAGGCCTATCACGTGGGGCTGTGATGTGGCCGGCTGCATCTCTACTGTCTGCTCTGCGGCTGCGCCGGGTGTGGTCGCGGCCTGGCGCCTGGTGCTACACGCTGCTGTGGCCACGAGTGTGGCCACGGCCATGGCGGTAGCTGGTATAGCATTTTTCATGAAGTGGCTTTGGGGGTGTCAGAAAATCACTTTTTCAACATTCCCGGCTGTGCGGCGCAGGTAGATGTGGCCCGGCTGCGGGTCGGATATGCGTCGGCCGGTGAGGTCGAAGTATTCGGCCTCGGCTCCGGTGCCGTCGGCTGCGACGGCCTCTATACCGCTCTCCGACGAGCCGATGGTGAAGTCGGCCTGCGCGAGCTGCTGCTCGGCGTTGTTGCGCACGTAGACGAGCTGGGCGATGTATGTGGTGCCGACTTTGCCGCCGACGAAGTCATAGGCCAGGTTGAGATTCTGGTTCTGGCCGGAGGTGATGAATACGGGTGCCGAGTTGAAGGAGTCGACGTAGTCGAACTGGAATCCGGTGCCGGTGCGCTCGAACAGGTTCACAATCAGGTTGTCGGAGAAGTATCCGGCGGTGCATTCCACCGTAGCGGCGAACGAGAGCTCACGCGCATTGACGCCTGAGGCATTGCCGTTTACTGTGAATGATGTGGCCCGGAGGGCGGGTGTGCCGGGGTCGGCGTTGAGGGTGCAGCTTTCCGAGTAGTAGACCTGGCCTGTCTCCGGGTTGAATATCAGCATTATGTATTCACCGGCCGACAGTGCTGACGTTGCGGTGAGCGAGGAAAAGAACTCCTTGTCGGCCGATTCGCCGGCGCGGAGATCGAGCAGCTCTATTGTGCCGTGTGCGGCAAGCTGGAGCTGTGTGCCGCTGCGTTTTGCCAGGCCTACGGCCACGGGGCCGTAGAATTCCGATTCGCCGGAGTTGGTAAGAGTGGCGTTGACCTGGAAGCTGTGGCCGATGTAGAAGCCTGACGGATTGCTGACTCCGGTCACTGTGAGGGTGCCGGCCGAGGGTGCCGACACCGAATAGCCGGAAGCCGACACGGTGAGGTAGCCGAAGTCGGTGTAGGCTATCTGCTGCTCCATGCGGGTGCCTTCGGCGGCTCCGGAGGCCTTGAAGGCGGGATATACCTTGTATACGCCGTTGTCGAGCGACGGCAGACGGATGCCGTACTGCGAGTAGCCTGAAAGATAGTTGATGGCGAGAGTCTGTGTGTTCCAGAAATATTCGGTGTAACCCTCCTGGTTCTCCAGTATGATGCCGATCTGGCCGTTGATTGTGGCGCCGGTGGTGTTGAAGAAGCCGTTGTTCACGCCGTTCTCGCATGAGAGATATAATATGTTGCCGTCGAGCGACAGCACGAGATTGCCCCCCTGCGAGAGGTTGGGTGTGCGTGCCGGAGTGGCTTCGGGCTGTATGCCAAGAATGGCGTCCTGGTAGAAGTTGAAACCCAGGCCGGAGCCGCCGCCGATGCCGACGGCGGCGGGGTTGAGGGCTGTAAGACGGAAGTATCCGTCGCACATGCCGCCCCATCCCCAGTTGAAATGGAAGAAGCCGTCGGATGAATAGCCGTCGCACACGAAGGCGTGTCCTTCGTTCCCCTCGAAGTTGGCGCCGGTGTAAAGCACCGGTCCGCATTCGGCGAGGTTGTCATAGATGAGCGCCTCCCAGTCGTCGATGCCGTAATAAGTGCGGTCGGCGGCATAGAGCGAGGGGTTGTAGCCGAAGTAGGTTTTCAGGGCGGTTACGCCGTCGGGGGTGGTGGCACCCGAGCCGTAGGGCGAGTAGTTCATTTTTGAGGCATATCCGCATGATTTCATCAGGAATGCCACAGCGTTGCCCTGTGCGGCGGTGAAATCGGCGGTCGAGCCGGTGTAGGTGTAAGTATCGAGCATGTCGGCCCAGTCGAATGTGCCGAAGTCCATGGAGTATGTGTTGCGGTAAGCGTCGGTATAGCTGATGCTGCCGGTGCCTGCGGCGGGGTATTTGTGGTAGTACATTATCTGCGCCATGGCTGTGGCGAGGCAGCCGGTCACGGCCTGTCGGTTGCTTACTGTGGGGCACTGGCTGTTGTAGGGGGCGTCCTGATTCCATTTGCTGGAGACCATCGGGGCTATCGCCGCGCGTGAGGCCGCGGCGGCTGCCGGCGAGGCTGTCACTGCGGTAAACTGCTGCCGCGATGCGGCATACTCTATCTGGCGGCTGTATTCCGATAGCCACCATGCCACGTTGGCGGGGAGCTCTGTGGCCGCAGTGAGGTGGGAGTAGCCGTAGGCGAGCACGGGGAGGCATGTGTCGTCGGCCGGCAGCATCACAAAGCCGTCGGCTTTTGTGGAGAAGAGATATACTGCGGGAGCTCCGGAAGAGGATGTCATGGTCTTTACAAGAGTAGGACTTGCGGTGACCGCCGAGCGAACGGCCCTGGGGGCGCGTGAGTCAAGACTGGCGCGTGTCAGCGCCTCCTGTGGGGTGACAGGTGCGGCCGAGGCCGCCATGGCGATTGCAATTCCGGAAAGAGCCGCGAAGTGACGGATTTTCATCTGATATATAATTGATGTTATAGTTGAAACGCATCAGTGGCTGCCGGGGGCAGCCTGCTGCAAAGATAGTCGCTATTTTTACTATAACATCTGAAAGGGGCGGAAATTTCACAGATACATATACATTTTTTTTACATATAGGCTTTGCGAAGACCCGTTGACTGCTGTGAATATGATGGTCGGGGCAGGCGCAAAAAAAAATTACCCGTCATCTCGACGAATAATCTTCTTACCTTAAATCTAATACCATGAAAAACTGATGCAAAGGTAGAGTTTTTATGTTTTACAGCATAATTTTTGGGTGATAAATTTGTTTGCGTTAACTTAAATTAACGCAATGGCAACTATATAACGGTTAATTGTTAAATTGTGTAGATATATTGACAGGGTGTAGTGGCGTTTGCATAGCCGTTTGTCCCCGGTGTTTTGGGCGGTTGGCGGGATTTTTGTAATTTTACAAAAAAATTAGACTGATGAGCAACAATAATAAAGATAACTCAAATAAAGATAATTCCACACAGAAGGAGAACCGCAAGCCTGAAGCGCATGGGCATCGCATTCGTGTGGCGATAACGCACGGCGATACCAACGGCATCGGTTATGAGGTGATTCTCAAACTGTTTGACGATAACCGGATTCTCGAACTGTGTACCCCGGTAATCTATGGCTCGGCCAAAGTGGCGCAGCTCTACCGCAAGGCATGCGGACTCCAGGGGCCGGTGCCGCAACAGGTATCCTCGGCCGCGGAGGCGCGCCCGGGGCAGATCAATATAGTGAATGTTGTGGGCGAGGAGCTGCGTGTGGAGCCGGGTGTGGCCTCCGACGAGGCCGGCAAGGCTGCTTTCGCGGCGCTGGAGGCGGCAGTTGCCGACCTCCGCGCAGGCAGGGTAGACGTGCTGCTCACTGCCCCGATAAACAAGAAGACCATCCAGAGCGAGCTTTTCACCTTCCCGGGGCATACGGAGTATCTTGAGACTTCAGTCGGCGCCGAAGGGCGCGACAAGGCGCTGATGATACTCTGCAACGAAGTGATGCGTGTGGCTCTTGTCACAACCCACCTCCCGGTGAGCCGCCTGCATGAGGCTGTGACAAAGGATAGCATTCTGGAGAAGCTCGAGCTTTTCGAGCGCTCGCTCATCGAGGATTTCGGAGTCGTGAAGCCTCGGATCGCCGTGCTGTCGCTCAACCCCCACGCCGGAGAGGACGGTCTGCTCGGCTCGGAGGAGAATGAGGTGATTGCCCCGGCAATAGAGGAGGCGCGCGCCCGCAAAATCCATGCTTTCGGCCCGTATGCCGCCGACGGCTTTTTCGGCGCCGCACTTTACCGTAAGTTCGACGGGGTGCTGGCCATGTACCACGACCAGGGGCTTGCACCCTTCAAGTCGCTGGCAATGGACTCGGGGGTGAATTTCACCGCCGGACTCCCCTTTGTGCGCACCTCGCCCGACCACGGCACCGGCTATGATATCGCCGGCAAGAACCAGGCCGATCCGTCGTCGATGCGTCAGGCGCTTTACTGTGCGATCGATGTGCTCCGCAACCGCCGCAAATATGCCGCCGCCACGGCAAACCCCATCTACAAGAAACCTCAGTAACTTATCCACAGCTTGTAGGGACGCTCCGTGGAGCGTCCGCATGAATAATCGCCTGGTAATCAGGATTTATCTGCGGATGCTCCACGGAGCGTCCCTACAATTGTATGAGTGTCTGAGACAGGAGCGAGTCAGCGCAGGTGGGCGCGGGCGCGGTCGGCTATGAGCTGGGGGGGGATGCCGCGGAGGCATTGCCAGTCGCCGCGGAAGCATGGCTTGTTGCCGAACACGGAGCACGGGCGGCAGGTCATCGGGAGCTGCACGATGTCGGCCTCCGACTGGCGCCACCCTTTGAAGCCGCAATAGGGGTGGGTGGCACCCCACACGCTCACCACCGGGGTGGCCACGAGCGAGGCCAGGTGCATGTTGGCCGAATCCATCGAAATCATCACGTCGAGACGGCTCATGAGCGGCAACTCCACGGCGAAACCGTGGCGTTTGTCGGCGAGCGATGTGACGCGCGGATATTTGCGTGCCCATCCGGCAAGCACCGGCTGCTCCGCTGCTCCGCCTCCGAAAAGGAATATGCGGTGCGCAGGGTCGGCCGCAAGCTCTTTCACCACTTCCTCCATCAGCTCGGGGGGATAGATTTTCCCTTTGTGCTGGGCGAAGGGGGCGATTCCTATCCATTTTTCACCCGGAGCCTTGTCGGGGGTGACTGAGGCGAATGCTTCGGCCGGGGCCAGGCATCCTCCGGCGCCGTAGAGCCCCTCGAAGGTATTCTCGACCGGCAGACCGATGGCGTGGAATGCCTGGCGGTAGCGGGCGCGCGAGGAGATGAGGGGCAGCAGCTCCTTGTCGGTGCGGCGGGTGAGGGCGCGTTTCCCTTTCCGGCCTTTGTTTATCACAGCGGTGGTGATGCCGTGGAGGCGGGCCAGCAGGCGCAGCACGCGTGTGCGCAGCACATCGTGGAGATCGACCATCGCATCGAAGCTGTGTTCGCGCCGCAGGCGGCGGAAGAGTCGCAGCAGGCCGCCGGCTCCCTTGTATTCATCAAGATCGACTCCTACCACGGTGAGGTTCTGCGGCGGATTGATGAATATCGATGCCATGGCCTTGCGGGTGACCATTGTGAAACGCACGCCGGGGTAGCAGGCGCAGACGCTGTAAAGCACCGGCACTGTCATGGCAACGTCGCCGAGGGCTGAGAATCGCACGGCCAGCACGCTGCGCAGGTGGCGGGGATTGTTGTGTTCGGGCGTGGTCACGCTTTTTTGTAGAGTACGGGATTGGTGTCGGCGTCGTTGTACATTTTCATCTGGCGATACACCTTCATGTATTTGCGTCCGGCGGCGATGTCGCTGAGCAAAGCGTCGATGGCGGCTGTGAGGTCGCGGCGCTGTTCGCGGAGCACCTCGAGCTTGGCGGCGCATTTGCGCAGATGCTCGGGCGAGGCATCGGGGCGCTCAAGCTCGGCGTTCATGTGGAAGAGCTTCACAGCCAGAATCGAGAGGCGGTCAATGGCCCATGCCGGCGACTCGGTGTTGATGGTTGCGTCGGGCAGCGGGGCTACTCCTGAGAATTTCTCGCGGAAGTATGTGTCGATATCTTCCACACGGTCAGTGCGGTCCTGGTTTGATGCGTCTATACGGTGTTTGAGCACCATTCCGTCGGCCGGGTCGATTTCAGGGTCGCGGATAAGGTCTTCCATGTGCCACTGCGCCACGTCGATCCAGTTCTTGGCATAGAGCAGTGCCTCCATGCTCCCCGCCGGGTAAGGTGTCGGTGCCGGCGCGTCGATAGAGTCGGTGATATGGTAGTCGGCGGTTGCGCGGTCGAATATCTCGTTACAGTTTTCTGCGAAAGTCATGGTGTTCGGTTTATTGATGATTCTGCAAATTTAATTCATACACATCACTTGTGCAAATATTGTAGAGGAACTGCTGCTAATATTGAGTCTGGATGGTTACCATAGAAAGCAACCAATATCAACGAAAAGGCGATACCATGCGCTGCTATCCAGTCCCAAGGAAATGACTGAATTATACTTCTATTGCATTGAAAAGCAGATCGTTTATAGTGTAACTATTCAGCCAAATTAAAGACATGATGATTTGGCTCGCCTTTATTAGACGAGGGCAAGGATAGCGTCAAGCGGCGATTGTCCGCTTTTCCAGGCCGTATCGGCAATGGAATGTATAGCGTGGAATGCATCAGCGCCGGAGTCTGAAGGGAAGCATCCTGATATTTTCTGTTTGACCTTGAGTTTGCGGATTCCGCGCTCCGAGCCGTTGTTGTCCGATGGTATGGACGGATTCTCAAGGAAGTTGAATATGTAGTCCCGGCATTTTATAATTCCCCGTTTCAGCTCATTGAACTCTTTTCGCAGATTGTCGAGGTTCTTTTTCAACAAGCCATCAAGCCTTGTGAGCCAGTTTTCTTTCGGGATTATATCTGCGGTTTTTTCGTTTCGCAGATGGATTGCCTCCCGCAGGAGCGTCTGCACGTCTCTTGCCCATGTCTGTTCCTTGTCGATGTCGTTGAGATATTCAAGATTTCTCAAAAGGTGGGCCAGACATATCTGGTTGTTGAGGAAGTCGATGGCGAAGTAGGCACTGTGGCGGTCGGTAACTGCGATCATGTTTTTCAGTGAGTCGCCAAAGCGTTCTTCAAGCACTTTCGCACCACGCCCGGCACCACGGAACACGAGTGTCAGATATGTGGTCTGCGCTATCCATGACCAGTTGAGTTTGCCGTTGACGTAGCAGCCAGACTCATCAAAACCCACGACTGCGGATTCCTTTAGCAGCCGCTCTATAAGTTCTATAGCCGGTCTGGACTTATCAAGCATCTCTCGGACGATGTTGGCCAGTGTCCCTTGGCTTACGCGAACATTGAACATTGTTTCAAACAACGACTGCAACCGCTCGTAAGGCATACATTGGACAACACTCAGATATGTTGCTGCCGCACGGATATTCTTGCCAAAGGTGATGGCATTTCCGCCTCTCTTGCGGGGAGCATAATCACGGTTGCAGCAACCGCAGGCGCAGACCTTTTTATAAAATCTACGCTCTCTGTATATCGGCTTTATCGGTGGCAGGTCTATCTCCTGGATGACATAATCAAGCACCCCATCGACATCCGACAGATCTCTGCCACACTCCGTGCAGAACTGCGATGATACATTCTCAATCTCATCTGGAGTTGCCACCATCTTACGTGTTGTGCCTTCATGGCCCGGCTGGCCGCCAACAGACTTGTCCGATTTCTTTCTCAACGACTTTGTCCGGCGTTCCATCTCTGACTTGACCGGCTCTTTTGATGGAGGAATGCTGCTATTGCCTGAGTCTTTCGGCGGCATATTTCTCCAGCCTCTTGCGCAACTCGCGGTTTTCTTTCAGCAGTTTGTCTATATTGCTATTAAGCGAGCAGATTTCGGCATGCTGGAAATCAATCGTACCCCGCAATTCTTTAAGCTCGGACAATAGTTCGGCCAAGGCTGAATTTATGTCGTTAACCTGCTGTTTCACAGACACAAAGATAGCGATTTTATCTGACATATGCAAATGAAATCGCTATTATCTTAATGATAATCAGAGGATTATTCTGAAATTATTACTGACAGGCCTGATTATCTTCGATTGGCTGAATAGTTACGCAAACATACTGATAACGCGAGTTCGGGATAAGGAACACCATAAAAAAGCTGCCGATTCTTTTGGTAATATCACTGATATTTAGTAATTTAGAGGTGCCAAACAATAAATACTATATCATGATTACCGAAAGTAAAGTTACAGAAAAATCTCTGGAATAACCGACAAAAGAGGTTGAAATGTCACTGAAATGGCTATCATTAAAGCGTTTACAGTGCCAAATGAAGCCAACCGCAAAAAACGGGAAACGCAAAGGAAAGCAGTTCTATGAAGCAGAACGGTTTTCAAATCGTTACCCGAAGCGGAACGCATTTTTAACGCTCCCTGCAATGATTGCGCCGTTCTGCGCCGATTTGCTTATCAAGGTCTAACTCGTTGAGTAATAACTTTGCAAACAAAAAAACGAGTATGGCAAGAAGTACATTCAAAGTGCTGTTCTACGTGAACGGCAGCAAGGAGAAAAACGGTATTGTCCCCATCATGGGACGAGTGACAATCAACGGGACTGTGGCGCAGTTCAGTTGCAAGCAGAGTGTCCCGAAGACGCTTTGGGACATCAAGGGCAACCGAGCCAAAGGCAAGAGCAAGGAGGCACGGGACATCAATTTAGCTTTGGACAACATCAAGGCGCAAATCATCAAACACTACCAGCGCATATCCGACCGTGAAGCGTTCGTGACTGCGGAAATGGTGCGCAATGCCTATCAGGGTATCGGCAACGAGTACGAGACACTGCTAAAAGCGTTCGACCGTGAGAACGAGGTTTTCAAGAAGCGTGTCGGCAAGGACAGAGTAATGGCAACCTACCGTTCACGGGTAGTGGCAAGAAACCATGTGGCAGCATTCATCAAGTCTTTCTACAGACGGGCTGATATGTCCATGCTCGAACTTACGCCCGACTTCATCAAGGAGTTTGCCGCCTACCTCTCAACGGAAGCAGGACTGCGCAACGGGACGATATGGGAAAAGTGTATGTGGCTGAAAGGTGTAGTTATGCGTGCGCACTTCAACGGACTGATACCGAGAAACCCGTTTGCCCAATTCCACATCAGCCCGAATGTAAAGGAGCGTGAATACCTGACGGAAGACGAACTGAAAGCGTTAATGACGCACGAGTTCGGGGATACCAAACTGTCCTATATCCGTGATATTTTCGTTTTCGCCAGTTTCACCGCCCTCTCTTTCGTGGACATCAAGGAACTGACCAATGACAACATCGTGGAAGTGAACGGTGAGAAGTGGATATTATCGAAACGGCACAAGACGAAAGTACCGTTCCAAGTGAAACTGCTGGATATTCCCTTGCAGATAATAGAGCATTACCGCCCCTTGCAGGAGGATAATCTCGTGTTCCCCAACCTCAACTACTGGTCTATCTGCAAACCTCTGAAAAAGGTGATGAAAGAGTGCGGGATAACAAAAGACATCTCGTTCCATTGCTCAAGACATGGGTTCGCGACCCTTGCTTTGAGTATGGGTATGCCGATTGAAAGCGTAAGCCGTGTTTTGGGACACACGAACATAGTCACGACCCAAATCTACGCCAAAATCACAACACAGAAATTGGATAACGACCTTACCATGCTCGGCAACAGGCTGAACCAATCGTTTAACAATGTATCAATGGCAGGACAATGAAAAGGAATATCATCAAAATCACAGAACACGGTACGATAACTATACCGAGTGAAACGGTATGGATGAGCGAAGCGGAACTTGTCAGCCTGTTCGGTGTTATCGCTCCATCCGTCCGTACTGCAATCAAAGCAGTCTATAAAAGCGGAATACTGAAAGAGCATCATGCACAACGGTATATCCGCCTGTCGAACAAATGCAGCATGGATGTTTACAGTTTTGAAATGGTTGTTGCCCTCGCTTTCCGTATTAACTCATACAGAGCGAAACAGGTACGCAAAGCCGTAATTGAAAGGCTGTACTTGCGAAAAGAGCAAACAAGCATCTTCTTTTCGCTGGGTAATAGAATTAAAATGCCTAAGTATCAAGCATAAAATATATAGATATGACGACATGAAGTAATGAAACCGATGCGTATTCCCATTGCCGACAATTCATTTACACGAGTGTTTGAATAGGCGCATGGCCATTCATTCATACGAATGCGACAATCCCGAAGAAACTGTCATTAAAGTGGTATTTCTTCGGGATTTCTTGTTGTCAAGTTCTCCGATATACTGCAAGTTTTTCATTCCGTGTGTTTTTTGCGCCATTCTGCCGTGATTTGCGTATCAAGGTTTCAAGCAACCCTCTCTAATTTTGCATACGATTATTTATCAACCATTTAAGCGTATGAACAATGAGTAAATCAGACATCAGCAAAGAGGAGTTTATCCGAGTTGGTACGACCCTCTACAAGTTAGTGAACCAGCCCCGACTGGACGGCGGCTACGTGAAGAAACGCATCGTGTGGAACAACGAAACATTACGGCAGGACTATGGCAAACACTATCTCGCTACCGTCCCCAAGTATGACGGCTTCTGCACGGTTCCCGACCATGTGAATTACCGTCCGATAGTGGACAAGTTCCTTAACCTCTATGAACCGATAGACCACAAACCGATGGAGGGCGATTTTCCCTTTATCCGTTCGTTGGTGAAGCACATCTTCGGGGAGCAATACGAGTTGGGAATGGACTACCTACAGCTGCTATATCTGCAACCCATCCAAAAACTGCCTATCCTGTTGTTGGTATCGGAAGAACGCAATACAGGCAAAAGCACATTCCTGAACTTTCTGAAACTCCTCTTTCAGAACAATGTAACTTTTAACACCAACGAGGACTTCCGAAGCCAGTTCAATTCCGACTGGGCAGGGAAGCTCCTTATCGTGGTGGATGAAGTGTTATTAAGCCGCAGGGAGGATAGCGAGCGATTAAAGAACCTCAGTACCACGTTGTCCTATAAGGTGGAAGCCAAAGGCAAAGACCGTGACGAAATAGTGTTCTTCGCCAAGTTCGTGCTGTGTTCCAACAACGAGTATCTGCCCGTCATCATAGATGCAGGGGAAACACGTTATTGGGTGCGCAAGATAGACCGCTTGCAGTCCGATGATACCGACTTCCTGCAAAAGCTGAAAGCGGAGATACCTGCTTTCCTCTACCATTTGCAGCACAGGCCGCTCTCCACCGAAAAAGAGAGCCGTATGTGGTTTGCACCGTCGTTGCTGCATACCGAAGCCTTGCGGAAGATTATCCGCAGCAACCGCAACCGATTGGAGATAGAGATGTGCGAACTTGTACTTGACATCATGGCAAGCACAGGTATCGACACTCTCTCTTTTTGCTGCAATGACATTCTCACGCTGCTGGCAAACTCGTATGTCAAAGCGGAGAAGTACCAAGTAAGGAAGGTATTGCAGGAGTGTTGGAAGCTCACGTCTGCACCGAACGGGCTGACATATACCACCTACCAACTGAACTACAATCGGGAATGTCGGTATGAGCCGATAAGGAGAGTGGGACGTTTCTACACCGTCACAAGGCAGCAACTTGAAACTCTGTAATTCCATTGTCTTTTTGTTGAATTGTTGAATAAGAATATAATTCTACTGATAATAAGCAATATACATTCTCAACAAAATCTCAACAGGCCAAAAGAGAAGTTGAGCATAAAGCCACAACCTATTGTCGGCTTCTCTTTGGGCGAGTGGTTTGTTGAGCGGATGTTGAGAATCTATTTGCATGGATATAAGCATATTACATATACCATTCAACGAATCAACGATTTTCATTTACCATTAAAACCATAGGAAGATTATGACTACACAGGAAGCAAAGAAGATACGCATCGCATACTATCTGCAAAGTTTGGGCTATAACCCCGTCAAGCAGCAGGGCAAAAGCCTTTGGTACAAATCACCGTTCAGGGAGGAAACGGAAGCCTCGTTCAAGGTGAACACCGAACTCAACCAATGGTACGACTTCGGAACAGGCAAGGGCGGCAACATCATCGCTTTGGCGCAGGAGCTTTACGGTTCGGACTATGTGCCTTACCTGCTTGGCAAGATAGCGGAACAAGCACCGCACGTCCGTCCCGTGTCTTTCTCTTTTCGCCAGCAGGCATCCGAACCGAGTTTCCAACATTTGGAAGTGAGAGAACTCACGCACCCTGCATTGCTCCGTTACTTGCAGGAGCGTGGAATAAACACCGCATTGGCGCAAGCGGAATGTAAGGAACTGCACTTCGTCCACAACGGTAAACCCTATTTCGCCATAGGGTTCCCGAATGTGGCTGGAGGATATGAGGTGCGCAACCGTTTCTTCAAAGGATGCATTGCCCCAAAGGACATCAGCCATATCCGACAGTCGGGAGAGCCGAGAGAGAAATGCCTCGTGTTCGAGGGAATGACGGACTATCTTTCATTCCTCACCTTGCGGATGAAGAACTGCCCGACCATGCCCAACCTTGACGGGCAGGATTACGTTATTCTCAATTCCGTTTCCAATGTATGCAAAGCCATAGACGTGCTGCACGGGTATGAGCGCATACACTGTCTGCTCGACAATGACGAGGCAGGACGGAATGCGTATTGGGAACTGGCAGGAGAGTTTGCCGGACGTATCAGGGACTTCTCCCAAAACTACAACGAGCACAAAGACCTGAACGATTACCTGTGCGGCAAGCCCCTGTCCCAATCGGCAGAGCCGATAAAGCAGGAGAAGCAAGTCCAATCCGCAAGGCGGATGATGCAGCCACCGAAAAAGCGAGGGCTGAAGATGTAAGGAGAGGATGCTTGCTGCGACACGGATATTTGCCAACAGAAAATACCGTAGCTTATTAGGGAATTTGTCCGAGCCGCATTGCAAGCAACGCTGAAAATTCCCCAATAAGCCAAAGAGGATGCACCTCTCTGGACACTCCCCAACCAACGGCAAAAGCCGTAAAGGAGAAACCATCAACCATTGTTTCACAAGTTAAAAAGAAAGGATTTATATATGGGTTATGCAGTATTACACATGGAGAAGACAAGCGGAACGGATGCCGCCATGTCAGCGCACATAGAGCGCATCATCAAACCGAAGAATGCCGATGAGAGCAGGACGCACCTAAATCGGGAACTGATAAGGTTTCCTGACGGGGTGGAGAACAGGACACAAGCCATACAGCACCGACTGGACACCGCAGGACTGACACGCAAAATTGGCAACAATCAAGTGAGGACTATCCGTGTCCTGCTTACGGGAACGCACGAGGATATGGAACGCATCACCAACGAGGGCAGACTTGATGAATGGTGCAGCGACAATCTGAAATACCTTGCCGACACATTCGGCAGGGAGAATATCGTGTCGGCAGTCCTGCACATGGACGAGCAGACACCGCACATACACGCCACCCTTGTTCCGATAGTCAAGGGAGAGCGCAAGCGCAAAAAGAAAGAGGAACAGGTTAAGAAGCGATACCGCAAGAAGCCGACAGGCACAGCCCGATTGTGTGCCGATGAGATTATGACACGCGCCAAACTCAAATCCTATCAGGACACCTACGCCCAAGCTATGAGCGGTTACGGGTTGCAGCGTGGCATAGACGGCTCGGAAGCGAAGCATATCACCACACGGCAGTATTACCGTGACCTGATGCAGCAGACGGAACAGTTACGAACAGACATAGGGCAACTTCAAGACCGCAAGGAAACGGCACAGGAGGAACTTAGGCGAGCCAAGAAGGAGGTACAGACCGAGAAGCTGAAAGGGGCAGCTACGACTGCAGCCACTAACATAGCAGAAAGTGTAGGTTCTCTTTTCGGAAGTAATAAGGTCAAGACATTGGAAAGGGAAAATGCAATCTTACAAAATCGCATTTCTGAACTTGAAGATGAAGCCCAAAAACGTGAAGAACGGCAAGCCAAACAGATGCAGGATATGAAAAGCGCATACGAGCAACAGAACCGCAGGTTGTCCGAGTTCGTGGATTTCGTCAAAAGCTATTTTCCATATGTGGAGAAACTGATGCCGACAATAAAGTTCCTGCGTGATACTCTGAATTTTGGCGATGCCGTCATTAGAAAACTATGCACGTTCAAGGATGTTTCCATTAGAGGCGAACTATATTCCCGTGAATTTAACAAACATTTTAAAACTGACGGTGCAGTTTGTTCACTCAAACAGGACACAGAAGGAAATTTTGAACTCAACATAGACGGCATTTCACACGTTAGCTGGTTCAGACGAAAGAAAGGCGAGTTCATAGAAGCGTTGGGAATGCCTGCAAAAAGCAAAAATAGAGGAATGAATTTATAAAATTGGCCTCCTAAGTCGTAATAATTAGCCTATTATAAGGAATTTATTACGGCTTTTTGTACCTTTGTAATCACATTAAATATCCGATTTATCAATCGAAACAATAAGGCGTCTATACTAGAAAGTAAGTATAATATGACTCAAAAAATAAACCATAAGCAAATTGTTTCCGAAAGGAATACATATTTTTCATCTCTTATTTCTCAAAAAGCATATTGGACTACAGAAGAAATATTGAGCATTTCTAGGGACTTGCTTACTCCTTTTAAAGGTCTAAAAGAAGATAACATAGAACCATCAATCGAAGTTTCTATGTTATATGATATAGTATATTTACTTCCGTATAAATTAGAATGCTACAAATCTGTGGTTAATGCCTTATACGAAAATAGGGGTATGGCTTGCGATGATTTAACAATAAATGTTTTCAATGCTGATTGCGGGATTGATTCTATTGCTTTTGTTTGTGCATTAATAAACAAAGGTTATAAAATCGAGGATATTAAAACCATTCGCTTATTTTCGTCTAATGAGGAGAAGCTTAAACGTGCAGTATTGCTTCATAAAAAGTTATATGCTTCTATTCCATTAGAAGCATATAATATGGATATAAAAGAAATAAACGATGAATGCATGTGCAATTCATTGCTCACAATCAATCTTTTTGCTCATACCTTTAATCTTGCTAAGGATATTCATAAAGAAATATCTCGTATTATTATTGGTTCGCATTATATATATTCCCACTCAATATTCTTTGAAAACATTTCTTCCAATAGAATGCCGCAAGTCTCAGGTCTTGATTGTAACTTCTATTGGCAAGACTTAAATATTTGTCGTTTTTACAAGAATGATTCGCGTAATTTCTCATTTGACTCGGTGAATTCTATTGAGGGCGAAAGATATTATGCAAAATATGCTATTTTTTCAAACTTGTCGTTTGAAACATTAGATATTAAACACGAATATCAAATTGTGTTAAGTGGTTTATGTCCCGGTGTACCAATTAATACACTGTTTAATCAAAAAAGAACTTCTTTGTTTTTTGACCGACCGTTCCAAAACAAAAACCTATGTAATGAGGTTGACAATACGAATGTAGTGATGCAAGGCATAGATTATAATAGAGTTTGGGACGACACTAAGGTTGATTACACACTAAGAAAAATCATTGAGGAATTTCCTCAATACTCCATTAGTGAAGGATTGGATAATAATGAGGAATGGGCACACGAAGTTATTGCTTACTACCTTAATGCTGCTGAAAATGGAAATACACAATGTTATAACAATATTGGGGTTCTTAAATCTCTTAGCAACTGTTTGAGTGATGACTCTAAAGATATTAATTCTGAACGGAATAAAGAGATTGTTGGTTTCTTTACGTTAGCTTCAAAAGGTGGAGATGTAAATGCAATGATAAACCTTGCTTCGCTATATATGTTTTTTGAAGATTATTCGAATGCTATTAACTATTATAAGATGGCTTCTGATAATGGAGAAGCAGCAGGATCATATTCTATGGGGATTGTTTATCACTTTGGATTGTATGGCAACTCTAAGAACGAAGATTTAGCTATAAAATATTACAAAAAAAGTATTGAACAATACTTGAAAGAAATCGAGACAGATATTTCAAGTTGTACACCTATCAGTAATTGCTGCCTCAATCTTATAATTTTGATGTATGAAAACGGATGTACTTTATGCGATATAACGAAAGAATTTAATAAAATTAAAAAGGCTTCATCTGAGCTCACTTATGCTTATACTGTAATAAGTAATAACCTTTCCAATAAAGCAAAAGATTTCTTCAAAGTATTAAAGTTGAAATCACCAGACAAGGACGAACCTGCTTTTGTTACTTATAATCGCATTTGTGCGCTCTATAATGGTATAAAGAACGGAAATGACAGTTTAAAATCTGATAAGGCATTAGCTTTAGAACAACTTAAAAAATTAGCGAATACAGAATGCCCTAACTGGCCCGATTGGGAAAAATATGTTTGGTGTAAATTGGCTTTATGGACGAATCAAGCCAAAGAAAGTTCTGCCACATATTCAACATATTGGATAAAAGCGAGCAACGCAAATCCTAAAAAATCTTGTGCATATCGTACAAATATGGCTTCATGTAGTCAATTAGACGAAGAAGAAGTTATGGCTATATGGCATAAATATGCTTATGGAAATGGGTGCGAAACATGTCACGAATGTTCTTCATATGATAAAACCTCAAGGTGCTGCCCAAAAGCTCAATTTAACTGGGCACGTAAATACGAGAAAGATACAGCAGTAACCGAGTTCCTTATGAAGGCAGCAATGCGTCAAGGTTATAATGCTGCACTTCAATATTTAGCTATTGATAAAGTTAAAGATGAACTTTTGCCAGATGTGGAGGTGAGTCCTCTTGACAACTTCTTTTTTAATTGGGGTACTATTCCATCTGCTTATAGACAAATTATACCTGAATTTACTTCAGATAGTCGTTATAAACTTTTGTGTCGTGCAGCTGATAATGGAAGTAGGAAAGCTGTATCTTTATTAGTAGAAGTTTCAAAACTGAGAAATAGCAATTTAGAAAACATTTATTGGTCAGCACTCACAGCAAGAATATCAGAACAAATTTCAATTCTTCAAAAAATTACTAATAAGAGTTTTGATAATGATTTCTTTAGAGCAAGTAGCCTTGCAGAACAAGATCTTATTGCTTTATCTAATAAACGAGCTGAACAGTTCATCGGAGAGAAAGAAGATGCTTTCGCTTTCTTAAAAACATTAGCAGAATTTTATGTTCGTGGCGAATTGTATTCTAAGGCTGTTGAACTCTACAAAATTGCTGCGAACAAAGGCTTTGATGTAAACAAACGAATTGATGAACTTGAAGAAGAAATTAAACAAATAAATAGAGATTATTCTTATGACCAAGATTATGACTATTATGAAGAACCAGATTATGCACAAGACACTTGGGACGCAATGACAGATGGAATGTATGGTGACATGCCTGATGGTTTCGATGGTGATTATGATTTCTTAGGGAGATAACATTATGAATCATTGAGCAATATGAAACTTTTTCATTATACAAGTTATAAGGAATTTAACACTTTCGAGGAATTGTACAAATCCAATGCATACGCAGTTTGTAACCTATTAAAAAAGTTCTCTGTTAATGTACATACTATAGGAGAGTACAAGGAGTTGTTAGAACAATACCCAAAACTTCCAGTCATTGAGGATATTGATAAAGATTTGTTTGGTTGTTGTGTTTTAAAAGAAACAAATGATGCAAAAGATACAATTTCGGGAATTATAATTAATGATGAACTATGTTCACAGCTGAAACTTACTACCAATGATAAATTAGCTGCAATTGCCCATGAAATAGGACATATCATGTTTTTCTTTCTTAAAAACAAGCAAACTGATGAAGAATTTAAAGCAGATGAATTTGCTTGCCAAATGGGTCTCTCTGTAGAACTATTTGGATTATTGGAAAAACTTCAAAAATCTGATATATACAATAAGCATACGACAAGGCTATTAGAGTTAAGATTAAAGGCTATAAAAAAGTATAGACATTATTTCAATGCATAGAAAAATCTAATTCTTTGCCAAATAAAAGAATTTGTGTACTTTTGCATGGAGTTTCTTGAAAAGCAATTCAAAGCAGAATGCAACAACAAGAACGGTTGGCAATTCGTTACCTCAAAATCGGGTTATCTACCTAAAGTACTTATTATAAAGGGATAAGGATTATATTCCAAAGTTACACAAATTTTTTGTATTGCCGATGATTTCTGCAAGGAATTTGAGGTTGAGATGGCAAAAAACGCCCTTCCGTCCACAACTGACACTCCAAAACGGAAAAGAAAGCGCATGATGTCGGATGCCGAGGTCATCACGATTCTGATCTGTTTCCACTTCAATTCGTACCGAAACTTCAAGCACTATTATCTGGGATGTGTGCGCATTCACTGGAAGCATCTGTTTCCGCAGACATTCTCCTACAACCGCTTCGTGG
>SCEJ01000179.1 GCA_004102785.1 Muribaculaceae bacterium Isolate-013 (NCI)
CACACTCTCCGGCAGACTCCTGCACATTCCAAGCACAATCTCCGGAGCACCTTTGACATATGCCACGCGTGCCGCTCTGCCATCGGCATCTTTTATGACAGCTGACTCAACCACCGTAGCCATATATTTGCGTTCAGTAGTAAAAGGAAGCTCATCCAACACGGTGAGCCCTTTCTTCACACGTGCGTAATCGACACCATTGTCGCGCAACCACAGAAGCAACGCCCCCTCAGTGGGATTACCCAACACCTGCGGCTTTGCAGGATCCGAGAAATCGAGCTGCGCTGTTGAATTGGCGGCAATGCCCTCCTCCACGATACCGCCAGACAGGGCAGAATCACCCGGATAAGACGGGAGACCATAGAAATCAGCCTTATAGACCTGCATACGGTTCTGCGTCAGCGTTCCCGTCTTGTCGGTACATATCACCGTCGTAGCACCCATTGTCTCGCATGCATGCATCTTAC
>SCEJ01000180.1 GCA_004102785.1 Muribaculaceae bacterium Isolate-013 (NCI)
TATATCCCCCTTCAATACCATCATCGAAGCCCTCTATTCTAAGGACAGAGCTAAATTTATTTCCTGCTTGGATAAACTGGAATCCAAAAAACGTAGCTTAATAATTCCGAATGATGTTGGGCCTGCAGTTGATGACGAAATTTGTAAACGAAAATGTATTGTCATTGTTAAACGATAACTTTTGAGCTATTTTTTAATTTAATCGCAATTCACATAGCAATTTCCGCTATTATTTCTTTAAATGAATACTCACGTGGTGAGAACATTTGATTTACACATAAATGTTTTAATTGAACGCATTCCACACAATCAGTTGGTTTAGAAACTTTACTTCTTGCTCTGTCCATACCCAGTGACGATTGCTTGAACCCTAAAAAGTCAGTTAGTTCGGTTTGCGTTCTGCATCCTGCTGCCTCGAAGATCCTAGCTGTAATGTTTCAATAGGTTGTTCACCCTCCCCCAAATC
>SCEJ01000181.1 GCA_004102785.1 Muribaculaceae bacterium Isolate-013 (NCI)
TGTTCCTCATCGACAAAGACACCATGCTTCTGGAGAATCTTGTCGCTCTCCAGTTGTTCCGCATCTATGGACATGACATGGACAATGAGCGGGTGTTCTTTTACAAGACAGGTTATGAAGTTGATTTCTACGTCCCGGAAGATGAACTGGCCATTCAAGTCAGCTATTCTTTACTTGACGATGAAACCAGAAAGCGTGAGACAGAGGCTCTCAGCACGTTACCGGGTCATCTGTCTTGCCGCAGACGTTTGATTCTCACTTATGACGAGGAAAACAGCATAACAGACAAGTATGGAACCATTGATGTGTTGCTGACTTGGAAATGGCTGCTGGAGACCCGACATATTAAAAGAGGATGACCAAAATCCACTTCTGGTCATCCCCTTTTAATCTTCGGTCACTTCGGCAAGCTCAGTGACCTATTACTTTTCAGCTCCCGGGACCGGGACAGTGTACTTGCTCA
>SCEJ01000182.1 GCA_004102785.1 Muribaculaceae bacterium Isolate-013 (NCI)
GCTCGGCGTCAGTGTCGACCACTCGCCCGCGCAGAGTGTAATCGCCACGCTGCATAGCCTCGATATAGTAATTGTCGCCCCGTCGGATTATTGATATGGGATGTATGCCAACCACACTGCGCAAGGCGTCAAAAGCGTCGTCAGTGCGTACGCGTGCACGCGTCAGGTAGCGGTCGAGCTCTTTGTAGATAAATGAAATATTGACTTCGGGATTCTCTTTGCTGATTTTTACTATAGCCTCCGACACCGGAACGTTGTCAAACGTATATGAATACTTGTAGGCACCGGCAGTGATAAATGTCATTACTGCCAATATGATGGTAAGGATTGTTTTCATGATCAGTCGATTATTAACATATTACCCTCGCAGGAAATATTTATCTGTTCGAATGTGTTGAGCTGTGCCACCACTTCGTCAAGCGACAGAGTGGGGTCGAGCCGATAGTAGAGACGCAGAGCTCC
>SCEJ01000183.1 GCA_004102785.1 Muribaculaceae bacterium Isolate-013 (NCI)
GGCACGAACCAAATATAATGGACTATTTCCCTCGACTGGATGAGATAATCAGCGTTATGGAACAGACTTTTCCAACAAAATAATTGCAGACGTCATGGAAATAGATGTGCCGAAATATGATAGGAATATTGGATTGCAACTCTGTTGGCATCCGGGTGATTCGATAAAGGTTTAAAGCGATAATAGCGAAGTAACTATATCAGCTAATCGGGAAGGATTGTTATCAATGGCAAACCATCTCCTCAATTTAGCACAGGCAGATGTGCCTCCCGGCACACATATACATTTGGATGAATACAATTCATTGGAAGAAGGTTCACAAAGTATAATTATAGAGAAGGTATGAATCAACGAAAGAGGATAGGCGACTTTTTTGTTGGAGTGATTGTTACATTATTCCTTGCAGTATTGGCTATCCCAATGAAAGCCAATGATAATTGCCGTCAGGATACGCTGAA
>SCEJ01000184.1 GCA_004102785.1 Muribaculaceae bacterium Isolate-013 (NCI)
TTTTGATTGCTAAATTACAGACAGACAAAACTTCTGAAGAAGTAGAAAAACAGATTTTAGATGTATTGATGAAAGAAGGAGAGAGATGTTCTGAAGATCTGCCATGTTTTATTACCGTATGTTCTATGAAAGAGAATTATCAGGAGGCATATAAATTTTTGTACCGAAAATTTCAAGCGTATAAAAATAATAGGCTAAACGCATTTTTGCCGAAACAAGAATCTGAAGATCAAGTGACATCCCATATTTGTAGTATTTGTGGAATTCGGTTAGCTAACTCTCTAGTATTTCATCCTTTAATTAACTCGACTTTTTGACAGGCAGCGTATCAACAATGATTTCTTCCGATACATCAATGTCATCAAGATTATATTTCCAATGGAACACAATCGGTTCTTCATTTATTTCTGCAAAATATTTGTAGATACGATCAGTAAGTTCGTCTTTAGATTTGACA
>SCEJ01000185.1 GCA_004102785.1 Muribaculaceae bacterium Isolate-013 (NCI)
GTCAAATCCGGCCATATCGACTGTCTCGGGGGCATACATATAGCATGCGCGTCCGCCGCGGAACTCATAGCCGAGCGTGACGGTGAGCTTGTCGACGGGACGCACCTTGAGCTCGGCCGCAGCTATGTGGCGGGCACGGTCGCGGTTGTCATACCATGCGCGGTTCCACTTGGATGGAGCACCCTCATATGACGCGCTCACTGCAAAAGTGCGGCCATTGTCATAACCTATGCGCGCTCCGTAACGATAGCCCTTGATGTCGACGCTCTCCCACACTCCTCCGGCGGGATAGATGCCGCCCGCAACGGGCATAAGCTGGTCGTCAGCCTTGGCATAGCCGCCAAACAGCTCGATGGTGCCGCCGAAAAACGGACCGAAAGCCACCTTGGCGTCAAAGGCATAAGGCATGTGGCTCGGACGATAGGCGAGCGAGCCGTTCATGTAAGGCGAGATGTCA
>SCEJ01000186.1 GCA_004102785.1 Muribaculaceae bacterium Isolate-013 (NCI)
GTGACGCCCTGCGCCATGGCACGCATTGTGGTCTCGACACCATTTCCCATGCGCACATGCGCTGTATATGTCACATCGTAAAGACCCTCGGTAAGCTCTATCTCCGAAGCCGAAGTGAATGTCTTGACCTCGTTGGTCGACACGTTCCTGAACTGATACTCCTCGTCAAGAATTGTGGCTGAGGCTATCTCTTCGGGCAGATTTACACTCACGTTCACTGGATAATACACCACGGGGGTGTCGTTGTCGGAGCACGATGTCAGAGCTCCCGACATTCCGCCGAGAAGTGCGGCGGCAACAATAAGTTTTGCAATTTTCATCTGTCTGTTATTTAGTTGTTTATAAAGTCAATGTAGCCTCCATGCCGAAATATGCCTCCGAAGTGCGTCTCACCCTGAGGCCGTTGGCCGTATAGTCGGGCAGGTAGTCGAGTATGCGGTTGACAAAAGCCGACAGT
>SCEJ01000187.1 GCA_004102785.1 Muribaculaceae bacterium Isolate-013 (NCI)
AAAGTAGCCTCGAAATAACCACGTGAACTCAAATTGTCAAACATCGTTTTAAAAAGATTCTCTTTAGCCACAGCATAGGGGTTTTGCTCGGAGGCGTATGGCCGAGCATATTCCGTACCGAAATCATAACGTACTTTTCCTTTTTCGTCATACATTCATTTTCCATCCTTGTCATATAGATATATAGGATAGATGGGAGCGATGTTCTGTGCAAACATAAAGATATTGGAATATTGTGTACCGGTACTTGACGCAAACATTTTCTGAATTGTATTTGCATAAGCAACGTTTCCGCCCACCTTTACAAACTGTCCGATTTTCTGATCTACCTTTACACGAGTGCTGATGCGGTCGAAACCTGAACCTACCATGTAACCCTTGTCAGACAAATAGCCTAAAGAAGCGTATGCCTGCGTGCTTTCCGTACCGCCTGAGATGTTGATGTTGTATTCTTGG
>SCEJ01000188.1 GCA_004102785.1 Muribaculaceae bacterium Isolate-013 (NCI)
GTTCCTTTTGCAGGTTCCAGTCCAGATACACGAAAGTGATCTGCCTGTTCTCCTGAATGGCACGATGAATGGCATCGATATTATAATAGATGCTCTCATTCTCCGTCTTGATCCTGCCTGCAACATAGACCTGACGCTGTAGCTTGCCGGCATCGTTTTTCCCGGCGATCTGCTCCAGCTTCCGGATCAGATCTCTGGATTTTTTCGTGGTAATGAAGCGGGAGGACTGTACGGCGTCCACCAACAGCTTTAATTCCGGGAGTTCAAACTCTCTACTGCCGAGGTAATAACCGCCTCCCAGCCTGCTCTGCACCTGTACCACATCGTAACCGAAGTCCGCAAGACTCTCCATGTCACTGTAAATGCTCTTCCGTTCCGCATGGATTCCCTGATTCTCCAGGTATTTTATAATATCCGGAGTACTCATTGGATGATTCTCGTCCGTGTTCTCCTGCA
>SCEJ01000019.1 GCA_004102785.1 Muribaculaceae bacterium Isolate-013 (NCI)
GACTTTTGTCCTTAGCTTCCTTTCGATTCTCCTCACGGTAGACACCGTTGCCTCGGACTATGTGCTTCCCGCTATCGGGGCGCGCTCGGGACTTTCACCCGTTAGATTATGCCCATGTCGGGCGAACCACAAAGGGGACCCGGCCATGGCCGGGTCCCCTCGTCCTTAGAGGTTGTTTAAAATAAATGTGAACACCCGGTGGCGTATCTTTTAGTTAAGGCGCAGTGAATGAAGAGGGAGCGTAGCGGGCTACGTGACCGATGAGTTCAATTGCATTGACAAAAGAGACGCCAAGGCGAGGGTAACTATAAATAATTTCACAGTATGAAACAAAACATGATACAGAAATTACCATACAGTCCGAAAACTTCGGGCATCTTTCACTCTTCAGTTCAGTCACATAGCCGGGCTTAGCTCCTTCGCTTCAGAGCGAAAGCTGCCTCGAACTTTTCGGCCGGGTATTCACATTTATTTTTAAACAACCTCTTATAAACTGTACTGATCGGATTACAGGCCGGCCTTATCACGCAACCTGCATTTTAATTCCTACAAGAAAATCAACGACAGCTCGATGACCGGCGTGGCCACACCCGACGGCTGGCAACAGGTTGTCGACTTCGTTGAGGCGCCACGCGGCTCATACAAGGAGATACGCGATGCACGCAGCCACTGCTCCCCCGTGCGCGGCAAAGAGCTGCTGATGCAGTATGTTGAAAACTCAAAAGCCGCCAACATGCTCATCCACAACGACTACATCAAAGCAATCATGTAAGCTCCCGCTTCTGGTTTTCTGAACCACACTCCCACAAAAAAGCTAACGGCCGCCTCTGCTGATGCAGGGGCGGCCGTTGATGTTGTTATCCGGATTACTTCAGGATAAGGCGCAGGGAGCGCTGCGAGCCGTCGGGGAGTGTGACCGAAAGCAGATGCACGCCCCGGGGCAGATCGCCCACACGAAGGAGGCGGCCCTGCGAGCCGTCGAACACCCTCAGAAGCTGGCCGCTGACGCTGAACAGACGGGCCTCGGCAAAGTCAGCCGACACCGATGCCACATCAACCGCCGGGTTGGGGGTCACAGCCACAGCGTCGCCGGCCGACACCGCCCCGATTCCGGCAGCGAGGTCGAAGCTGATGGAAGCCTTTTTCGATCGTCCGCTGCCATATACGGCGGTAACCGACGCCGTGTGTTCGCCTGACGAAAGTCCGGCGAGGGGATAGGAGCACTCCTCGGTCTGGCCGAGCACGCGGCCGTCGAGTTCCACCTCATAAAGCACCTCCGGAGCACTCTCCAAGGCGCGCATAGGCATTCCCGAACCCGATGAGATTTCAAAATCGTCAAGGAAAAGGATGAAGCCGTCCTCCGAAGTAGAGTTCACGGCCACATAACGGGCCTCGGCAGGCACATTGAGCGAGAACTTCAGCCATCCGTCATATTCGGGGTCGCACACCGGGCCCCAGGTGAAGTCGGCCGGGTCGGCAGTAGTTGTTGAATAACCCATGCGGAAAGTCTCGGCATAGCTGGCCGAGCGGCGGCGCGCATAGAGCGAGAATGTGAACGGGCTGAAATATGTCAGACGCGGAGAAATCACATAGTCATCCGAGCCCAGCGCGCCCCAGAACGACGCGAGCATCTTGCTTCCCGAGTGAGGCTCGGCCGAAGTGATGTCGGGCAGCATGGAGGGGGTGGTGGCCGACGGATTGAAGCAAATGAACGCATGGGGCTGCTTGCGGCCGGGGAAATCATATTCCTGCTCCCCTACCGTGATACAGCCGTCGGCATCCACATAATTCCATGCCACATATCCGGACGGATGGCGCTCGAAGTCGCCGTACGACTCGAAATCATCCTTGACAAGGCCCGACTCGTTCCAGCGGAACACACCGCTTTCGTCAGTGCCTTCATCGGCCACAACCTGAAGGTTGGAGGGGTCGGCTATAATCTCGGCCAGACAGATTTCAGGCACATTATATACATCATCCTGCGTGAAGTCCATCTCGGCCGTGTATGTATGGAATCCGTAGAGCGACACCGTCAGGGTGTAACGACCCTTCCATATGCCGCCGAACGTCACCTGGCCACTCTCTCCCACAACAGCGGATGACGAGGGGAGACCCTCTGACGACACCAGCGAAACCTCGGCGCCGGCAGCATTGCCCGACACTCCGGCTGTCGACACCGCAACATTCACATCCGTGACCATGCGGTAAAGCATGCCTAGAGAATAGGCCGGGGTCGACAACGACCCGTCAGGCATCACAGCAGCCACCTTGTAGCGGTAGACACCGGCAGGTGCCTGCGCTATGGAAGCATCGGAAAACTCTCCTGCGGTGAGATCGTTGTCGCTGACAAGCACCTCGTCGGAAGCCACGCCGCCATTGAACGACTGGCGCCACAGGCGATACTTACGCCAGTCGGGCTGCGAGGCAGGCTGCTGCGGAAGAGCATCGCCCTGAGCCATATTGAAGGGATAGGGGCGACCTATGGCACGCAGCATCAGGTTGGCATCCAGTCCGGCGTCATCCATCGAATAGAACAAGGCAACGTTATAATCGGAAGTGAAATAATAAGTGCCGCGGAGATATGGCGCCGCCGGCGAACGGTCGTCTGTTGCCAGACTCAGATAGCCTGGATAGTTGAGGGTCACCAGGCATCCGCGGGGAGCCTCTATCGGCTCGGAAAGCGTGTAGGTGACGAATTCGCCGTCAACATTCCTTACCGAGCGCTCGGCATGGAGGAGTTCCGGAGTGGGGTTGCCGTACTCGTCGAGATCATAAATGTATATGTTGACAACATTATGATAACCACCCTGCGAGGTTGTCATCCACTGTATTTTATCAAGAATCATAGGCTGGCGGAATGCAGTGCCGATAGCATAGGTACCCAACTCGGTATCGCTGAAACCGATCTGCGAAGCGGCCACACCGCTGTCGTACTGAAGCGTAGCCTCGGTGGCAGGTGCGTCCCAGCTAACTACGGCCACACCATTGCCGGCCTCAGCCGTCACATTCAGCGGAGCGTAATCGCTGTAAACCATAGTCAGCGGCTCAAGAGCCATATCGGAGCCGAACGGCACGGATACCCTTGCCTCATTGAACCAGTCCTTGGCCACCCTGACCGTAAGATTCTCACATTCAATCACGTCATTAATCTCAAAACAACCCCGGCTGTCGGTCACAGCAGTGAGGGTGCCATAACCTTCAACAGTCACCGCAGCTCCGGCCACAGGCTGGCCGTCGGCCGACACGGCCGAACCCGACAGCGTGTGTACGGGCAGTGAGTTCATTCGTACATCGAGTGTTACATCCGAACCGGCAACAACCGCTGTTTCCGTCACATCCGGGCGCCCGAAGCATGAGAACACCACCTGATACGACCCGTCAGCGAGGAATTCAAGCTCATAGCGTCCGTCGGCATCGGTGTACTCCACATCGCCGTTACCCGGCACAGCAACCTTGACTCCGGCAAGCGGTGCGCCCGACATATCGGTGACAACACCTTTCACAGATTTTCCGGATGTGCGCACATTCATGGCAATCACGGAGTTTCCGGTGCACGATTCGCCGGAAGTCTGCGCGAAGTTGAATGCAAGATTATCGGATGCCACCGAATAGCAACTGTTGCCCTCGGCCGGCGATGTGTAATAGGCGAAATTAACCGAACTTACATACTGGGGCACCGAGCTGAGTGTAAGCACCGCAAGATTGCCGCCGGTGTAAAGGAATGTCTCGTCGAGCTCAACCTCAAGAGTGCGGGGCTTTGCGTCCATCTCCACCTTCACGGTACCGTCGTAAACGAGAGTCATCTCATTCTCAGTCAGGAAGCCGTCAGAGGCCAGAATGCGGGCGGTATTGGCCATATAGACCTTCACAGCCATCTCAGGCACCTCGAAGCTCTGCGACGACGACTGCCATGCCAGGCGCGATATGCGCCCGCGGGCAACTCCTATCTCCGATGCCTGATAGATGTTGAGCGAAGCCGATTTCTTGTGATATGCATTGAACGGATGAGTGCTGCCGTAACCCTCGGCCAGGTCTGTCTCCACAAAATCATCGCTGCCGGCAGGCTGCACAGCAATCTGAAATGCGGGAGCCTTGTTGTCGGCAGGCACGCCGTCGCCCTCGGCCACAACCCTGGCAGCCACTGCCGTACCGGTGTAAGAGGCAGGCACAGTCCATCGCACCCCGGCTCTTACAGTAGCTCCGGGCTCGAGTGTGCCGGGCATCGCTGTCGAAGCGAGCACACCGTCATTGGCGTCAAGAAGGTCAACCGTATATCCGGCCACAGGCGCCGTGCCGCGGTTCACCACCGACACATTATAGGTGTAGGTGTTGCCTGCCACCGGACGCGAGGGCCCGCTTACCGCCACCGCGGCAAGGTTGACATCGAGAACCTCTTCGAGTTTGAAGGTCGACACCATGAGCTGCGAGCGGGCTCCGGGCGATTTCACATGGAGCGCCATGTTGAGCGCACCCCCTTCAGCGGCCACGAATGTGAATTCTTTTTCGTCAATCGGGTAATACTTCTGAGGAATTACGGCATCACACACCACCTGGGCCACATCGGCAATATCGCCGTTGCGCAGCAGCATGAACTCAAGATTATGCTCGCCGTAGCTGATGGTGGAATAAGTGACCTTATATGAGCTTCCGGCCTTGATGTTGGCACAGTGCAGCACCGCATAGTCATCGGCCTGGTTTGAGCCGGCTCCGTCGTAGCGTATGCAGTCGATGCGGTTGCCGGTGTTGCGTTCGCGGATCCATGTCTTGCCGTCGCCGTTGGCATCATATAGCGTCCAGTCGCCGAACTCGGCTTCTGTAAAGTCGCAACTGTAAGGGAGCTCTATGGCCGGGCCGAGAGTTAGCGGGTCAGAAACCACCGCCGGACCGAAGCCGGTGGTGTTTGACGCCGCAACCTCATATGTGTATGTGCCCATCGGAGTAACATCAGTGTCATCGGCAGAGAGACCGGTTATTTCAGATGCCACAACCTTGCCGTCGGGCATACGGCGCACGGTGTAGCGCACGGGGGTGGCCACATAGCCTCCGTTCAGCCCTCCTGCCGGAGCCTCCCAGGTGATATGGGCGGCATCCGACAGCGGACGGCTTACGGCCAGGTTGCGCACCTGGGCGGGAACATCCTGCCCCACAAACACGGTGGTCTGCGACGGAGCGCCCTGCCCCACGGCGTTACATGCCATTATCTTATATTTGTGCGAGACTCCCTTGCCGGCCGGCAGCTCATCCACATAGCTTGCCGGCTGCCCGGGGAGCATCCCTGTCAGATCCTTGATTTTGACATCGTCGCGGTATATCTCCACACGGGTGATAGCCGTCAGCGGGCCGCCGCCAAAAAGGGTGGCGGGGTTTGTCCATGCAAGGGTGGCGGTATTGGCGCCGTTCGCCCCCGGGGTGACGGTGAAGCCCGACACATGCGCCGGAGCATCTTTGGCAGCGGCGCTGTAAGGTATGTAAAGGCCGGAAATCTGAGTGTTGTTGCCGGTTGATTTCAGCGAGTACGACTGCCCGGATTCAATGTCGATGGTACGCAGATCCGACACATCCATCTCCATATATTCACCGCTGTAAACATACATGCAAGCCCAGTAGAGCGTGCCGGTGGAATGGTCGAATGCCATGGAGTTGAATCCGGTGGGCATCACCCCGGTATACCCGATTTCAGTCACTTCGGCTGTCTCCGGGTCGATGGAGCAGAAGCGGCCGAACGAGTCCACGGCATACAGGTCGCCGTCGTAGGTGCACGCAAGAGTCGAGATGCGGCGCCCCAGGTCGGTGCCGATCTTAGTAGCCACACCGGTAGTGAGGTCAATGGTATAGAGAGCGTGAAACGACGATGTGTCAAGCAGCCCGAGACGCGCCACGGCGTACATCTTCTTGCGGCTGTTGTCGTAGGTCATGTCGTTGATGAAGCGGTTGATACCCGTGATGGGAGCCACGGTTGTGATCTGCCCCGACTCGATGTCGAATATCATAAGGTTATCGGGAATCTCACCGCCGCCGGGGGCGTTTTTTGACCCGGCTACATAATACCTGCCCTCGGCCCAGTCGGCAGCCGAAGTATAGTCGGAATAGACTATCACATCTGAAAACTCTGTGGTTTCCGAATCAAGGTCAAACGACACCAGGTGGTTCAGCAGCCTGGTATTGTCATCATGCCCCGCAAGAAAGCCATAGGCCGGATGCATCTGCGCGCGCAACGTCGGAGCAATGCAAGCCAAGGCCAACAACAAGGAGAATAATAGTTTTCGCATCTATCTATGATAAAAATATGATTGTAAATCAAGCATAATGTCAGCTTTAAGGCGCTATACATAACTATTCGGCAAAGTTAACGCGAAAAACTCACATCTCCAAATTTTTAAAAGCGATAATTGCATAGTTATGCATCATGCATCAAAGCTGCATCTTCCACCGTTATTTTCATTATATTTTCCATATGATGTCACATAACAGCATCAACGCGCGTCTCTATTTCAGAATACGGTAGTAAATTTGCAGCCGCATACATCACGAATCATGAATCAGTCCACCTTCAAAGAACTATATCTGTCGCAATGGCCGCAGCTCTACGGCCTGGCGTCGAGGATACTGGCCAACGAGGCCGATGCCGCCGACGCCGTGCAGGATGTATTCCAGAGACTGCTTGAAGAGTCCGACAGCCTCGACAAGGTGGAATCGCCCAAGGCATATGCCTCCACACTCACGCGCCGCAGATGCATCGACATGCTCCGCCGCCGCGCCGTGCGCGCCGCCATGCCTCTCGACCAGGCGTCTCACCTGGCACAGACAGGCGCCGAAGCCGAACAGCAGTCGTCGGCCGAATATATCCGCGCCTGCATCGACATCCTCCCCCCAGGGCAGGCCACAGTGATGAAACTCAGAGTCTACAACGGGCTCGACAACAAGGAAATCGCAAGCCATACAGGCTTCTCCGACGAGACTGTGCGCCAGCAACTGAGCCGCGCACGGCGAAAACTAAAAGAACTTTTAAACCGACCGAAATGAACGATTCTCTCCACATACAGCAACGCCTCCGAACTCTGCTTGAACGGTTCTACGACGGCAGTACCTCGCCCGAAGAGGAGCGCGAAATCAACCGGCTTCTCTCATCCGCAGAGTGCCAGACCGAGGAGTTCGCCGCCGACAGCAGGCTGTTCGCAGCACTGACAGCGCCGACGGCCGACACCCCGCCGCCTCCGGCCCTCGGTGAGAAACTGGAAAAAATGGCCGCCGGGCATTTCCGCCCGCACCGCCTCACACCGCCGGTATGGCTTCGATGGGGTGCGGCCGCCGCCATACTTCTGGGGGTGGCTCTCACACTCCCTCTGCGACACACCGACTCCCCGGCCGACACGGCCCAGGCTCCGCTTACCGCACAGGCACTCCCCCCGGCCGTCACCATAAAGGCCGAGACACAGCCGGTCGAAGATACTGCCGTAGCCCCTCCCGCTCCAGAGCCGCGCCGCCAGCGCCACCGCCCGGCTGTCACTGCGGCTACGCCTGCCCCCGCAACCGATGACGCCGCTGCCGATGACACTGACACTTATCTCTCTCCGGAGCAGGCGGCAAGAATATCGGAGGCCGCCCTTATGACCATGGCGCGCACTCTGGCCTCGGCCGACGGTGTATGCCGCCAGACCGATGAGCGCATCGGCTCGACCATCAGCTCCACTCTCGGCCTGCTGCCTGCCGCAATCAATTCACCGACAAACAACATCTGAAACAAAAATAAAGCGACAACTAATTATGAAACGGTTATTATTCTTATTTGCAATTATCTGCACGATGCTCACCTCTTGCCGTGCGCAGAATCCGTTCCAGGCAATAGCCGACATGGACGATGTGCAGACCGTCTACGTAGGCAAAGCGGTTATGAAATTAGCCAAAGGAATCGACCTCGGCGACCAGGCACTCAACAAAATGACCGGAAACCTCGATTCGGTGCTCGTGATGAACATATCCAACAAAAAAGCCGGCCAGAAGGCCCGCGAGATGGTTAAGGAATATGTGGAGCAAAACGGACTGGAACAGCTACTTGCTGCCACCGAAGAGGATGAGTCGACTACCATTTTCGGACGCGCCTCCGACGACGGCGAGAATATCAGCGACATGCTCCTCTACACCACCGAACCCGGCGAGAGCAACCTCATCCTCATAAAAGGGAAAATATCAATGGAGCAGATCGGCCAGCTCGCCGGCAAATCCAGCGACTGAGCGACAGGCTGACTGCCCAAGACTTCGGCACGGTTCAAGGCTGCGGATTGCCGCCAAGAAGCCCCACAGCGAAATCTATCATGGTGTCGCGGCCGGCAAGGGCTGCCTCCGGGTCAAGATCCACGGCACACCCCTCGGTGGGCTCCACACCGAATTCGGTGAGACGTCCGTCGGCGTCATAAAGCGGAGAGGCAGAGAAGCGCACCCCCCACCCGCAGGTGAGTTCGGAATTGAACGGCATGCCTGAGCCGCCGCCGGTAGTAGCCCCGGCCACAGTGACACCGGGAAGCGATTTCATTACCGACACAAAGATGTTGCCTGCCGAGAAGGTGCCCCGGTTGCACAGCACCACCACGGGCTTGTCCCACATTACCCGCCCCTCGGGCGCGGGATTGAAATATACCGGATAAGGGTCGGAGAATGCATCGTGCTCCGGCCCTGTCTTATGGCAGATGGAATAGGCCAGAGTCCGGTCGGTGATGAAACGCCTCGCTATGGTCTCCACGTAGGTCATGGAGCCGCCCGAATTGGAGCGCACATCGATTATGAGGCCGTCGCAAGGGGCCAGATAGCTCAGCGCGGCATCGAGGTTCCCCTCCCCCACCGGCGATGAGAATGACGAGTAACGGATATATCCGATATTGCTCGTGAGCACGGCATAGTCAATGCCGGCCGACGAGATGTAGTTGAAGTTGAGATAATTCTCCTGAACAAGGCGCCAGTCGAAATTCTCAGGATAGTCGGCCCACCACCGGCGGTAGTAGGAGGTGCAGAACGAGGCCGATAGATTTGTGTGGCCGTCGCGCAGCTCGTCGAGCATCCTCGCCATCACATCGAAAAGCTCGCGCGAGGTCATGCGGTCGGCCACCATCGGCGCATAACGCGAATGCACCTCCTCCCAGTCGACCCCCTTCTCGCGGAAGAAGCAATAATGCTCGTCGAGGATTGTCCACAACTGCTCGAAAGTCTGGCGGGGCGTGGCGTCGTACTCCTTCACCTCATGGCATGAAGCGAGCACAACGGCAAATAACAGGGGGAGAAAACGTAGCAGTCTCATTTCAGTAAGCGAATATAATCTTACGGTTTTCGGCCGAGGGGGCGCGGCCCGGTGTTACGGTGAGCCAGTCGTTGGTAACCCCCAGAATGAAAGCGAAACCCCACTGGCGTGAGGTGATATTGTTGACTTTGGTCGACAGAAGAGTCTGGCAGAACCCCACCCTCAGCGCGTTGGGCGAGAAATGCAGGTCGGCCGTCACCTGGTTGTCCCACCTGAAAAAGTTGCCCCACCAGGCGGCATGGGCCAGCCCGGAATGGTTGCCGAGGTATATCTCATAGTAGAGTTCGTCATACTGCGGCGAGAAGAAAGCTCCGGTCACCGGCAGCTCCGACTGCCACCGCAACGTCACGGGCATACGCCCCAGGGTGAACCTGCGCTGCAGATAGCCGCGCGCCCCGGCCGTGACCGAGGCTTTCACCGATGCCGGGTTATTGCCGTTGCGGGCGAGATAAATCACACCGATGTCGCCGCGCAGGTGAGGGCCGATGCCGGCGGTGACACCCCACGGCAGCGATGTGCGCCACAGCATGGCATACGAGGCATCGAAGCCGGCATAATACATCGAGGCGTTGCGGGCCGGATTCTCCATTGAGTCGAAGGCCAGTCCGAAATCCACGTTCTGGCTCCACCGCTCAGGGTTGAACTTCATGGCCTGCGCCCGCCGGTAGGTGAGTTCGGCTCCCCATCCTGAATAACGCAGAGGGGTGAGATATGTGTCAATGGTGTGGGCCGACCCTAAGGCAAGCCCCCACGAGGAGTTTACCGGGCGCTCCACTCCGGCGGCCACACAGCAGAGCGCGGCCGACAGACACAGCGTTATGAGTAGTTTGCGTAACAAGCGGTCAATGATTTGTCAGTTGTCAGAACAGGCGCCCCTGGCCGAGGATGTCGTCGGCCACCTCATCATCGGAAAGCTCTGGTTCGGCAGGCGCTTCGGCCGGGGTTTCTTCCGGCTCCTCAGTCTCGATTTCGGCCGGCACTTCGGGATTGGGCTCAAGCTCGGTAATCTCGCCGAGAGTAAAGGAGGTGAGACGCTTCCCCTTGGCCTTGAACGACTTCACGGCGATAAACTCCGCGGCGTCGAGTTCCAGCGGCTCGCGGTGCGAGTCGGCGCCCCCGAATGCGATACGGAAGCGCGCGCCGGCGGCATCGCTCAGCACAATCAGTCGCGATGCCGGATTCTCGCCGAGATACCGCTGCTTTTTGACCGACGGCTCGAATGTGAACCGCTTGATGTAGGGATACTTCTGGTCGGCGTCGTGCAGTATTGCGGTCCAGATGTGGCCGGGGCGGAATTTCTCTA
The DNA here is from genome assembly GCA_004102785.1 of Muribaculaceae bacterium Isolate-013 (NCI). Lineage (GTDB taxonomy): Bacteria > Bacteroidota > Bacteroidia > Bacteroidales > Muribaculaceae > UBA7173. The sequence goes on from SCEJ01000019.1 coordinate 10,593, forward strand.
TTCTGAGAATATTGTCGTCGTAATGGTTGGCGGCATCAAAATTAGTGGTGTAATATTCGCCGGTGCGGGTGATGACCAGCACCAGGTCGGTGCCGGAGAACTCGCCGAGGTATTCGCCGCGGCCGTCGTAGTTCAGACGCAGCACATCGCGGTCGAACCACACCTGGCGGCCTCCCAGAGTCGACGCACCCTTCTCCTTGAGCGAAAAGCGGTGCACCTCGTTGCGCGTCACGATATTGCCGAGGCTCTGCTTCCCTTTGACGGCAAGCTGGGCGAAGTCAACATCAAACTGCAGGGTCTTGAGCCTGGGCTTGGGCTTGAGTGTGACCTTCACCACTTCGGCCTCGCCGTTGGGGTTGGCCGAGAACCACACGATTCTGGAGCCGGGCTTCCCGGGGGTGAGGTTATAGTCCTTCTCGCGGGTGACACCGGTGACACTGAAACGCTTCATGAAATATGTGCCGCCGCGGCCGTCCTGGTATATCACATTATAGATTGTGCGGGTGTCGTTGCGCTTGAACAGCCCTATGTAGCGGATGTTTTTCCCGACAAACAGCTTCTCGGCCACGCGCACAACCCGGTAATGGCCGTCGTTGTAGAATATGATCACATCGTCAAGAGCCGAGCAACTGAACAGCGGCTCGTCCTTCTTCATGGCCGTGCCTATAAACCCTTCGTCGCGATTGATGTAGAGCTTTTCGTTTGCCTCGGCCACCCGCGAGGCATCGATATTGTCAAAGCCGCGGATCACGGTGCGCCGCGGATATCTGGCGCCGTAACGCTCGCGCAGCGACTCGAACCACTCAATCGTGTATTCGGTGATGTTGCCCAGATGCTTCTCCAGCTCGGCTATCCGGTCGCGGTAGCCGGCTATGAGGCGGTCGGCCTCGTCGGTCGAGAATTTGAGTATTCGCTTCATGCGAATCTCCATCAGGCGCAGCAGGTCGTCGTCGGTGGCCGCACGCGGCAGGCTGGCGGCAAACGGCTCCAGGCGCGTGCGTATATGCTCCAGCACGGCGTCCATATCCTTCCCCTGCTCGAACTGGCGGTCCTTGTAGACGCGCTCCTGGATAAACCATCGCTCAAGCGAGGCAAAGAAAAGGAGCTCCATCTGCTCGCCCAGGCGGATCTGCAGCTCGTTGCGCAGCAGCTCACGTGTGCGCGAGGCGCTGTGGCGCACCAGTTCGCTTACGGTGAGGAAGCACGGCTTGTTGTCGCGGATCACACAGCAGTTGGGCGAGATAGCCACCTCGCAGTCGGTAAAGGCATAGAGGGCGTCGATGGCCTTGTCGGAGGAGGTGCCGGGGAGGAGGTGCACGAGAATCATCGCCGTTTCGGCGGTGTTGTCGTCGACCTTGCGTATTTTTATCTTCCCCTTTTCAAAGGCCTTCAGTATTGAATCGATTACCGCACGGGTAGTCTTTCCGAACGGTATCTCGGTTATGGCGAGTGTCTTGTTGTCGAGTTTCTCGATTTTGGCACGCACCTTCACCACACCGCCGCGCTCGCCGTCGTTGTAGCGGTTCACGTCGATGAAACCACCTGTGGGAAAATCGGGATAAACAGCGAATTCCTCATCGCGCAGCGATGCCACGCAGGCCTGAATGAGCTCGTTGAAGTTATGGGGAAGAATCTTTGACGAAAGCCCCACGGCGATACCCTCGACTCCCTGGAAGAGGAGGAGCGGGAACTTCACCGGAAGCGTTACCGGCTCACGGTTGCGGCCGTCGTATGATGGCGTCCAGTCGGTGATTTTGGGGTTATAGAGGGTGTCGAGTGCGAACTGGCTCAGGCGGGCCTCGATGTAACGGCCGGCGGCCGCGTCGTCTCCGGTGAGTATGTTGCCCCAGTTGCCCTGGCAGTCGACCAGAAGCTCTTTCTGCCCCAACTGCACGAGTGCGTCCTTGATTGAGGCGTCGCCGTGGGGGTGATACTGCATGGTGTGCCCCACGATGTTGGCCACCTTGTTGTAGCGGCCGTCGTCGAGCACCTTCATGGCGTGCAGTATGCGTCGCTGCACCGGCTTGAGGCCGTCGTCGATATGCGGCACGGCACGCTCCAGGATTACGTATGAGGCGTAGTCGAGAAACCAGGAGCGGTACATTCCGCCCAGGCGCAGGCGCGCGGTCTCGCTGCCGGGAGCGACCGGAAGCTGTACCTCGGCATCCTCCTCCACCTCTTCCAGCATCTCGGCGGTGTCATCGGCGTCTGAATCTGCGTCATTGCCGGCTGTATCCGCAGTCGGCTCGGCATCGGAATCGGCTGAGGCAGGCACAGCCGATTCGGCCCGGGTGTCAGGGTCTGTATTGTGATTGTCAAGAAGTTCTTCCTCGTTCTTCATGTGTGGTATATTTGGCCGGGGACATTACGGCGCCGAAGAGTGTTACGGCGCTATATCTCTGCAAAAATACAAAAAAAACCGCGCTTTCGCAAACGCGGTTTCTGTTATGGCTCACGGCCCGGTTCAAAGGGTGCTTCCGGCTTTTACAATCCTGCCCCCTGAGGCCATGTGATGCGTGATTTTATTTTGCGGCGGCGGCGGGCAGACCGAGCTTGGTGCGCACGGCCGGGGTGGCGTCAACAACCGAAGCGGAGTTGAACAGCGTGGCGCCGTCGGGAAGAATCATGGTGTAGCCGCCTTCTGCTCCCACAGCCTTGATGGCGTTCAGCACTTTTTCCTGGATAGGCTGAATCAACTGCGCATGCTGGCGCTGGAGGTCCTGCTGTGCGGTCTGGGCGAACTGCTCGCCTTTCTCGGCAAGTTCCTGCATCTCGCTCATACGGCGCTCTTTGATGGTCTGGAGTGCATTGGGGTCCTGGCTGAGAGTCTGCAGCTCGGTGTATTTTTTCTGCACCTCTTCCTGGATTTTAGCGTATTCGGTCTCGTATGTCTTTGAAGCCTCGGCGATTTTAGCATCGACTTCTTTCAGTTCGGGCATATCCTGCAATACCGACTGCACGTCAACGACGCCGAACTTGGGGGCCTGGGCCCAGGCGCAGAGGGGCAATGCCATTACCAGCGCCAGAAGGAATTTCTTGATCATGATGTTTATAGGTGATAGTTTTTTGAAATTTACAATTTACAATCAGTTTGCGTAGCCGAGTTTGGCAAGCACCTCGTTGGATACGTCGATACGGGGCGAAGCGTAGATGATGTTGGCCGACGACGCACGGTCGAAAATCGCCTGGTAGCCGCGCTCCTCGGAGAGTTTTTTCACGGCGTTGTATATGTCGTCCTGGATGGGCTTCATCAGCGTCTGACGCTTTTTGTAGAGTTCCCCCTCCGGACCGAAATATTTATATCGCAGCTCGGTGGCCTGTTTCTCTTTGGCCACAATCTCCTCCTCGCGCTTCTTCACCTGCTCCTCGGTGAGGAACACCTTGTCGGAGATATACTGCTTATACATCTGGTCGGCCTCCTTGCTGACAGCCTCGACCTCTTTCTGCCAGCGCTGTGAAAGCTGGTTGAGCTGCTCGTTGGCCATCTCGTAGGAGGGCACATTCTTGAGGATGTACTCCATGTCAATCAGCGCGAACTTCTGCGCCGAGGCGGCCAGGGTGCATATCACCGCAAAGGCCAGCGAGAGAAATATCTTTTTCATATCAACACATTTATAATTAAAGACAAACAAGCGGCGAAAAGGTTTAACCCCGGAGCACTGAAGCCGGAGCGGCAGCGCCGCCTGCGGCCGTGATTAGAATTCCTGGCCGAGGATGAAGTGGAAGTGCGAGCCGCCCTTCTGGCCGTTCACCTTGTCGAAACCGTAGGCCCAGTCGATACCCATCATACCCACCATAGGCAGGAAGATACGCACACCGGCGCCGGCAGAGCGCTTCAGCGAGAAGGGGTTGAAATCCTTCACGCGGGTCCAGGCGTTACCGCCTTCTACGAATGCCAGGCCGTAGATTGTGGTTGAGGGCTGGAGCATGAAGGGGAAGTGGAGCTCAAGACCGAAGCGGGTGTAGGCGTAACCCTCCTGGCTCCAGGGTGTAAGCGAACCGTTCTCGTAACCGCGCAGGGCGATAGTCTCGGTGGCGTAGGTGTAGGAACCCGACATGCCGTCGCCGCCCACATAGAAAGTCTCGAACGGGGAGCGGAGCCATTTGTTGTAGCTGCCGAGCAGACCCACGTCGGCACGCGTCATCAGCACCAGGGTCCATTTGCCGTTGGGGTCGGTCAGAGGGGTGTAGGTGCGCGACTTGAAGCGCAGCTTCCAGTATTCGATCCACTTGTAAAGCTCTTTTTTAGAGGCCACGGTGTTCTCCTTCGAGAGTTTCTCCCAGTTCTTGCCCGGCGAGAAGAGCGAAGCCGGGGGTGTGAGCTGCAGATTGAGCGAGAATGTGGAGCCGCGACGTGTGTAGAGGGGGTTGTCGATAGAGTTGCGGGCCAGGGTCAGACCGAGCACAAGGGCATTCGATGTGCCGTTGTTCATATAGTAGAGATACTCCCAGTTTTTGAGGTAGTACCAGTTGTAGCTCAGCTCGGTGGTGAAGGTGAAATAGTCGTCGGGCCAGTTGAGCTGCTTGCCGAAGCCCACGGTCACACCTGCCATCTGGAGCACCTTGTTGGGGTCGTAGGCGTTCTCGATGGAGTTCTGGTAATAGTCGTTGTAGCTGTTGCCGTAACCGTAGTTGTAGCCGTAGCCTCCGTAGCCGCTGTAAAGATAGGGGTTGGACCAGTTGGAGTTGTAGTACGACGAGTTCACACCGGTCTGGCGCGAATAATAGGCCGACACCGACAGCGAGTTGGGACGTTTTCCGCCGAACCACGGGTCAAGGAACGAGATGGAATACATCTGATAATAGCGCGCGTTGGTCTGCGCCGAGATGGTGAAGGTCTGCCCTTCGCCCTGGGGGATAAGCCCCTTGAACGATGAGGGGTTGAAGAGGTTCTTGATAGAGAAGTTGGTGAACTTCAGGGCGAGCTTGCCGATGATACCGGTCTGGCCCCAGCCGAGCGAGAACTCGATCTGGTCATTGGCCTTCGACTCGAGGTTGAATGCGATGTCGACCGTGCCGTTCTCCTCGTTGGGCTGCACGTCTGGCACCATGTTCTCGGGGTTGAAGTGCCCGGTCTGGGCAATCTCGCGCATAGAGCGCATGAGGTCCTGCTTGGAGAAGAGTTCGCCGGGCTTTACGCGGAGGTCGCGGCGCACCACCTTCTCATAAAGGCGGTCGTTGCCGGTGATTGTTACCTTGTTGACGCGAGCCTGCGGACCCTCCATCATGCGCAGCTCCAGGTCTATGGAGTCGCCGTGGATGTTCTTCTCGATGGGCACGACGTTGAAGAAGAGATAGCCCTTGTCCATGTAGGCCGACGATACGGCATCCTCGTCCTGTGTCAGACGCTTGTCGAGGTGTTTCTGATTGTACACATCGCCCGGCTTCATGTCGAGGAGGTAGTTGAGCTGGTCTGTGTTGTAGATGGTGTTGCCCACCCAGGTGATGTCGGAGAGATAATAGCGGTCACCCTCCTCAAGGGTGATGAACACATCAACCTTGTTTTCGTCCCACGGCGCCACGGAGTCTTTCAGAATCTTGGCGTCGCGGTAGCCCAGTTCGTTGTATTTCTGAATTATGCGCTCAAGGTCGTCGCGGTAGTCCTGCTCTACGAACTTTTTCTGCGAGAATATTTTCCAGAGGTTGCTCCCTTCGTTGGTCTTTTTGATTACCCGCTTGAGTTTCGAGTCGGAAAGCACTTCGTTGCCGTCGATATAGATTTTATGCACCTTCACCTTGGAGTGCTTGTCAACGTTGATGGTCACAATCATCTCGTTCTCTTTCGAGAGGTCATCGTCGAGGGTGATTTTCACATCGGCGTTGCCGAAGCCTTTTGTCTCGAAGTATTTTTTGGTGATATCGGTGGCGCGGTTCACGATGTTCTGCGTAATCTGGTTGCCGGACATTAGCTGCAGACGCTCCTGAAGCTCCTTCTTCTCGGAGTTCTTCATGCCTGTGTAACGCACCTCGGAGATGCGCGGCTGTGTGCGCAGGTTGATAAGGAGCCAGGCTTTGTCGCCGGCGGTTTTCTCCAGAATAATCTGGGCCTGGGCGAAAAGCCCCTGGCGCATCAGGCGCTTTACGGCCGTGGTGATGTCGTTGCCCGGAATCTCGATACGGTCGCCGACTTTGAGGCCCGAATAGCCGATTACGATATAGTCCTCGTAGTTGTCGGCGCCGGTGACGCGCACCCCGGCTATCTCATAGGTAGTGGGGAGGCCGGCATAGACAACCGGAGGATTGTATATTGTGTCGGCGGCTTCCTGGGCGCGCGCCGGCAGCAGGGCCATGATGGTCAGCAATGCGATGAGCAGTCTGTAAGGCATATCTCTGTGATGACTGTTGTTGGAGAGATCAATTGGGTTAATGATTAACGAAAGTTACTTGTCGCGATGTCCGTTCACCTGCTCGGAAGTGAGTCCGAAACGCCGCTCGCGCCCCTGGTAGTGGAGGAGCATCTCCACAAAATCGGCCTTGGAGAAATCGGGCCAGAATTTCTGTGTGACGGCAATCTCGGCATAGGCAATCTGCCAAAGCAGGAAGTTGGAAACGCGGAGGTCGCCCCCGGTGCGTATAAGCAGGTCGGGGTCGGGGCATCCTGCCGGGAGGGAGGCTGTGGAGAGGGATGAGGCGAATAGCGCCTCGTCGATGTCGGTGGCGGCGAGCTCGCCTGCGGCGGCGCGTGCCGCCAGCGAACGCGCGGCGTTGACTATATCCCAGCGCCCGGAATAGCTCAGCGCCAGGTTGAGCACCAGGCCGGTGCAATGTGCTGTGGCGGCGAAGCACCCTTCCAGGCGCCTGCGCGGGTCGGCGGGCATACGTGCGAAGTCGCCTATCATCGTCAGTCGCACGTTATTCTTTATCAGGTCGGGGGTCTCGCGCTCTATGGCGATTCCGATGAGGTGCATCAGAGCGTCGACCTCGGCCTGCGGACGATGCCAGTTTTCTGTGGAGAAAGCATACAGGGTGAGACATTTCACCCCTGCTTCAGAGGCGATTTCAGTGATACGGCGTACGGTCGTCACCCCCTCTACATGGCCTTCGGAACGGTCGAGACCGCGGGCTTTCGCCCAGCGTCCGTTACCGTCCATTATGATAGCCACATGGGCCGGCACCCTGTCGGGGTCGAGCCTTTCCATCAGCGAACTGAGATGTTGTATATCATCCATCGGGCTTTGTGAGGGATTGGTTAAAAAATTGTGCGTCAGTCTACGTAGTGGCAGGTCTGACACCTTTCGCCGAATTCGTATGTGACTGAAATCTGTATGTTGGAGTACCAGTCGGTATTACGTCCGAACGACGACTGTATCTGATGCAGATCCGAGAGAGGGCCGTCGATATGGTCGTTGAAAACCTTCGTCATGGAGAACTCAGCGCCGAGATTGAGGCGCGGCTTGATTTTATACTTCACGCCGAAGGCCATGGGGATGTTGAACCCCACGGCAGTCTGGCCGGAGCAGGTGGCAAGGGTGGCGCCCACACCAACGGCGAGATACGGACTCCACCGGCGCAGATTCTTGTAGGTCTCCCCTATTCCGTAGGGGAAAAAGTTGAATTCCACGCGGGCGCCGAGGTCATAGGCCGTTGACTTGAACGAGTAGTTTTCCCCTCCGGGAAACACATCGTCCATCCCTTTGGTGTCGCCGCTGAGCCCCATCACGTTGAATACCGTGCGTACGGCCCAGCGCACATCGGGCAGATAGCGGAAAGAGACTCCGGCCGAGAATCCCGGATGCGCGAATATGCTCTGCGACGCGTCGCCCAGATACCCGGCCATACCGGCCTGCCCTCCAAGGTCGAACTTGTAGGTCGATTCCTGCGCGTGCCCCCGCAAGGCTGCCGGGAACATGGCAAGAAGCAGTATGAGCGACAAAACCGTTTTTCTCATCGTAAGGAGTCCGGGGAGAGAGGCATATTGAATCATGCTTACTGCAATGGTTTGAACCGCAGGGCGTTTATGGCACCCACGCGATAAAAGAACTGGAGCCGCGAATCCTTATCGCGTCCGCCGAACAGGAACAGGCAGGGCACATCCCACTCGGTAATCGGACGTATGGCTTTGGGCCTGGCGCCGGCTTCATATTCAAAAACAAGGAGGTCAGCTCCGCTGAGCGCGGGAAAATCCTTCGGAAGCTGCACAGGCACATCGCCCAGCCCCCAGGTCATACCCATGTCGCGCGACACGTAAACCTTGCCGCTGACATCAGCTCCGTTGCGGCCTCCTACGGCCACGAGCGCGGGCTTCATGGTGGTTACCCAGCTAAGAGTGTCGGTGTGCGCTATGGTGTAACGGCACACGGCATACCCCTCGGCGGCAGGTAGCCCGGCGCCTACCTTGGCCCAGCGCGAGCCGTCGTAGGCCCAGGTGGAGCCGGTAAGCGCTCCGGAGGCGGCGCGTCCGCCGGCTACAAGCACCTGCGGCTTTACGGCCCACTCCGTTGACGACAGCACACTCTGCGAGAAGCCGCTCACCGGGAAATCGGCCGATGCGGCACGCTCCGCTGCGGCGGGATATGCCACGTGAACGTATGAGCCGTCGGCATTTCTCTTCAGCCCGAGCACACCCGGAGGATATGCCGCCGTGATATTTTCCCAGCCGCCTATGCCGGCAACCGGGGCGAAGTCAACGCCGTCGGTGCTCGACAGCAGGTTGCCGGAGCCGTCGAGTATATATAAGGTGTCGCCGTCGTGCGAGGCGGTAAGGGTCGACACATTCAGGTCGGCAGGAAGATTCGCCGCAACCTTCTCCCACCGGCCGTTGAAAACATCGGTAGAGCGGTAGAGCTCGTAACCGGCCGAAGTGGCAGCCAGCGTATAGGCCGTGTCGTGGAATTTCACAGTGCGCATTTCCGAGGCCGTGCTCACAGGCATCGGAGGGAGGGCGGCATCGCTCCACTGGAGGGAGTCGGCAGACTGCGTGTGCACGTTGACTTTCAGCGTATATGTGCGCTCGTATGAACCGTTGTAGCTCTTGATGTAGAGCGACACCGGTTTCTCGAAATTCAGTTTTTCGTCGGGCGAGGTCAGGTAGTCAACAACCGTGTCGGTGCCGTGCACCGAAGTCATGTGAAACTTGCACTCTGTGCAGGCATCGGTCTGCATCGTCACAGCCAGGGCGCTTATATCAGTGCCTACGGGAAGCGAATCGGCATTGAAAATCATGCCGTTTACAAGATCTATGGAGAAAAAGACCGAATCGATATTATTGAGCACCTGGTCATTTTCCTTGAGCGAGAAACTCTTCACCGCCGTACCGGAATAATCAGCCGTCCCCTCCTGACCGTAGTTTTCAGAAGAGTTGCAGGCCCCGGCCGCAAGCAGGAGCACTGCCGCGCAGGCGCCATAAAATCCTTTATATATTGCTTTTTTCATGCAAGCGTAGTTGTTTCAAATTGCAAAGTTAGCAAGTTTTTGCAAATCTTGAGCCATAACACGGAGTTTTCAGCATTTTTAAAGTTTATATGCCGACAATCCGGGCGATTTAACATACGTTTCCTCCCGGGGTCACACACTTTCAGTCGAATCCGCCGAAAAGCGGGTTGTTGGAAAACCACACCACCTCGTTACCGCCAAAACTCCTGCGGCCGCACACCTCCGCAGGAGGAAGCGCCGGCGCCGGGGCAGTCCCCGCTGCGCCGAGCGCGAACGGAGCGGTCTCCACCCGCAGGGCATCCCACGTGCCTGTCTCCAGCAGGGCCGAGAGATAGGTAGGCCCCGCCTCGACCAACACGGATGTGACGCCATGAGCCTCAAACAGCCCGGCGAAGAATTCCCCGGGAGCGCATCGGCCGTCGGACACCACTGTGTCGGCGCCAAGCACCGGTTCCGCCCCCGTGAGGCGCCGGCTGCGGTCAACGACCACACGCATCGGCGAGGTGCCATCCCAGCCCCGGAGGGTGAGCCGGGCTCCATCGGCTATGGCAGTGGCCGCAGTTGTCACCACCGCTCCCACCTCAGAGCGCAACTTCATTGTGAGCAGCGAAGTCACAGCATTTGAAAACCTGGCCGGAGCCTGGCCCGGGCTACGGCGTATATCCATGAATCCGTCGGCCGACTGTGCCCATTTCATATATACGAAAGGCCGGCGCTGCCGCTGGGCCGTGAAAAACACATGGTTCAGCATCTCCGACTCGCGGGCGAGAACTCCGGCAGCCACCTCCACACCGGCCTCGCGGAGGATTGCCAGCCCACGGCCGCTGACCTTGGGGTTAGGATCGCCGGCTCCCACAACCACCTTCGCTATACCGGTGTCGACCAGCAGACGCGCGCACGGCGGCGTCTTACCGTAATGCGAGCATGGCTCGAGGGTCACATACATCGTGCTCTGCGCAAGCAGATGGCGGTCGGCGTCACTCACCGAAGCCACGGCGTTGACCTCGGCATGTCCCTCGCCATAACGGCGATGCCAGCCGCTGCCTATAATCCGGCCGCCGGGAGCCACAATCACGGCCCCCACCATAGGGTTGGTGCCGGTCATTCCCCGGCCACGCGCAGCCAGACGCAAGGCCAGCCGCATATATTGCTCGTTGATTTCCACAGATATCGTTTGTTATTTCAGTGCAAATGTACGCAAAAGACACCGGAATCACCCTCTTCCACACGCCTTAAAACCGTTAAAGAGAAAAAATTGCCGAAAAGAGATGTAAAAATTTTGTGATTCCGAAAATTGTGCGTAATTTTGCCCCGCTAAAAGCAAACACCTTAGGCTTTCAGCACCACGATTACGATAATAACAAACACAAATATTCAAAAATGATCATCGTACAAGTAAAAGAAGGCGACAACATCGAAAAAGCTCTCAAAAAATTCAAACGCAAATTTGAAAAAACCGGTATCGTAAAGGAACTCCGCAGCCGCCAGGCTTTCGAGAAACCTTCGGTAGCCAACCGCAAGAAGATGATGAAGGCCGTTTACGTGCAGAAACTGCGCCAGGTAGAGGAATAATCCCCTCCCCCTTCTTTCAACACGAAAATATCACACCTCGGAGTGCCGTATGCGCGGCGCTCCGAGGTTTTGTGCGTACATAATACATAAAACACACCTTCGCGACACAACAAATGGCGACCGACGCCCACTGAAGCCTCGCCAGCTCCGCTCACGCACAATATCGTCGAAAAATTCCACAAAAATTTGGTTTTTACAAAACTTGTGATTAACTTAGCGAATCATAAGAAAGAACTAACGCCAACTTAAAGTCGTTAACAATGCACACCCCGCAGATAATAGATACATTTATCAGCTACCTGCGCTACGAACAAGGCAGGTCGGAGCTTACAACCGGGGTGTACAGCCGCGAGCTGAAAGCATTCGCCGGATTCATCACCGGCGATAACCCGGCCAACCGGTTCGACCCGCTTTCAGTAACCACCGACGACGTGCGCCTGTGGATCGACCACCTCTCGCGCCAGGGCATCTCGCGACGCACCGTGCGAAAGAAGCTCTCCGCAGTAAGCTCTTTCTACCGCTTCCTCATCCACCGGCGCGAGGCCACGTTCAACCCCGTTGACGACATTGCCCCGGCCAGGCTGGAGAAAAAACTCCCGGTCTACGTCCGGCAGGATGAGATGCAAGAGGTTATCGAATCGCTGCCGGCAGAGGCCGCGCCGCATTCCGCATTTGAAAAACAGCGCAATGCGCTCATTGTATTGATGCTATACTCCACCGGTATGCGCCGGGCCGAACTCATTTCTCTCAAAGACGCCGCCGTCGACACCGCTCGGAGCGAACTAAAAGTGCTCGGCAAGCGTAATAAAGAGAGAATAATCCCTTTCGGCGAGGAGCTGCACCAGGCCATAGAGAGCTATCGGCGGGCACGCAGCAGATGCCTCGGCTCACAGACCCCGCCGGAAGATTTCTTCGTGCGCCCCGACGGCACTCCGCTCTACCCCATGCTGGTGCAGCGGGTGGTCAAAGAGGCGCTCACCGGCCATAGCAACGCCGCACGGCTGTCGCCGCACACACTGCGCCACAGCTTCGCCACCGATATGCTCAACAACGGAGCAGAACTCACCGCAGTGCAGCAGCTCATGGGGCACGCATCACTGGCCACAACTCAGATGTACACCCACATCACTTTTCGCGAACTACTCAAGAATTACAGGCTCGCCCACCCTCGGGCAGCCCGAAACACTAACAACTAAACAATAAGGAGGAAACTTATGGAAGTACGCATTCAAGCCATCAACTTCGACGCAACCGAAAAGCTCATCGCCTTCATCAACAAGAAAGCCGACCGCCTCCAGCGCCATTTCCCCGCAATCAGCGATATAGAAGTAAAGCTAACCGTGATAAAACCCGAGTCAGCAATGAACAAAGAGGTGGTGATCACCGCCTTCCAGCCACAGGACGAAGTGGTCGGCAACAAGGTGGCCGACACCTTCGAGGAAGCCGTTGACCTCGCCCTCGAAGCCATGGAGCGCCAGTTGGAAAAACGCAAGGACAAGAAGTAACCCCGCTCCCTCCCACCAAAACATTGTGAAACTGTATCAAATTTACCGTAAAACAGCCTTGCCGTAGTGATGCTCCATGGAGCGTCCCTACGGCTTGATGGTATTTGTTAAATCTGATAAGTAACTGTTCAAAATTATTTTATACTAACCGGTCATCTTATTTCAATGTTTCTGCGGCGAAATTTTTGAATCTTTGCCTCTCATCGTCAGTCACGTAGCTCGCTACGCTCCTTCCTCTTCAAGACAAATATTCTAAAAATTTCATCCGCATAAACATTAAAATAATTTCGACCAGTTACTTACACCCTCACATATCATCATAATTAGACCGACACACCCCGCGGGGTGTGTCGGTCTAATTATGATAAGTAAGTCGTAAAAATCAATTTATATTAAGCCGCATGGGCAAAATTGATATTGAGTTCAGTTCCAGGCGCAGCCAACGCACGGTTTGTTGCATAGAGCAGGGAATCTGTGGAGCAATAATCCGCAGGTCTGAGCCATTTGCTCTTGAGGATTCTCCAGAGCGTCTCGGCTATATTCAGATGTGGACTGTACGGTGGAAGGAAAAAGAGATACAACCCACGCTTCTCCCATATCGGACGGAGTTCCCGCATGAGTTTGCATATGTGGACGCTTGCATTGTCAAGGACAACAAAAGTGTTTTTACGGATACGGAAAGGTACATCCGTCCGCAATAGCGTATTGACGAATATCGGGTTATAGATGTATTTTTGTGGCAAAAAAGACATATGGGTTACAACAAGGGTCTGTCCGCAGTATATTCGGACATATGGGAACGCTATAAACATCACTGTGAGCGCGAAGGCATGATTGCACTGAGCCGCTTCTGCGAAGGAGAAGGCATCAAGGTCCAGCGACTTTACGAGTGGCTTCGTCGCCGTAAGATCAGTATCAGTGATTATCAGGAGAGTCATTCGGGGATGCCTGCCGGTGTGGGGAATCATGAAGAGGCGTTGTTCCGGGAGGTCCGGCTTCCACGCCCGTCCCATGCACGCGGAGATACGGAAGCCGGTATGGCGGATGTTGTCCGCGACATACGCATCGAGCTTGGCGGGGGTACGGTCATGAGTATGGGAGAGATCGGGGTCAGTGGTCTGACGATGCTGATGGAGGTTCTTACACACAGAGGAGATGTGGGGGCTTGAGCCAGATATCCGGCTGGGGTGAGTATTTTGATGCTCGATGCGGCTATTATGACATAGGTCATGTTTAAATTTGTGAAATTTGTTATATTTTTGCAAAAATCTAAGTTGTTCTCTATATGAAAAGATTCTGTCTTCAATTATTGTTATTGCCGGTTGCCGTGTCGGCCTTATCGGCCGATGTTCTCACTCCGCCGTATTCGGAGACTTTCGACTCTCAGGCATCTCTTGGTGCGTTTACGGTTATCAACAACAATAACGACTCTAAGACGTGGGCCTGGGATTCGTCCACACAGGCGGTCAAGTACTCTAACTCATGGATGGCGGCTGATGATTATCTCGTATTGCCGGGACTTCAGCTTGAGGCCGGTAAGCTATATACATTCTCATTCGACTGCTACAGGCAAAGCTCTTTCCGTACCGAAAAAATCGCTGCGTTTGTCGGTACCGGCGATACGGTAGACAAGCTCACAATCTCCCTGCTGGCTCCTGTGGAGGTAATGGCGGCAAAAGTCGACAATGAGAAAGAGACGAAAAATCTCGACTTCACCCCCGAGGCTTCGGGTGTATACTATTTCGCCGTACAGGCATGTTCTGACGGGGGGCAGTTGAATCTCTATGTGGATAATATCTCCGTTACGGCCCCCAAGACTATGGACGCTCCCGCCGCCGTTAGTGATTTCACCGTCACTCCCGCTCCTCTGGGCGCTCTGAAAGCAACCATAAGCTTCGCAGTTCCATCCACAGACATAAACGGCCAGCCCCTCCAGGAGCTTGAACGGGTTGAGATTTATCGCGGTGATACGTTCGTCACATCTGTTTATGTGGAACTCGGCGCCACAGAGCCTTATCAGTGTAGCGATGACAACGCTGTTTACGGAGAGAACGTATATCGTGCCATACCCTATAACCAAGGAGGAGCGGGTTACGAGGCCCGTACAACCGTGTTCATAGGCAATGATGTGCCTGTGGCTCCCGGGGACATGGTTCTAAGGCATGGCGAGGGGGACGGCGATGCAATCCTTCAGTGGAGCGCCCCGGAAGCCGACATAAGGGGGCTGTCTATCGATGCGGCGACTCTTACTTATAAGTTGAAACATACGCGCCCCTCGCAGGAATGGTACGAGGATCTTGCCGATGATGTAGTAGGCACCTCTTACAGCTACACTGAGTGTACGCCTGATTTCCCTCAGGCTTTTTACAAATATTCGGTGAGGGCCAAGAATCCTGCCGGTGAGGGCGATGCTCTTTTCTCAGAGATGTGGCTCCCACTCGGAAAGCCTGATGTGGCGCCATTCACGGAATCATTCTCGGGAGGACAGCTCGAACATATCTTCCGCACAAAGATGGAAGTCGGAACCGGTCTGTGGGCTATGAGCGATGACGACACTAACCCGGAAATGCAGTCGGTTGACGGCGATAACGGCTTCATCATGTGTAGCGGAGGCGCGGACGGGGATGTAGGCGCCCTCTATTCCGGAAGGATAGACCTTGCAGGGGTCGAGAACCCCACTCTTGCGTTCTATTACTATAACTTTGACAGCCGGGATGCCGGGACAATACGGGTGATGGTCAGCGACGGCGACGGATTCGAACCGGTAGGCGAGCCGGTAGCCACCGGCGCCGGCGATGAGATGGCATGGAACCAGGCGATATTATCGTTGGCGGACTATAAGGATAAAAAAATAGAGATTGCGTTGAAAGCCACACTTTCTACAACCAAGACTGTCGCCATTGACAATATACGCATATATAACCAGCTTTCCCATGACCTCTCGGTTATCATAGAGTCTCCTGCTGTTGCTGTGACGGGCAGTCCGTGTCCTGTCGGCCTGATGGTTACTAACGAAGGCGCGGAAACTTCCGGCGGATTTGCGGTGGAAATCTTCATGAACGGCGAATCAGTAGCCACGGTAGATGGCGAAGATATTGCTCCGGGCGAAATCGGAAGACTGGCCTTCCAACTGCCGGTATCCTTGTTTGACAAAGCAGGGAAAATTGACCTGTATGCCGTGGTGAATTATGACCTTGATGAGAATACCGACAATAACCGGAGCTTCACAGTCTCCACTATGGTGGTGAATAGGAATCATCCGCGCCCCCTTAACCTGACGGCATCTGCCGCTCCCGAAGGTAATGTCATGCTTGCATGGGATATGCCTGACCTTGTAAACGGCCCTCTCGCATCTGAGACTGATGATTTTGAAACATACGATTCGTTTTCCATAGGGAACGCCGGAGAATGGCAGTTTGTAGACGTGGACGGGGCTCCCGTTGACGGGCCGTCTGATTTCGATATCCCGAATGTCCCAGCCGGAAATCCTGCCTCGTTCTTCGTTATGGATACATCAGGTGAGGACTTCGTGACCTACGGCTTCAATTCTTACTCCGGCAAGAAATGCCTGGCTGCCGTTTTCAATGCCCGTGGTGTAAAGAATGATGACTGGGCTATATCCCCGGAACTCCCGGGACACGCCCAGGCAATTACCTTATGGGCACGTAGCTATTCATCGAAATATCCCGATTCATTCGAAATACTTTATTCCAAGACCGCCGACACCCCGGATTCATTCTTCAGCGTTGCCAAATTCGAGAATATTCCGTCCGCATGGAAAGAATATGCCGCGCAACTCCCCGAAGGCTCAAAGTATTTCGCCATACGGTATATCAGCGCCGATGCGTTCATCCTTATGGTGGATAACGTGACATTTGCCAAGGCCGGCGCAGAATCTATGGAATATACCCTCGGCGGCTATAACGTGTACCGCGATATGGAGCCTGTGGGGTCTGTAGGATCTAATGTGACATCATTCACCGATACCGGTGTCACGCCCGGGAAGCATACCTACCACGTTACTGCCATCTATCAGTCTGCCGGTGAGTCTGACCCATCGGAACCCGTTATGGCCGATGTTTCCTCGATAGGAAGTGTCGCAACCGATACAGCTATATCTGTTGTCGGGACGGTAGGTAAGATTATCGTTAACGGAGGCTGTGGCCTTACAACAGAGGTATGGTCGGTAGACGGACGCCTTATATCCCATGTAAGAGATGCACGGTCTATCCCGGCCGGCCCCGGCATATATATTGTCAAGATTGCCAACAGCACATTCAGAGTGGCAGTGCGCTAATTCGTTATTATAATAAGTAATTGGTCGAAATTATTTTAATGTTTATGCGGATGAAATTTTTAGGATATTTGTCTTGAAGAGGAAGGAGCGTAGCGAGCTACGTGACTGACGATGAGAGGCAAAGATTCAAAAATTTAGTCGCAGAAACATTGAAATAAGATGACCGGTTAGTATAAAATAATTTTGAACAGTTACTTATCATCATAAAGGAGATGTGTCAGAATTTATGTTTCTGACACATCTCTGTTTCTATCATAATTTACGAAGATATCGGGCTCGGATGCGGTAGAGCGTTTCCGGCCGGACCTTAAGGTACTGGGCGATATATTTGGTCGGCACGTTTTTTACAATATCAGGTCGTGCGGCGATAAAAACTTCAAAACGGGTCGCGGCATCCTTTGCACCGAAATAGACGTAGCGTTTCTCAATAAGGTAAAGTTCCTCACTCAGGGCCTTGTAAAACCAACGGGAAATATCGGGGTATCCGGCAAGTAACACTTCCAGTTCGGAGCAATCAATCACGTATGCCTCCACCTCGGTCATAGCTATGCATGAGAACTGGGCCCCCTCCCCGGCATAAAATGAATGAAACGACATGAAGCAGTCCCCGCGTTGACCGAAACATATGGTATCTTCAATATCGTCTATCACTCTTCCTACCCGGAATACACCCTCTTTTACGAGGAAAAGACTTTTCTCGAGCAACCCCTGTGTTACGATACTGTCCCCTTTTTGATAGCGCCTCACCTTGCAGTGTGAAAGAAATTCTCTGACGGTCTCGGGGGAAACAGGGGAGATCAGGTTCAGAATGTCGGATAATTCCATAGACTATTGTTTTTATGATATTGTTCTATGGAGTTATCTAAATTTTTTACAAGGCAAAAATTCAGATTACTTCAATGCAAAGGTACGTAACTTTTGTATCATTCGTAATGGAATAAGTAGCTGGCCGAAATTATTTTTTACTAATCTCGGCCAGTTGCTTGATCTAAACTTTTTTAATTACGGCACTTATTATAACATCTTTTATCAGTTTACTTTTTGATTTCTACGAGGGGAGTGCCGGAGAAGGTGGTCTTGCCGCGGCCGTCGGCACGGGTGCAGGAGAATTCGAGGCTACCGGCTACTGCCATCTTGCCGCTGAATTCAGAGAGGGTGTAGGCCGGGAAAGGCTTGCGGCCGTTCTCCTCCTCCTTGCCATGCTGATCATAGGTTACAGTGTAGGGCAACACATCTTCCTGCGAGAAAGAGAGGCCTTCGTCGGTGAGCACGAACGGCAGGTTGGGATAAACCAGGTTCATGGCCGGCATTACTGCCGTAAACTTCGACTGGAAAGAGAATAACTCGGCAGTCATTGTCTTCTGGTCAAGGAAGAGGTCGTAATAAGTAACATCGGTGATGAAAGGCACACCCTCACCGGCGTACACGCGTGTATCTCCGCCGAAGTAGTTGATATTCGGGAATATGCGAACCAGGTATTCGCCATCGATTGTAAACTCGGTCATAACAATCGAGGCGGCGTTCTGCGGAAGGCGGATGTAGGTCTTGAGGTCGGTAAGCACATGGGTCTGCCCGGCGCCCGACACCGTGAACGGGCCGTGGTGGTCGGCAACCCAGGCTCCGTCGTTGTCAAAAGTGAGTGGTATTGACGGCACGGTAAAGGTGAGGTTCTCACCCTGGGCAATCGCCATGCCCGATACACCGAACTGCATCGAGGATTTCTGAAAATCGTAGAGATAACGCACCGTACCGCCGGCATACGACTTCCATTCGCCGGTATGTATCTCCTTGACACCGGTGAAATTCAGATTGGGGTTAAGGGTTGCCGTAAAGGTCGAAGGCCCGTCGGGAGTTTCAGAACTCAGACATGATGTAAGAGCCGGAGCAGAGAGAGCGGCAGCGGCTATGATGCCATAGAGGATTGCTTTCTTCATTATTATCAGGATATTGATTATTAATTTACTTCAGGAATAAACTTTATTTCAATTGAATACACGTTTGAGAGTGACGCCGAAACTCATGTGCGGACCGCGCTGGAGGAAGGCATTCCCAATAGAAACGAAATAAAACGTGTTGTATTGTGTGGCCGTGATATTGTCGGCCCATAATTCAACCGTACAAGGTCGCAGGCGAGCATGTACGCGGGCCGAAAGAGTCATATAGAACGGCTGGCTCACGGTGTTGGCCTCGTTCCACCATATCCGGCCCACACCGCGCGATGAGACATCCACACCCCATCCGCGCAGAAAACCGCCGTAGGAGAGAGAGCGGCCGTAACCGGCCGACAGGAAGAGTGTGTTGTTGGGAGCATACGGCACATGCTTGCCGGCAAAATCCTCGCGGCCGTTGTCGTATTGGCGGAAACGCGCGTCGGTAAAGCCGTATGAGGCTCGGAAATTCAGGCCGTTGTCAAGGCCGAGCGAAGCGGCGGCCTCAAGCCCCCGCGAGCGCGTGCGGCCGGCATTGGCCATTATGCGCCCCGTAGTCACCCCGGGAGGGAACACAGTGATCTGCTGGTCGGTACACTCAATCCAGAATGCCGAAAAATCAGCGCCGAGCCTCCCTTCCCACAGCGAAAGATGCGCCCCTAACTCGAAATTCCAGTTTTTTTCGGGGTTATAGGAAATGATATCGTTGACATCATAAAGCATCGACATCCCCATCATCTGCATCAGGCGCTGCTGAAGCACATCGGAGAACATCTGTGTGTTGTAGCCTCCGGCCTTGTATCCCTTTGTAGCCGAAGCATATATATTGCCTGCACCCGATGGAAGCAGATATTGCACCGAGAGCTTCGGCAGCAACTGAGTGAAATCCTTGCGCAAGCGGCCGGAGTCGTCTATTTTAAGCGGTACTGTCTGAAACGGCACCGGCTCGCCAGGCCCTGTGGCATCATAAATAGTATATGAGGCGTCGGCCAGCGAGCGGTAGCGCAGGCGCGCCTGCTCCCAGTCGAACCTCAGCCCCAGCGACAGAATCCACTGGTCGAGCCGAAGCTCGCTCTGGTGATATGCCGACACGCCGCCCGACGGAAGCGTGAAATCCGACTGCAGAAGCAGCGACCGCTCGTCCCAGCGTATCGGATAGGTGCCGGTGCCGCCGTTGACATGCTTCTCAATAAGCTGCTCTATGCCGTAGTCGCCGAATGTGACCGGAGCGCTCATATCGGTGCGCCGCCCCATGGCGAAAAGACCTCCGAGCCAGTGCCACCTCCCGGCCGAGCCGCGCGCCACAAAGTCGGCGGTCACCGCCCACTCGTGCCTCTTCTGCCGCAAGGTGAAATAATCCACCGGAAGGAAATCCTGGTCGAGTGTCATATCGTCGTTGAGATACTGGAATGAAATAATCGATGAGAAATCCACCCCCGAGAATGAATGTTTCACCGTCAGCCCGTCGGTAAAACTCAGACGCCGGTAGTAGCATGTGTCATTGTAGTTTACCACCTTCGAGCCGGCCGGCGCATAAGGGTAGCCGTGCTGCCATGTGCGGCTCAGCGTGGCGGCGTTCTCGAAAATAACGTTCGAGGCCGGGCGCCATACCGTTTTCCAACGGGCGCTCCACTGGTTCTCCCTCCCCACCCGCGAGCCGTTGAAGGCATTCCGGTAAAATCCGTCGGTGCCGGTGGCATAGAGATTCAGACTCATTCCCAGCTCCTTCACCGGCAGCGAGTGCGAGTATATGCCGAGGGCGGCCCGGTAGGTATTCTGCGAGCCATAGCTCACCGAAGCCCTTATCCCCTCGAAGCTCAGCGGCGAGAGGGTATATATATTAATGAGCCCGGCCATGGTGTTGCGGCCATACAATATGTTCTGCGGACCGCGGAGCACCTCCACACTCTGAATGTCGGCCAGGTCGAAATCAAAATTATCCTTGTTTATCACCGGCACATTGTCGATATTCAGCCCCACCACAGGCTGGTCGATGCGGGCTCCGAGACCGCGCACATATACCGACGATGTCATGCGTGAGCCATAGGCCGGAATATAGAAATTCGGGGCAATCTCCCCGGCCTGCTTCAGGTTGTCGATGCCCAGACGGCTTACCACTGAAGGGGAGATTACCGTCACCGACTCGTCGGCGTTGGCACGCGAGCCCCCCTTTATGGCGGTCACGGTCACCTCGTTGAGCGGCAGCACGGTATCCGCTTTCTCGGCTCCATACAGCATGGCCGGCAGCAGACATAGCGATATATAAACGAAAGTTCGGATAGCTGTTCCCATATTCGGGCGCAAAGTTACCAATTTTTCTCCATATAACAGCCCCGCCGCCTTTCTCATCAGGTTAAGAAAACGTTAAGAAACTCCTTAATAATAATTAAAAAGGCTGCCGGCCGCATTGCCATTCCGCCGGAAAGTGTTAAATTTGAACCCATAAAATATGTCAACCGAAGCACCTCAGGAAAACAGCGCGCTCATCGAACGTCTGCGACAGCCCCAAAGCTGCCGCCAGGCTTTCAACGAGGTTATCCGCCTGTACTCCGAGCCACTTTACCGCCAGATACGCCGCATGGTGCAGACCCACGACGATGCCGCCGACATACTGCAGAACACCTTCCTGAAGGCATGGCAGTCAATCGAGAATTTCCGCGGCGACGCCAAGCTCAGCACATGGCTCTACAAAATAGCCTTCAATGAAAGCATCACGCACCTTCAGCGCGAGCGCAAGCGTTTAAGCCTGAGCATCGACGACGAGGAGAGCCATCTTGTGAACCTCATCGAAGCCGACGAATGGGTCGATGGCGACGCCCTGGCCTTGAAACTGCGAAAGGCCGTGGCCACCCTCCCTGAAAAGCAGCGGATGGTGTTCAACATGAAATACTACGACGAGATGAAGTACGAGCAGATGTCGGAAATTCTCGGCACATCAGTCGGAGCGCTGAAAGCCTCATATCACCTCGCGGTAAAAAAAATCGAGAATTTTTTCGCAAACAACGACTGAACCGGTTAAACCTTTCAGACACCAGGGCGTCAAAATATCGAACAGCTTCAAAAACAAAGACATGAAAAAAGATAACGACATACTCTCCCGCGTGGGCCGCAACGACGGCCTCGCCGTCCCGGAGGGATTCTTCGAGGCTTTCGCAGCGAAGATGGAGGCGTCGTTGCCCGAGAATCCTGCCGCCGAAAAGCCTCTGACAGTTATCCCGCCACGCACTTTCTGGCAGCGTATAAGGCCATATACTTATATGGCGGCGATGTTCGCCGGCGTATGGTGCATGGTGAAAATGTTCTCGCTGATGTCGCCCGCCAATGTGGATTTATCCATTGACAACAACAAGGTGCTCTCCGATGCCTTGAGCGATGACAATTTCGTGTATGAATATATCCTCAATGATGTGTCGGAAAGAGAAATCCTCCAGGAGATGTATGACGACTCGCTCGACATCGACGACATTATGCCGGCCGACGGTGTCGTGTATGAGAATACGGATACCCCCTCGATAACTGAATAAACAAGTTGATTCCCGCATGAGCCACAGATTTCTCATATACATAACTCTGCTCTTCGCCGCTCTGCTGCCGCAGGCAGCCGGCGCTCAGCTCAAAACGGCAGAGAATCTCCGTGAAAAATGGTTCTCTGAAATACGCCAGGTAAAACGCAACTACTTCGTGAAGGAGCTTGACCTCAGCCGCGAGCAGCAGAACAAATTCTTCCCCCTCTACGAAGAGATGGAAGACCGGACATTCCGCATCGACGACGAGGCCCGACAGATGGGGCAGCGCATAGCCGAGGCCAAGGATGCCACCGACACCGAATATGAGAAAGCCGCCGAAGCGCTCTACGATGCCGACGTGCAGACCTCGCAGATACGCCGCGAATACATGGACAAGTTCAAGACCATCCTCACCAGCCGCCAGCTCTTCGAGCTGAAGAATGTGGAAAGAAAATTCTCACGCGAGATGATGCGCCAGCACAACCGCCTGCGCTCAGAAAAAAAGAGAAACTGAGTTTGCAATAAAGTATACAATACAAGAATCCATCAGCCGACTCAGACGTTAAATAATAAAACACGATAGCGGGCGTCATCCCACCGGTTCCGATTGTGCCGGAACACCACCGCGGGGAACGCTCCAGTCTGGGCAACAAAGGGCCACGCCCTCGTTGCCCTTGCTTTTTACAGACCGTTTACTCACATCCCCCACACAAAACATACATTTCGACTATGAACAGATTAATAGCATTGATTATGGCTATTGCCGCAACAGCAGGGATGTGGGCGCAGAAAAACAGCGCCCCCGATTTCGCATATCCACGTCAGGTGGAGAAGAACGCCGACGCCGCCATAGGCAAGGCCTTGTCGCGCGCCGATTATCCGGCGCTGCTCGAAGCCGTCGTGCAATGGAGCCTGGCCAAGACACAGGTATCGTCCGACTCCATACCGGCCGTGCTCACACGCCTCAATGCAATCGCCTCATCTGTCAGCGACCCGGCCGCCGGCGCCATGCTCACATCACTGCGCGCCACAATCTACACCCGGGCCTACCTCAACAACCGCTACACCTACGACCGGCGCGAATTCACAGCCGACGCCGGCGAGGATTTCGCTCTCTGGAGCAAAGAGAACTTCGCCCGGAGGGTCGATTCCCTCACAATGGCATCACTGCAGCCTCAGGAGAGCCTGCTGGCAACCCCCGCGGCCGTTTACAGCGCCGTGATTGACTTCAAGAACGCCGACAAGGCACTCTACCCCACCCTGCTCGACTTCATAGGGATGCGCGGTGTGGATAATCTATCGGAGTTCGCATCCGGAGGGAGCACCCTGAGCCAGGCTCTTGTGACCGACTGCACCGACACCTCCCTATATCCCCCGGCCGGCAACCCTGCCGGCGACATCCTCCGCATCTACCGCTCGCTCGAAACAGCCGCAGCCGATGCAGGCCGCACCTCCGCGCAGGTCAATTACCTGCTCGACATGATGGAATTCATCAACGAACGCGCTTTCTATCATACCTCCGGCACCGAACTATACAACGAGGCGCTTATGAGCCGCTACCGCAGCATGCTGCCGGCCTCCGATTCGGCAGTACGCTTCCTCCTGGCCACCGACAGCGACTTCAACAGAGCCGAAGTCTACGGCGAGCTGCTCCGATTCAGCCAGGAGCATCCCGCGTATGCCGGCATCAATGCCGTCACGAACCGAATCAACGCCATGGGGCACAAAGGCGTGGAACTGTCATATAACACTTTCGCCGTGCCCGGCACGCCGGTGAAGGTCAAGGTGGCTGCCGAAAACGCCTCGGAGGTAAAACTCCTCCTCTACAACGTCACCGGCCTGATACCCCGCACCGACTCAGGCATAAACATGGCCAAATACAGCGGACGCCTCGGCAAACCGGTAGAGGAGCGCACCCTGCGGTTCAGCGGCTCCGTGCCGTTCGTGGCCGACACAACAGTGGCGTTCACCCTGCCCGACTTCGGCCGCTACATATTCGTGGCCGAGGTCGACGGCAAACGCAACACCCGCCAGTGGGTGCAGGCTCTCTACGCCACGGCGATAGCTCCCGCCGTGCTCACCACCGTGCCGGAGCCATGGCTTGTGGCCGCCAACCCGCTCACAGGCGAGCCGCAGAAGGGGGTATCGTTCTCAATGCGTCCCTGGAGCCGCAACTCCGATTTCGTCGAAATCAGCGGCACAACCGATACCGACGGATTTCTCAAGGCAAAGCCTCAGAAAGATGGCGGCAACATACTTGCGCAGCGCGGCAACGACTGCTACGGACCCGACGCCACCGTCAACGGCCACTACCGTCAGCCGCTTGACGAGCGCATGGAAGTAAATCTCGTCACCCCCCTCTCGCTCTATCACCCCGGCGACACCGTGCAATGGGCCGCGGCCGCATTCATCCGAGCAAAAGGAAAATCAGGCTACTGCATAGCCTCCGGCCGCAAGGTCAGCCTGACACTCTGCGACGCCAACGGCCAGGAGCAGGGACAGGCTGTGGCCACCACCGATGAATGGGGACGCGCCGAAGGCTTCTTCGTGCTCCCCGCAGGCGGCCTTCAGGGGCAGTACCGCATCATGGCGCGATACACCGGCGCCTCAGGAGGCAATGAGTTCGGCGGCAACGTATGGTTCAATGTAAGCGACTACCGCCTTCCCACATTCCGTGTGGAGGATGTGGCGGCGCGTGCTCCCCGTCTCGCTGACGGCGAGGGTATTGTCACCGGCAAGGCCCTGACCTTTGCCGGGTTCCCGGTGGCCGATGCCAAAGTCGAGGCGCAGCTTAAAGTGCGCACCGGCTTATGGCTGTGGTCGCGCACATCGCCGGTGTTCGCATCGCTCAAAGGCACCACCGGCGCCGACGGCTCCTTCGCCATAGCGCTCCCCTCTGAGGTGCTCGACAGTTCGCCGGCGCCCGACGGTGTTTTTCTCGTATCCGTGACCGTCACCTCTGCCGACGGCGAGACACACGAGGCTTCGGCGCAATTCAACCGAGGCAAACCCCTGGCCGTATCGGCCGAGATACCATCGGAAATCGACCTGTCGAAACCATTCAGCGTATTCGTAAACACCCTCGACTACAAAGGCGACAAAACCGACACCGAACTGACCTACACCATCAGCGGATGCGACGCCGCGACAACATTCAGCCCCGTCAGCGGAGTGATTGCCTCCGGCAATATCAGCAGTGTGCTCGGCGACCTCCCCGCCGGCAGCTACACCGCACGCTTCGCCACCACCGACACCACACTCGCCTCCGCGGCCGACAACGTGAAATTCATTCTTTACCGCCCCGACGCCGCAGTATCGCCTGTGAAACAGCCGCTTTGGGTTCCTTATCAGAATCCCGTGACCGACAACGGCGGAAAAGCCGCGCTCACATTCGGCTCCGACACCGACGGCGCATGGATATGGCTCTCCGTCACAGGTCCGGATGCCTCGCTGGTCGAAAACCGCTGGCTCCGCTCCCGCAAAGGGATGCAGACCGTGGAGGTCAGTCTGCCTGAAACACTGGAGCAGGCTACCGTCACCCTGCGGTGTCTCCGCGACTACGCATATTACAGCGATGAGACGGTTATACGCCAGGCATCGTCGCTCAAAAAAATAGCGCTCCGCATCGAGACCTTCCGCGACAAGGTCACTCCCGGCGACCTTGAAAAAATCACCTTCCGCATCACACCTGCCCACGGTGCCGGTGTGCAGAGCGCCGTGATGGCCTCCATGACCAACATGGCCATCAACCAGCTTTCGCCGGCGGCCATGCGGGTCAACATTCCGTCGCCCCCCTCCTCATACCCCTGGCTCAACGGATGGAACAGCAGCCCCCTGATATCCTCGTGGACAGCCGACTTAAAGCCCCTCCCCACCGGCAGCCACAACCCTCCGCAGTGGAACCTCTACGGAGTCAACTTCTACCCCGGCGGCATGAGGATCACCGACAAGCTATATGGCTCGCAGGTACGCGGACTGGCCGTCATGTCAAAAACCGAGGCTGAAGTTGAGGAAGTGGCTTTCGACAATGCCGCTCCACAGATGGCCGCGGCAGGCGCCACTGCCGACGGCGGCGCCGACGAGGTGACAAACGTCACCACCCACAGCCAGGAAGTAGCCGTTACGGAAAAAGCCGACGACAGCGCCGGACAATACCGCCCGTCGGAGATACCGGTGGCATTCTTCCGCCCCATGCTCACCACCGCGGCCGACGGCTCGCTTGAACTTACCTATCGCGTGCCCGACGCCAACACCACATGGATACTGCGCGCCGCGGCATACAACCGCGACCTGCTCACAGCCTCGGCCTCCGCCGAAATCATGGCGTCCAAGCCTCTGATGGTCAACCTCAACGCCCCGCGTTTTCTCCGCAGCGGCGACCATATCACAATCCCTGCATCGGTGATGAACGCCACCGACTCGGTCTGCTCCCCCTCGGGGCATATCGAGATTATCGACCAGGCCACCGGGCGTGTGCTCGCATCAAAACCATTCACATGCCAGGAGCTGGCTCCACAAGGGCAGGCCACAGTCGGGCTTGACTACGAAGCCAACACCCTGACCGCCGCCCTGGTGGTGCGCGTGAAGGCGTCAGCCGGCAACTACACCGACGGCGAGCAGCAGCTCGTGGCTGTGCTCCCCGCCCGGCAGGATGTTATGGAGTCGCGTATATTCTACATCCCCGCCGACTCATCACGCTTCGCCATGCAACTCCCGGCGATAGCCCCCGGCGGCAAGGCAATGCTGAATTTCACGGAGAATCCCACCTGGCAGGTGGTGTCGGCGCTCCCCGGTCTGCGCGAGAACTCGGTGAACTCCTCGGTTGAAGCCGCCCACACCCTCTTCTCAGCCGCCGTGGCACGCGGCCTGGTGCAGCGCTATCCCGAAGTGGCGCGCACTCTGCGCCAATGGAGCGAAAATCCCGGCGACTCCGCGCTGGTGTCGGCCCTTCAGGCCGACAGCCGGCTCCGCCAGGTGCTTCTTGACTCAACGCCATGGGTGCAGGAAGCCCTCAGCGACACCCAGCGCCTCCAGCGTCTGGCCCTGCTCCTTGACCGGAACGAATGCGCCAGAGTCACAGCCGAAGCCATCGACCTGCTGGCAAAAACCACTGCGTCCGACGGCGGATGGAGCTGGACCGCGCGCTATACCGAAGTATCGGAATGGGCCACCTCCGAGATTCTTCTCACCCTCGGCCAGCTCAACAGAATGGGATGGCTCCCCGCCGACCAGCGCCTGGAGCGGATGGTGGCAGGCGCCTGCCGCTGGCTCGATGCCGAGACCGCACGCCGCTATGCCAAGTACCCCAAATCGGACTACTCACTCTATACCTACCTGCGAGTCCTCTTCCCCGATGTGAAACAGTCGACCGCAGCGCAGCGCGTAAGCCAGGCCGCAGTGCAGCAGTGCATCGCCCGCTGGAAAGAAAGCACCATCCAGCAGAAAGCCCTCTCGGCCCTGATTCTCTCGGCCAAAGGGTATGCCGCCACAGCCCGGCAGATTGTGGCCTCGCTTGCCGAATACGCCACCTCCACCCCCGAAAAAGGGATGTGGTGGCAACAGCTCGACCACACCTCATGGAACTCCCTCGACCGCGTCGGAGTGACTGCCGTGCTGCTCCAGGCCTTCAACGCCGTGCAGCCGAAATCGGCCGAAGTCGACCGCATACGCCAGTGGCTCGTGCTCCAGAAGCAGAACACTTCGTGGGGCTCGTCGGCCGTCACATCGCTGGTTGTGGCCTCGATACTCACCACCGGCAGCGAATGGACAGTGAACCCCTCCGGCACAGCCATACACATCGGCGACTCACTGCTCCAGCCCGACAAGGTGCAGTATGCCACCGGCGAGTTCACCGCCGACATCACCTCGCGGCTCACCTCCCCCGCCGAGCTCACAATCGACCGCCAGGCGAACTATCCGTCGGTCGGCAGCGTTATAACCCTTGAGCGCCGTGCGATGCAGGATGTAGCCGCCGTGGGATGCGCCGAAGCCACGATAGCCAAATCGATGAAAGTCTTCCGCAACGGGCAGTGGGCCGAAACCACAGAGTTCCATCCCGGCGACCGCGTGCGGGTGACCCTAACCGTCACTGCCGACGATGACCTCGACTATCTCGTAATCACCGACCCGCGCCCCGCCGGATTCGAGCCTGCCTCACAGCTTCCCGAACCGGTATGGAGCGAAGGCACATGCTTCTACCGCGAAAACCGCGACTCCTCCACAAACCTCTACATCAACCGCCTGCGGCGCGGCTCCTATATCCTCTCCTACGAACTTTATGCCGCTCAGACGGGCGTGTTCACCTCAGGTGCCGCTCAGCTCCAGAGCCAATACAATCCCATAGTCGCCGCACACTCTTCGGGCAGCGTAATCACCGTAAGCTCACATGAATAAAATCTTACGAAAACTCCTCGCAGTGGGAGCGCTCCTGGCCGGGGCGCTCCCGCTGATGTATGCACAGGCACCCAAGCATGAAATGCGGGGAGCCTGGGTGGCCACCGTCTACGGCATCGACTGGCCCTCTGTGCAGGGTGCCACACCCGAAATAGCCGAGCAACAGAAAGCCGAGCTGACAACACTTATCGACACGCTCCAGACGGCCGGACTCAACGCCATCTTCCTGCAGGTGCGCCCTATGGCCGACGCCCTGTATGCATCCGACAAGGAGCCATGGAGCAGCTACCTCACCGGCCGGCGCGGCACCGCTCCGGCCGACGGCTGGGACCCCCTGGCCTTCGCCGTGGAGGAGGCCCACGCACGCGGCATGGAGCTGCACGCCTGGGTCAACCCGCTGCGCTTCGCCGCCTCATCGGCATCGCTCCCCTCTACCCCGGCCGACACACGCGCCCTGCGCAACGGCTGGATTCTGAAATCAGGCAAATCGCCGGCGGTGTTCGACCCTGCCAACGAATCGGCCGTGCAACATGTTGTTGAAGTGTGCCGCGACATCATCCGCCGCTACGACATTGACGGGCTGGTGTTTGACGACTATTTCTATCCCGACCGTTTCCCGCGTCAGGCCAACGAGCCCGCCGACAGATACGGCGAGCTGCGCCGGCACTACGTCAACAAAACCGTGGCCGCCGTACACGCCATGGTGGAGAAAACCAAGCCCTGGGTGCGCTTCGGAGTAGCACCGGCAGGGGTGGCCGGAGGCAACGGCAAAGCCACGGCGAAATACAATATCCTCCCCCCCATCGTGGGAAGCGACTGGATGTACGACCGTATTTTCTGCGACCCGCTGGCATGGCTCAACGAGGGGACGGTCGACTACGTCTCGCCCCAGCTCTACTGGCCCACCGACCACGCCACCAACCCCTACGAGCCTCTGGCGCAATGGTGGGACAAGACGGCGCGGCATTTCCGCCGTCACTGCTTCCCCTCGCACTCACTCACGGACCTGGCCGCCACAAGGGCACACTGGGTAGAGCAAGGGAAACAGATCGACATCGACCGCCGCGCGGCCTCGCCCGGCTCGGTGCTCTATTCGGCCTCCTCGCTCACCGGTAAAAAAGCCGGAGGACTGGCCTCCTGGCTGAGCAACAGACAATATCTCATGCCGGCGCTGATGCCCCCTATGGAGTGGAAACACGCCCGCAACCCCGGCAAAATCACAGGCCTGACCCTCGATGGCGAAACCCTTGGCTGGGATGACAACGACGCCGGCCGATATGTGGTTTACGCCCTGCCCCAGGAGCTGGCAGAGGAGGATGTCGCCGCCGACGCACCCGACCGCAACTACCTGGCCGCCTACATCGCCGGCATCACCTACAAGCCTGAATTCGAGCTTCCCGCCTACCTCCTCGATGGCTACCGCTATGCCGTGGCCCCCTACGACCGCTACGGCAACGAATGGGCCGCCACCCTCCTCTGAATATCAAAATGTCAGAGTCCCCATCCGGGGAAGGCTTCCGGCAACTGTTTACTAAAGCAGGTTATCAAAACTATACTCCCATCAAACACTGCGAGGGTGTATCGAAATCAGCAATTGTATACCTCTAAACGCTGCACCGCATCAGCCAAAGCCGCTACCATCCACAGCTTGATAAGTGCGCGGTTACTTCATCCTTATGTCTTAGAGGTTGTTGTATGTTATTATGTGTACTCCATGTTTTGAAATCTTATCGAAATCCACTTTCTTTAATGCCTTTAAATCATCAAGTACCCATATTATATTTTTGACTCCAATCTTTGTACCAACCGAAGACGAAGTTTGAGCCTGCTTTTTCGTCAAATTATCCGATGAATAATTTAAAGCTTTCGCAAATGCACGCATTATAACAAAGCACCCCCTTGACTCCGGTATTGACGCGGAACTAACCCCTGTACTCCTTTCAAGGTTACCTGCTACATCGTAAAAATCAAATACAGCAGCAAAACCATACCCCTCTTTCAAATATTCCTTCTTCAATTTCTCCACTCCTTTCTCCCATTTCTTTTTGTAGGATTCATCCGGAAAGGTAAGAGGTTTTAGCCCTGCCATATCCATAGGGAATGAAAATGCCAGGCCATCCTGATAAATATCCTTCATCACCGGTTTGTGCGGCAGCATGGCCGAATATCCCATGCAAGCCGTCTCGATGCTGACGTTTTCACCATCCTGGAGTGTAGTACCTCTTATTTCCACACTATCGGGAACGAATGGCAATGAATACAAAAGACGTGTCTGCGCCGCACCTATCGAGTTGGAAGTATTGACAAACAAACCGGTTTCAGACTTATCCTTTACTGAAGTATATACAAAATCTGCAGGTAATGTGAATCTTACGCCATTACAGGATATGAAATTATCCTCCATAAAGTCAGTGGCAACAGAGCAGGAGGTAGAGCCTTGCAATTCCGAACCGTCAATCATCAGCCTCATCGCCACACTCATATATATACCTCCCCTTTCGCTTCTTTCAGTCTTATCAAACGTAGCAAGCCATTTGATTATCGCCACAGAGGCGTTCTCCTTTTTAGAATCCGTGATGCGGCACAGCACGAAATATTCTCCTCGATGGTTATAATATTCCTGCAGCACCTCGATATCCATTTTGAGATTTACATTGGATTCCATCATTATGGCTTCCAAATCGGATGCGCCTGATATACTTTTATAATTTCCGGTGAAGCTCACCGGCACGCGCGAGGCGTTGGCGTACATACCTATGGCGTTGGAAATAGCCATGGTTTTGGCTCGCTTGCCGTCAAGGGTGGGAGGCGCGATACCGACATACAGGTCAGACTCCGTGGCGGTATTCCACCATTCCGGCATGAGCGGCTCAGTGGCGGCACACATGGCCACCGGCTGCACTTCTTTCTTGCTTTGGGATAGAAGCACTTCAGGCGGAAGATCACTGTCAAGTTCGAGTATATATGTCATCTTCTTCACCACTCCTTTTGGAAACCATTCGTACAGATTGACCATCAACGGCTTATGTTTCTCGCCGATAATCTTCACCATTTTCGTTCCCTCAGGTAGATAGAGCCACGTCTCGGTACCATTGTCAACACGCCTCAATATATCGCCCTCGGCTTTTGCCATGCGGTCAAGCATCTGCACCTTTAGCAGCGCGCACGGCACACCGTTGAGATCTTTGACCGGCTGATGCGCAGCCGTGAGATCCATTTGGTCAAGTTCAAGCGATTTTATAGTCAGATTTTGCGCCACGGCTCCCGACACCGCCATCACACAAGCAGCAATGAAGAAAAACAGTCGTCGCATACAGGTCAGGGGAAGAAGAAGTCGTGGTGGGAGAAAACGCCTTCGGCGGCCGCGGCCTGGTCTTCCTGCCATGTGCGCACGAGAATCTGCGGATGCTCCTCATCGTTGAAGTCCCACAGAAGGAAGAGCCAGCCGTCGTCGTTGTAGGTGGATGAGCGCCAGGACTGGTGGAGGGTCACGCCATAAATATTTTCCTTGGAGCCATGGGCGGCGACAGAAATCCGGTCGAAACCCAGGTTGATCCAGCGGTTGTTGCGGAAGCAGCGGGCGAGGTTGCTCATATACTGCTCCTTGTTCTGCACGGTGTGTCGCACCTGCCGCACATTTACTCCGCCATCGCCGAGCTTCCTCTGTTTCATCACCGAGCCGGTGATGATGATGGCGTCATCGCTGAATATCGCACGCAGAGCCTCAAGATTTTTCTCGTTGTAGAAGCAGCGGAAATCCTCCACGAACTTAAGAATCTCGCGACGCCGGCGGAGGTCCTCAACGGTGCGCCCTCCTTGCATTATTTTATCCATATCCTCCTGGCTCTCCATTGCCAGACGCACGCCGGTAATTACCCCGCTGCGGTTGAGCGAGACTGTGAGCTGGCGGTTGAGCGACTGGTCGTAAGAGGCATCCTGCGGCTTCATGGTCACGTTTATGCCGCGCACCTGGTAGCCCTGCATATCGTGCAGACAGGCGCTGATATTAAGCTGCTTGTCAACAGAGAACGGCACATTTGAGAAAAGAGCGTCGAGGCGGACGCGCGCCCCCTCCTCTATGTCGATACCTGTATAGTCGATGGCGCCGCCGGGAGCCGTGGCGTTCACGGCGGAGAGCACTGCTGAAATCTGACGCTCCATAGTGTTTTTCAGTGCGCCGTTGTCGATGGTGTTGGCCTTGAATTTAAACGATACATTCGCCATCGCCGAAAAGCTGACCGCCAGGAGCATAATGGCGGCAAGGCGTTTGAAGTCAATCACTTGAACCATATTATTCCGTAATCGTGATAGTTGGTTTCGTTATCCTGCGCCCCGGTGACGTAGTTCACGCGGGGAGATGAGTGGCGGGGAGAGAGGATGGCCTTCACACCGTAGTCGCGCCCTACAATCACCACAAAGGCGCCGTCGGGCACCGAGCGGTCGGAGCCTGCCTGGCCGAAATCGGCAACTTTTCCCAGCCCTTTGTTGTGGTTGAGTATGCGCCCCAGCTCGTCGAGCTGCAGGGGGCAGCAGGCGGCGAGCAGCTCGGCAATATCGGCGGCTGGAAGTGAGGAAATGGGACTTGTAGGACTGGCGGGAGCCGGGGTGGCGGGCTGAGAAATGGCAGGAGCGGGTGACGGCACGGGGATTGGTGACTGGGCCTCCGGGGCGGAGTCGTGGCGTGGTGTGATGGCAAGCGCCTTTTCTACGGTGAGATAGAGGAGCATCATATGGCGGACGTCGTCATTCAGACTCTGCGCATGAATCTGGACATCACCGACAGATACCGACGTCTTGCCCCGCTGCAGCCGGAAGTCCGACACCGTGGCCGCAAGGTCTTGTAGCGCAGCCTGATAAGCCTCCTGTTCCGAGTTCCCCTCCCCTATTCCGGAGATGTAGTTTTCGTTGATAAGGATGGCATTGACGCGCTCCTCGGCGCTCTGGGCCGCGGCAGTAAGGGGGCAGCAAAGCGCAAGCAGCAGCAACAGCAGCGCTGCGGCATTATTTTTTACCGACCTCATACTTCTCATGGTTTGGACATTCTACCTGATTGTCGTCGTTGAAGAGGGTTTTCACATTCTTCGTGGGCACATATAGGGATACACGCCCGGCAACGGCTCCTTCACCGCCGAACAGTTCAGCAGGGCGGCAGGTCACCTTCACCACATGGTCGTAGCCTTTGGCGGCATTGTAGAGGAAAAGCGCTCCCTGCAACTCCTCGCCGCCAATCTTCTCCACGCCCCAGAAAGGGGTACATCCCTCCTGGCGGCAATGCTCCACAAAGTCGCCTACGGTGGTCTCCACTGTCTCCTTCTCGCCCGGCTCATGCTTGAGGACCGTAACGGTCATGGGGGTATCGAAGGCCTGTGCTACCGGCAGGATGAAAAGGTTTGCCATCGACTCGGCGGGATATTCAGCCGAGAAAACAGGGGTAGTCAGGCTGTCGGCTCCTGAAATATAATAGGTGCTTGCGTTGACGCTGCGAAGGTTATAGTATGGCCCCGGAAGGCGCAGCAGCACCGAGTCGACGAGCTCAAGGCTGTCGGGCACGGCAACTTCCCTCGGCTCGCCGTGAGCTACCCGCAAGCCGGCGATAAAGTTATCCTCGGCGGCCGAGCGCACGCTCACCTCACCCTCACCACGCAATGACGGGACAGCCACGGCGGCAACAACCGCCATAATAATTGATATTTTTCTGAAAATCATCATGGAATGATAGTTTTAAGGAGATTCCCGGCTGAGTCGTAAAGTTTACCGGAAATAAGCTGGCCGTTCTCGTAGGTGGCATTGAAATAGTCGCCGGGCGAGGCCTGCACCGATGAGTGGCGGTCAACAGCATGGGACGAGTGGAAAGTCAGGCGCCCGGCCCCGTGAGGCTTGCCGTCGCGGATGCCGCCGCTCCAAGTGGCGTAGCCGAAGGTGAGCGTGCCGGAAGTGACATTAGGCTTCGCGGGAGTGGGAGTGGTGGAACTCGTGGGAGTGGACTGTGGGGACTGTGTGGCCGGAGCTGTCGACGCGGCCTCGGCCCGGCGTATTGAGTCGGCCTTGGCATGAGCCAGCGAGTCGATATATTCCTGTGTCACAACAATCTGCCCGGCAACTTCCGCCGGAGACTCAACCACTGCCGAGTCGGCTATCTCCGTCTTCTCGGAGACGGCATCGCCCTTTTCCTGACGGGAATCATCGCCTCGGTTTCCGGCAACAAACCATATAACCGCCGCCCCGACAACGAGCACCCCGATGAGCACCCATCTGAGCCAATTCGGGCGGGAGTCATCGCCCATGCGTATCTCCACAGTGCCATTTCCGCCGGAGGTGACGATGCCCAGGTCGGCCTTAAGCCTGGCCACGCTCTGCGTGCGGTCATCGGACGACTTGCACAATGCCCGGCAGAGCCCTTCGAGTTCCTCCTCCCCGAGCTTGTCACCGACGGCCTTTCGCACATCCTGGAGACGGAGCTCAGAGGCTTTGGCCGGAATCCTGCCGGTGAGACAATAGAGAAATGTAGCAGCCAGGGCGTAGACGTCGGTCGTGGGATTGAACTCCTGTATGCCGGCATACTGCTCCAGTGGCGCGAAACCGTCGGTGACACCCATCACCCCTTTGGGCGACGTCTTGCCGCCGCTTTTCCTGAAATGCACACTGAGGCCGAAGTCAATCAACACCGGAGTCACGGCATCGCCCTTTTTCTGCAACATGATGTTTTCGGGCTTGATGTCGAGGTGGTTCACACGGTGTGAATGCAGATAGGTCACAGCATCAAGCACCGGGCCCAGTATGTTTTTTGCCTCCGCAGGAGTGAGGGTGCCGCGCGACCGCACATAGTCGTCGAGCGACTCACCGCTGATATACTGCATCACATAGTAGACCGTGCCGTTGGCCTCGAACACCTCATTGACCTTCACAATATTGTCGCAGTCGGTGCCATACTTCTGCAGGCGCCGGGCCTCGGCCTCGAAGTCGGTGGCCGAGCGCCTGAAATCGTCGGCATGCCCTTCGAGAGGCACCACCGACCCGTCGGCGCCGCGGCGGCAATAAGCCGAGGGGAAGTGTTCCTTCACTGCAAAATGCATGTCGGCGGTAACATTGCCAACCTTTA
The DNA here is from genome assembly GCA_004102785.1 of Muribaculaceae bacterium Isolate-013 (NCI). Taxonomy (GTDB): domain Bacteria; phylum Bacteroidota; class Bacteroidia; order Bacteroidales; family Muribaculaceae; genus UBA7173. The sequence continues at coordinate 46,265 of SCEJ01000019.1, forward strand.
CCTCACTGACAGTGAGATAGGTTATACCGAAACCACCCGAACCGAGCTTCTTCTCGATCCGGTATGCGCCGACTCCGCTGGAGAGTATGTGCCCCTCAGGGAGAATGTTTTCTACTGATGCAGCCATAATGACCGTTTATTTTTTGCCGGCGGCGTATTTCTTAGCCTGTTCGGCAATGAGTTTATGGTCGGAGAAATAGTTGATTTTCATTGCGGCACGCACTTCGTCGAGAGTGGCGGATGCAGTGGCGCGCGCTTTCTCCGAACCTTTCTGCAGAATGTCGTACACCTTGGGGATGCGGGCTTCCCAGTAGGCGCGTCGCTCGCGTATCGGCGCAAGCACCTCCTCAAGCACATTGATGAGGAGCTTCTTCACCGTGCCGTCGCCCACGCCTCCCCGGCAATAGCAGTCCTTGAGGTTCTGGAGCGTGCCGAACTCGGGGGCGAAGCGTGCCACCTGCTCGTCGGAGGCAAAGGCGTCGAGATAGATAAACGGGCAGTTGCCTTCGAGATGCCCGGGGGAGTCGATGGTGAGATGCTCGGGGTCGGTGTACATGCTGTTGACCTTCTTCTTGACCTCCTTGGGGGTGTCGGAGAGGTAGATGCAGTTGCCCAGCGACTTGCTCATCTTGGCCTTGCCGTCGGTGCCCGGCAGACGCTGGCATACAGCCGAGTCGGGCAGCAGTATCTCAGGCTCCACCAGCGTGGGGCCGTAGATGTTGTTGAAGCGGTTGACAATCTCGCGTGTAAGCTCAATCATCGGCGACTGATCGTCGCCGGCAGGCACGGTCGTTGCCTTGAAGGCGGTGATGTCGGCGGCCTGGCTTACAGGATAACTGAAGAATCCCATCGGGAGCGACTTCTCGAAGCCGCGCATCTGTATTTCGGTCTTCACCGTGGGGTTGCGCTGCACACGCGACACCGACACCAGGTTCATATAATAGAACGCCAGTTCACACAACTCCGGCACCTGAGTCTGCACGAAGAGCGTGCACTTCTCCGGGTCAAGACCGACGGAAAGATAGTCAAGCGCCACCTCTATCACATTCTGACGCACCTTCTCAGGATTGTCGGCATTATCGGTCAGCGCCTGCGCGTCAGCGATGAAGATGAAAATCTTGTCGAATTCGCCTGAATTCTGCAGTTCAACGCGGCGACGCAGCGAGCCCACATAGTGTCCGAGATGAAGGCGTCCGGTAGGGCGGTCGCCGGTAAGTATCACTTTTTCCATTTTATTTCTTTCTATTCGTTTACGTTCCACAAAGTTAAGAAAAAAAACTTTTTTATAAAAACCATTATCCATATATAGCCGGCGCCAGCCCACGGCTTTTTCATTTAAGATTCCGTCTCATTGTCGAGAAATGTGTTATTTTATAGCGAGGGCAGTTCGGGCGGAGAGAGCTTAACCTCTGATTTTTAAGAAAATAAGTGTATTAAAAATTTGGTCAAGTGGTAGATTTTTAGTAACTTTAAGGGTGAATATCAATTAGTTACACTAAAAATGGAGACACTTGACCAAAACCGTTCGATTGACGCGCATAAGCTCAATCACACCACAAAAGTAATAAATAAATTCGTTCCACAGGGCAGTATTCTGGAACGGCTGATGAATTTTGCCGCCTCAGTCCCTGATTTTCGCAGATGCGACAAAGGAAACCTCCGACACCGACTCCAAGACATCATCATTCTGATGATACTCGGACGGACGTGCGGGCATGTCGGACGATCCGATATAATAGCGTTCGGCAAATATAATCTTAATAAACTCCGTAAAATGGGGATGCTGAAGAATGGGATTCCCTCGGGGGCAACCCTTTGCCGGGTAGAGAACGGCATCGATGATCTGGCCATGGCGGACAGTATGCAGGCATTTGCCGAAAACTTCCATAACGAACTGTTTAAGGCATGCCGTGACAGGGAGATAGTCTGCATTGACGGCAAAGCCGAGCGCGGCACCGTTCAGGAAAACGGGCGTAGCCCGGATATCGTCTCGGCCTATTCATTCAACACCGGCATAACAATAGCCACCGAAGCTTGTAAGGAAAAGAGCAACGAGATAAAGGCCGTACCGATACTTCTTGATAAAATAGATATCTCAGGAAAGATTGTCACGGCCGACGCCATGTCTATGCAGAAGGACATTGTCGAGAAAATCAGAAAGAAAGGCGGAGACTTTCTGATAGAACTTAAAGCCAACCAGCCGTCATTGCGATACGGCATTGAGGACAGGCTGGTGGAACACACACCGGTATATTCTTACACCGAAGGTCCCGAACTGGCCCACGGCAGGATAGAGACGAGAACCTGCCGCGTATATGACGGACTGGACATTATCGCAGACAAGAAGAAATGGGGCGGAAACATGACCATCATAGAGTATGAATCGTCCACAGTCAAAAAGTCAACAGGAGCACATACCTCAGAAAAACGCCTGTACGTCAGCAGTATGCCCACGGATACTCCGAAGCTCGGAACCATCGTACGCAACCACTGGTCGATAGAAAGCATGCACTGGGGGCTGGACCACAATCTTCAGCAGGACAATATAAAACGCAAGTCGACGAGAGCTGCCCGAAACCTCGACACCATACAGAGAATCGTTTACTCGGTGTTCTCAATATGGAAAGGACTTCGCAAAAAACGATCGGACAAGAATAAAGGCATAGCCGAACTGATCAGACATATCTCGATGAGTTTTACCCGACTAATGCGATTTTTAAGCCAAAAATGAAAAAAATAAGATTTTAACGAAGAGATAAACAACTGAAATACAGATATAACAAATTACCCGCTTCAGCCCGAAGCGGGTAAGGGCTGGTATACCCTTTATTTTATCTTAAATGAAAAAGCCGTGGGCGCCAGCCCTCACACACCCCTTTCACGAAACGGCGCAGAGGAGCCGCCAATATGCAGAAAGGGGATGTGCCATCCACTCTGACACATCCCCCTTTAGAGATTGTTTAAATGGAGCTACGGGGTTATTTTACCGTCACTTTTTCGGTACGTCCGGCCTGGCGGCGTATATAGACATTGCCGGGCACGGGCTGTGCCACTTTCACACCCTGGAGGTTGAAGTACTCTGCTTCCATGTCGCCGTCGGCAGCCACGCCACAGATGCCAGAATAGACGATATAGAAGTTCTCAACATCATTCCTTGAGGCAAATGTATGCACATTGGAATAGCGTACAATGCCATCCTGGGTGATTGTCACGGCATAGGGTCTGGCGAGTTCCGAAACCTCAAGGCTATATGCGCCGTCGCCGTCGGTAACTGCCGCTACCTTTTCATCGCCGTTTGAAAGAGAAATCTCTACGCCGGCAGCCGGCTCGTTGTCGGAAACGCTGTACACATGACCTGAAAGCACGGCTGTGCGGTCAGTCCAGCTCATCGCAAGGTCAACGGTTGTTTCCGGCTGCCTTGCATTAAGCACGATGTTGTCGCGTACAACCCTGTCAAAGTCATCGGCAGTAGCTGTGAGCGTATAGGTCAGTGACACATTTGCCACATTCATCCGGTATGCACCGGAAGCATCGGTAAAGGATGTATAGAGAATATCACCCGATTCAAGAGCTATATGCGCGCTCTCGACCGCCGAGCCGAAGTCATCAACGACATTACCTTTCACTACCACCACATCCTTGGCTACGGTGAAGAAGGAGGCCGGGAATCCGGCGCGGAAGAGGGTCCACGAGGCTTCATCCTCCAGGTCCTCGCTGTAACGCTGTTTGTTCACGATGGCGTAATGGTTGTATTTGTCATTGTAATAGTCATAGCCGGTGTTGTCGACCATAAACATCATATTGCTGCCATAACCGCCTTCCTCGCCGCCGATAAGCTCGAATGCCAGACGGAGATTATTTCCGGTGTACTCAAACGGAGTGTCGAACACGATGTGCAGTACCGGTTCGTAGATTTTGGCTCCGGTGTCGCCTGCAATGGGGAATTCATAGTCACTGTCATAGACCAGTGTCATGTCGGCCACTGGTGCCGGCTGAATATCCCGCTCGGGATACTCGATGTCCGTCGTGTTCTCAGCCCACACCTTGATATGCTTGCTGATGGCGTTTGAGTTGGCACCGGTGAAATATACTCCTGTGATTTTCATCCCTTTCTCCATCTGAAGCATATCGGCTTTATAGAGAATCTGAGTCTGCACGCCGGCGTATCCGGTGTTGAAGGGATCGGTATTTGTAATCTTCTCGTCACCAACCTGATATATGGCTTCCGCTTTTTCCGGTCCGATTTCGGCTTCGAAAACGGCCAGCGGCAGGCTTGCCTCGCCGCTTATAAAGGCGATAGTGGCTGTATAGGCGCCCTCTACGTGCGGTGTGGCCACGATTTCAAACGTCATCTCTTCGCCGGCACCGATGGCTCCGGTCTCGGGGCTTACGGCAATCTGCGTGTCGTCAAAATAGAGTGCCACTTTGTAGTCATTCTCCTCTTCGGTAAGCAGGTTGCGCACGGTGACGGAAGAAATATAGCGCGCGTTGACGGAGCCCACGCCATCCTTCGGAGTGCTTAATGCGGTGACATACAGGTCATGGTCAACAGCCACCTTTTCACCGCCATATACATTGTCGAGCAGCACGCCGCCGGCCTCGAACGCTACATAGCATTCACCCTCAGGCATCGGGGCCGAGAAAATACTGAATTCATAGGTGCCGTAGCCGGTTCCGGTCGGTTTATCCTGCCCGAAAATCGCCTGCCCCTCTTCCGGGCGGGCATTTACGGCCATAACCGGAGTCCAGTCTATGCGGTCGGTAGAAGTGTACACAGTCAGCAGCGAGCTGGTGTTATCCTTTTTAGTGGCGGAGAAGTAAATACGCTCGTCGGCGGCGAATCTCAGTTTCGGGGTAATCAGCATCCCTTTGGAAGATGCATATGAGGATTCGGCACTCTGTGTAGCGCCATTGGCGGCAAGGCTCTCGGGCACGGCGCCAAGTTTCCACGGGTTGCCGAATATCCATCCCGCCGGAGCCTGTTCGGCTTCAAAATCCTCGAAGAACTTACCTGCTTCGGTTACAAGCGCCTGCAGGCCGTAGGTTATATCACCGAGATTCTTCTCCGTGAAGGTTACAACACCCTCTTTGAGACCGGCGCCCGAAGCGGCGCTGATCCGAACTGCCTTCTTTTCACCCGGAGCGAGGGAGAACGCATTGACATCTGCCACGAATCCGCCTGAGAGCGTAGTTGATGTGACCTCCATTTCGGCTATACCGGAGTTCCACATCCAGAGAGTGCGGCTTGGCGAGGCGCCGGAGCCGATTGTTATGAATTCCGTAGCGTCGACATCGGTGAAATTGTTCTGATTGGCATCATTGCCCTCGTTGTACATAAATTTGGGCGCCGGCAGGTAGGGCACGAAAATAATCGAGCCGAGGCTGCCGTTGAACGAACTCATGTCGGGATGGGAAAGCACCACCGAATAGGAATAGGCTTTTACATCGTCAGTGGTGACGTGTGTGCCCGTGATGCTGAACTCTTTCTCTATCTTGACTCCGCGCGGCAGGCTGCCGGTAATTTCTCCCGAGCCGAAAGTGCTTTGGGTTACGTTGTTTATCACCTCCACGGTGACGGGAGCGTTGCCTCCGAAATCCACATCGCCGGCATTTTCCATTGTCACCTTGAAGTTGATGGTGTAGGTGTTGTCGGGATTGGCATTTATGGTGGTACCCGACTGGTTGTCGACCTTGCAGTAGAGAAGCTTGAAAGGCGTCACGTCGGCGGTAGTTGCTGTAAACTCGTCAAGGTCAAGGTCGTGGGCACGGATGCCTATGTATGTGCCGTCAGCAACACCGGGCACGGTGATTTTTGTCCATGAATCGACGTTGACACCCTCCACCATGTTGATTTCCGTACCCTCGACGAGCACCGGTGCCGAATATGAGCTTGGCACGGTGTTCTGGTCGGAAAGCTTGTAGAAGGTGAGCGCCGGCTCGGTTCCGTTCTTACGCACCCATATGCTCACCTCACCCGAAACTTTCGGCGTGGCCAGCAGATCGGAATAACTGTAATTCTTGTAATAGGAGGAGAAGTAGCTGCTGTACTGTTTCACGGAGATGTATCCGCCGGAGTGCCCTCCCTCGCCGCAAACGGTGTAGGTGCCCGGCGAATATGATGAGGAGAGTATATTCTTCCACCCCACCGGACGGAATGACGGATTCTCGAACTGCTCGGTATATGGCGACTGCACTTCCGCCGCCATATTGGTGGCCGCAAGCAGCGCTGTAATAATGGTAAATAATAGCTTTTTCATGCAAGTTACTGTTCTGAATTATTTTATTACGGAGACCTTGACCGACTTGCCGGAACAGGAGGCGATATATATGCCGGGGGCTAATGCCACTGTGGCCGATGTAGCTTCCGTAGATGCCACAATCCGTCCGGATAGATTCACCACTGTCACAGGTAACCCGCCGGGATTGCTGATTGCAATGCCGCCTTCGGTTGCGGCGGCCTCGAATCCGGTGTCGCCGGCAATGGCTGCGGATACTCCGCTCCACTCCACATCAGGCACGTCATATATCGGGCTGTCGTCGCTGTAAATGTAGATCGGGAAGAATGTGGTGCCGGGTTTGCGGCGTATGGCCGTGAGCGATACGCCGTAGGCATCGTTGGGCGTGCGGTCGGGAGTAGGCACATATATCGAATGCCCGTCCTCCTCGGCAATCTCGCGGCAATGGTAGGGCATCACCTGTATCCCCCCTTTGGGCAGATGCGCCGTGATGCGCAGGTTGTCCATGTAAAGCCATCCGCCATCGGTACATCCGAGCGAGAAACGTACTATCCCGGGCTTCACCTTATATTCGAGCTTTACATGTTTCCAGTTTTTGTCGAGGTCAACATCGATTTCACCGCCGGCGCCGAGCATCCAGCCGGTTTTTCCGTCGACAGTCTCCACCACAGCCACCTGTATATACGGCTTGACGCCCTTGTCAAGTGTGGCGTAGTCGGCCTCGATAGTGATGTCGCCGGTAGTCTGGCTGAGTATCAGTATCGGCGATACCAGCTCACCATAATATTTCTCTCCGTAAGATGATACATAGTTGTGGAAGCACACTCCGCCGTCGATGACTCCACCCTCATACATCACCCAGCCGGCGCGCTTCATGCCATACACATCCATATCGTAATAGCCGTAGGTATTGCCGTAGGGGTCGCCGACCGAGCCCTGGCTTACGATGGCGGAGAAATCATCGTTTATCAGTTCAAAGTCCTCGTCCTCCTCAGCCACATGGGCCAAAGAAGTGCGCACTTCATAGCTCTCGGCGTTGTAGACATGATTCCAGCTCACATCGAAACCATTGGTCGTGACATTGGCGAACTCGACTCCGGCAGGAACGGTCAGCGCCATCACCTCCACTACCTGCGATTCCTCGCTCAGTTGGCCCGACGGCCCTGCGGCGCGCACATAGTAGTAATATACACGCTCCTGGCTAAGGCCGGTGAAGTGGTACGAAGTGCCGTCAACCTCCTTGTCCTTCAATATGTACTTATAGTCGGCAGGCATCTCTTCGGTAGCCTCGCGCCTGATATAGAAGCAGTTCAGCACATAGTGGTCGGCGCCCTCCACTGCGGTCCAGTTGGCAGTGAACGAGTCACCGGTATAATCGGTCCATTTCAGAGCCTTGGGTGCATCGATTTCCGGACGATGCTGCTTTATCACTATATCATCGAGGAGCACTTCATGGTACTCGCTGAATATCTGCACACAGGCATTCGACGGGCATTTCGTGAGGTCAACCTCCACCGTCTGCCAATGACCCGGCTGTATATATACGGTCTGCTCCTCTCCGCTTGTTCCGAACGGATTCTCAAGGTCGGGTGGAGTAACCCACCGTATGGTAAGCATATCCACATCAGGAGGCAGCGGCCGGGCCTTGAATGAGAGATATGCACGGCCGGCATCCTTGTGGAGGTCAAGCTCCGGCAGTTCGAGCTGGCCTGTCATTGTGGCATGTGTATAGGGGTCGGTGACGAAGCCGATGCAAACGGAGCCTCCGGCCGACATCACTCCGCGTCCTTTCCAGCCGGGAGTGTGGGTGTAGCGCGACGGAATCACCTCATCAGCGCCTTCAAGATAATTCTTGTCGGGGTCGTCGACACTACCGGCGGTGAAAAGCGAAAAGTCCTCTTCTATCACCGTTTCATAATCGCGGCCGTCATCCGGCAGGGCCTTGGCCGGAGCTTTTACCGCCGCATTGACAAACGCCTGCGGCCGGTGCCCGGGGCGCACTATTCCACGCAGGCCGGTGAATGCATGTGACTTCACTGCGGCACATTCTGTCTGGGCGCAAAGCTCAGGCGAGGACGAGGCCAGTGTAGCAATCAATAGTAAACAAAGTTTCCTGAACATGATGATATTTTGGAGATAATTGTATTTTGTCGAAACGTGAAAATCTAATCAAGCAGACAGCAGACATGCGCACTATGACAGCAGTACAATTTTAAACACCGCAAATCTACACACATATTCGCGCAATCACAAACAATATGCCAAATAATAGTCCAAATTAACAATAATTAATACCTATATTCCAATTCTATCCGCTCATACTCATTCAGTAGCCCTAAAGAATCGAGTAGGAGGTAAACACTAATCATAGGTGTTTATCTCCTACTTTCGTGTTTACCGACCTCTCACACCACCGTACGTGCCGTTCGGCATACGGCGGTTCTTAACGCGGATGCAGTTTCTCGTAG
>SCEJ01000001.1 GCA_004102785.1 Muribaculaceae bacterium Isolate-013 (NCI)
CCCTCGGTCAGATGTGTCTGATAGAGATTGATTTCGTGCATAATATTAGCTTTTCTCCTTCAACACTCTGATTGAGGGTTTGTTATGCCTAATAACATTATTTCGCACTAATTTTTAGACAATCTCTTAGACAACTCCGAATGAAGCCTCCCTTATTCAAACATATGCTTATATGTTTTTCGATAGGATTTAATCAGCTCCTTAACAGGCAATGTCTGTTGCAATTCCGGACTTGAGAGCCACATCATAATAAACTCAAGTGCATGGATATTCTTGTTGAAGGCTACGCTGTCCGGGCCCGAAAATGATTGACTGTTTTTTGATTCAAAAACACATTTTCCACAAGAATCTATCAATTTCAGAGATTCTGAATAACCAGCAAACATAGTCTTTCCCTCCAACGGCTCCATTTTTGAAACTTGAGACAACAAGCTATCAAATCCCCAAGACATCAATGGAGCGAACGTTGAAAAAAAAGCTAATGAATATTTATTCTTGGAGCTCATCGGCCTGACAAATTCACTGTCGCCGTGTACTCTACCTACATAAGCACAGTAGTCTGTATCTATCCTGGATATAATAGTCCAGCTATATCCATGATGACCGTACGAATGGATTATCAGCGGCCGGTTCTCAATTTTGAAATAAATTGAATCCGGCAATACTCTACGAAGCCATTCCTTTTCGAAAGTGTTTTCCGATTTGGATACAGTTTTATCGCAATCAGCCGACATGGTCAGGCCGATAATAAAAACAAAAAAAAGTAAAAGCTTTTTCATCTGGCAAAAATGGATAAGGATTATCTTTTTGAGTGAGGGGATGCCGGTGGGGTTACTGGGGGTCGACGTCGTAGTAGAGGATGGTGCCTTTCATGGAGGGGAGGGTGTGCATCTGGAGGTAGGTGGAGCGCAGCAGTTCTTTGAGCTGACGCATGGGGGCGGCGGGCTCGATTTTGAGCATTATGCGGCGGATATAAAGCCCCTGCACGCGGGCCACGCCGGGCTCCTCCGGTCCGAATACGCGCTGCCCCAAAAGCTCGCGGAGGGTTCGGGCATAAGTGTCGGCGATAAGGCGCAGCGCCGCCGGATCGCGGTGCTTGAGGTAGAGATATATCACCCGGCAGAAGGGTGGGTAGAAATAACGCTGGCGCTCGGCTATCTCGCGGTCGTAGAAGCCCCGGTAGTTGTGGGCTACGACGTAGGACAGCACCGGATGTGCCGGGTCATAGGTCTGGATTAGCACACTGCCCGGCTCGCCGTCGCGTCGGCCGGCACGTCCGGCCACCTGCTCGAGCATGTTGAAGGCGCGCTCGCCCGAGCGGAAGTCGGGATAGTTCAGCACCGAGTCTGCCGACACCACACATACAGTGCGTACCCCCTGGAAGTCAAGCCCCTTGGTGACCATCTGCGTGCCGACAAGGATGTCGGCGCGTCCGGCCGAGAAGTCATCGATGATATGCTCGTAGGAATCCTTGTTGCGTGTAGTGTCGAGGTCCATGCGCAGAGTTTTCGCCTCGGGGAAGATTTCGGTGATTTCATCCTCGATGCGTTCCGTGCCATAGCCAAGCACCTCGATTGCCGGCTCGTTGCATTGGGGGCATACGGCAGGAAGAGGATAAACCGCACCGCAGTAATGGCACCGCAACTGGTTGAAATTGCGGTGATACACCAGAGCCACGTCGCAGTTGTCGCATTTCGGAGTCCAGGCACACTGGCGGCAACGCGCTATGGGGGCGAAACCGCGACGGTTCTGGAAGAAAATCACCTGGCGGCCGTCGCGCAGCGAGTGGCGGGCGGCCTCTATTGTGGTCAGTGCCAGGGCTCCGCGCACATTCTTAGATTTGCGTGCGGCTTTCATGTCGACGACATGCATCGCCGGGAGGCGCACATTCTCGCCGTAGCGCTCGGTGAGCTCCACCAGGCCGAACTTGCCGTTGAGCGCCTTCCAGTAGGTCTCCACCGCCGGAGTGGCCGATCCCAGCAGGGTCTTGGCACCATGCATCGAGGCCAGCACCATGGCGGCATCGCGGCCGTTGTAGCGCGGAGCGGGGTCGTACTGTTTGTAGGATGATTCATGCTCCTCGTCGACAATCACCAGCCCGAGTTTGGCAAACGGCAGAAACACCGCCGAGCGCGCTCCGATCACCACACATGGCTCCGACGAGCCGAGCAGTTTCTTCCATATATCCACCCGCTCGTTGTCGGAGAACTTGGAGTGGTATATCACCACCTTCTCGCCGAATACATTTTGGAGGCGCCGCGTGAGCTGTGTGGTCAGCGCAATCTCTGGCACGAGCATGAGCGCCTGGTTGCCCTGTCGGAGCACATAGTCGATGAGATGCATGTAGATTTCCGTCTTCCCCGATGATGTCACGCCATGCAACAGCACTGTGTCTTTGGAGTGCCAGCATCCGTTGATGGCCGACAGCGCCTCCCTCTGCGCTGCCGAAAGCCCGGGGAGCTCCCCGCCGGGCAGCCCGTCGAAACGGAATCTGTTGACCTCCTTTTTATACACCTCCACTACCCCTTTCTTTTCGAGGGCGCGCAGAATCGGAGCCGTCACGCCGGAGCGCTCCAGCAAATCGGCACGGCTCACCTCACGCGGAGCAGCGCCCGCACGGCGCGCACCTGAAAGCTCTGCAAGCGCCAGCAGCAGAGTCTCCTGCTTCGGCGCTCCCTTTGCGGCGGCAAAAGCCGCGGCCACACCGTCGGTTCCCCCGGCGAAACGCACATAAGCCACCCGGCGGGTGCGGTAACGCTCCACCAGTTTTTCCGACACTATCACGGCGCCGGAAGCTATCATGCGGTTTATTTCGGCATGAGTGCCGCGACGGTCGATTTTCCCTACAATCTCGGCCACGGTGAGATGTCCCTCCTTCGCAAGGAGCTGATGCACCAGAGCCTGGAGGTCGTTGGCCGGGGGGAGCTCGGCCCAGTCATAGTCGGGATTAAGCTCCACGAAAGTCTCGCTTTCGATTTTAAGCCCCGACGGCACCGCGGCCTTATAAACATCGCCCACGGCGCAGAGGTAATAATCGGCAAGCCACTCCCAGAGCTTCATCTGCGGATGGCGCACCACCGGCGCGGCGTCAAGGCTCAGCGCCACATCCTTTATCTCCGTTCCCTCTGGCGCTTTCTGCGGGAAAGAGGTCACGATTCCGGTGTAGAATTTCTTTCGTCCGAAAGGCACAATCACACGATGTCCCATCGCCGGAGCAGGAGACATCCCCGGGGGCACACGGTATGTGAACGATGCGTGGAGCGGCAGCGGCAACACTACTTCTACCAACTGCCCGGAAGCTGACGAAATCATAAATTATTACAAAATTATAGATTTTAAACCGAAAATCAGTAATTTTGCGCCACAAAAGTTGTGTGCGACACACCATGAAAATAAAAAAAGAGATTATAGATTCAGCCAAAGGGCCTGTGGCCTGCTTCACAATAGAAAACTCATCGGGCGCCAAGGTGACCCTCTCGGAAATCGGAGCGGGGATAATCGCCGTGACAGTGCCCGACAGCGCCGGCCGCCTTGACGACGTTGTAATGGGCTATGCCCACATCGACAGTTATTTCGGCGACGGCCCGGCTGCCGGCAAGACCCCCGGCCGCTACGCCAACCGCATAGCGCGGGGGCAATTCCTCCTTGACGGCAGGCTGCACACTCTCCCTGTCAACCTCCCGCCCAACCATCTGCACGGAGGCGACGACGGCTTCCACCAACGCCTCTGGAGGGGAGAAGCCACCGGCTGCGACTCAGTGAGGTTCACACTCATGTCGGCCGACGGCGACAACGGCTATCCAGGCAATCTCAAAGCCGAGGTAACATACCGGTGGGACGACTCCTGCAGCCTGCACATCAGCTATATGGCCGAAACCGATGCGCCGACGGTGATAAACCTAACCAACCACGCCTACTGGAACCTGGCAGGCCACAATGCCGGCACCGATGCGGCACTGGCTCACGAACTCACGCTCCACATGCCGTCGTTTCTTGAAACCGACCGGCACCTCACTCCCACCGGCGCGGTTCTCCCCGCGGCAGGCACCCCGATGGATTTCTCTGTCGCCAAGCCTCTTGGGCGCGACCTCCACGCCCCCTATCAGCCGCTGCTTTTCGGCAAAGGCTACGACCACTTCTGGGCATTCGATAACCCACCGGCTCCAGGCGAGCTACGCTGCGCGGCTGTGCTTCACGACCCCTCCTCAGGCCGCACCCTCACCGTGCTCACCGACCAGCCGGGCATGCAACTCTATACCGGCAACTGGCTCACCGGCTCGCCGGCCGGAAAAGACGGTGCCGTGTATCACGACTACTGCGCCGTAGCGCTGGAATGCCAGGGTTACCCCGATGCCCCGAACCACCCCGGATTCCCCTCTCAGCGCCTCGACCCCGGCACCACCTACCGGCGCACAATCGTCTACGCCCTTTCGGCCGGGCAACCCGACTGACATTATTTTCCAAACAATATCTTACTACATTCTTGCAAATCATGAGATTAAAAACCCTGTTCGCGGCAGCAGCCATCATAGCTTCAGCCACAACCCCGGCATGGGCCGGTGCCACCGACGGCGAAAGCTTCCCGGTGATGTATCTCCGTGGTGCAAAAATCGGCGCCGAAGGGCAATGGAACGCCATTGAACAATACCGCTTCAACCGCGAAGGCAGCACCTACACCCTTCACCTCGACAACCTGGACGGAGAATTCAAAATCGCCAACGATGACTGGAGCTACGATTTCGGAGCCGACGCCGATGAAAACGGAAAGGTTGTAATATCATCATCGGCCACCGTCACTGCTGTCAAAGGGGGCAAAAATTTCGGTTGCCCGGGTGTGACCGACATCACAATCACCTTCGATTACACCGACGGCAACTCCACGCCGGTGGTTTTCACCGTATCGGGCGAGCGTCCACCCGTGGCAGGGCTCTCAGGAACTCTGCCGGTGCTATATATCAACGTCTACGATGAAAACGGCAACTACAACAACGAAATAATCTCAAAAGACCTCGACCACAAGAACTACTTCGGCGGCGAATACTGGCTCGACATCAACGGCTGCCAGTGGCTTGCCGACGAAGGAGCAACGAGCATCGGCTCTCAGGAAGAGCCTCTCCCGCTCGAAATCAAAGCCCGCGGCAACTGGACCCGCAAAGGCTTCTCCAAAAAGCCTTTCAAACTCAAGTTAGGCTCCAAACAGAAAATGCTCGGCCTCTCCAAAAGCAAGCATTTCGCCATACTGGCCCACGCCGATGACTCATACGGCTACCTCCGCAATTTCACCGGATTCAACCTCGGCCGCCGCATCGGGCTGCCATGGACTCCCTGGCAGCAGCCCGTTGAGGTTGTTATCAACGGCGACTACCGCGGCCTGTACTTCCTCACCGAATCAATCCGCATAGAAGAAGACCGCGTGAACATCACCGAACTCGACGACAACGTATCCGACCCCTCGCTCATCTCCGGCGGATACCTCGTGGAGCTCGACAACTACGACGAAGAGAACCAGATACAGCTTGAAGAGAAAAGCTGCGTCGACGGGCACTTCCTCGATATGCTCCGCGTGACATTCGACACCCCCGAGGAATACTCCGAGCTCCAGCGACGTTTCATCACCGACCAGTTCACCGCCATGAACGATGCCGTGGGCGACAACTCCGACGACCTCTGGCGCTACCTCGACCTCGACGACGCCGCACGCTACTACATCGTGGAGGAGATTATATCACACACCGAATCTTACCACGGCTCGACCTATCTGTTCCGCGACAGGGGCGCCGACCGGAAATGGCACTTCTCGCCGCTGTGGGACTGCGGCAACGCATTCTCCGGTCCGACCGACGGTTTCTTCTACGACAATGACTCCTACGGCAACACATGGATACCCTCCATGCGCGCCAACGACACTTTCAACGAAAAGGTGCGCCAGACATGGCTATGGTTCATGAACACCGGATATAAAGGAATCACCGACGACATCGACACCTACATCGGCCATATCGCGGAAGCCGCCAAGGCCGACCGCCGCCGATGGGCCGGCCAGCCTGTGCCCGACGGAGGCCAGGACGTAGCCGACAACTCCGATATCTACCCCCGCCGCGACCGGGTGGTGGAGATGCTTTCGCAGAAAACCAACTGGCTCAAAGGGGTGTTCGGCGACTATGACACCGAATGCACCACCACAGAGCCGGCCCGCGACACCACCCCGGCCGCTCCGCTACCTGAATATGTGTCGGGCATCGGCTCAGTTTCCGCCGACAACACCGCTTCAAGCCTGCCGGCCGAATACTTCAACCTCCAGG
The DNA here is from genome assembly GCA_004102785.1 of Muribaculaceae bacterium Isolate-013 (NCI). Lineage (GTDB taxonomy): Bacteria > Bacteroidota > Bacteroidia > Bacteroidales > Muribaculaceae > UBA7173. The sequence goes on from SCEJ01000001.1 coordinate 6,303, forward strand.
GTGTGCGCATCGCCGCTCCCCTCCCCGGCACCCTCTACATCGAACGCCGCGGAGCCGACGCCTCCCTGCGCCTCGCTCGATAAACACACGCCCGGGTAAAAGGCCGTTTCAAGACTGCCTCCACACGCAGGTGTGTAAAAATAGCCGAATCCGTTTTGATGCGCGGATTCGGCTTTTTTCGGCGTATTCCCTCTGTCACAGCAACTGCGAAAGAGAACCGATATGGCGTTGCGGCAAAAAAGCAGCCGGCCGGTCGGAGCTCTGCGGGTGTATGTTCACACCGTCCGCGTCGTCAAGCTGCACCGTAAGCCAGCCAAGCTTGTTGGGCCATATGAAATCCTTTGCGGAATTGTCGCCTACATAAACATAGCGCCGCTCGGCAGGATTGCGCATCATTATCATGTCGAACGGTTCGCGGTGAGTCTTGTCAAAACCCGTCTCGCCCGACACGAGAATGTTGCGCGGCTCTATAAACCGCTCCAGTCCCAGAGCCTTTATCTTCGCACGCTGGGTGTTGGAGCGCCCGTCAGTGATAAGGCCGAGAGTCTCGCCGCGCTCACGGAGCGCGGCAAGCACCGATTCCGTCGCATCGTCAAGCTTTATATCCGGAGTATGGGTGCGATAGGTATTCACCATCCACTCCTCCGTAAGGCCGCACCCCGGAGCGCGGGCTGCCACTTCTTCGGCCAGCGACGAGAAGGCCATCCCCCCGTCGCGGCCCGCGCAGAGAATTGCCAGCGCCTTTTCATAAGATATTATTCCGCGCCGGTCGGCCTCGCGTGCGATTACCCTGAATGAGGAGGTCACAAAGTCACGCTCTTTGAATAATGTGTCGTCCAAGTCGAATACTGTCATCTCATAAAAAATTAGTGAACCTGTTAAAAGCACAACAAATCCGCGGCGGCTGTTGTTTTAACTGCAAAATTACAAATATACTCTGACACATGGATAAAGATAAACTCAACACTCTTCTCAACGACACAGGAACAGTACTGGTGGAATTCTATGCCACATGGTGCCCCCACTGCCGCCGCATGGCTCCGGTGGTCGACGACCTCAAAATGCTCCTCGAAGGACGTGCCACCGTATATCAGTTCGATATCGACCGCAACGGAGGTCTCGCCGACGAACTCGGAGCAAAATCCGTGCCCACATTCATCGTCTACCGCAACGGTGAGGAAAAATGGCGCACGGTAGGTGAAATCGACGGGCAGACACTTCTGTCGAAAGTTGAGGAATATATCTGACTCAAGCCATGCCCACGATTCTGAGCGATTTCCTCAACGAGCTGCAGGTGCCGCATACCGCCGGGGCAAGCGACAGGGCTTTCCACTCCATGCCTTTCAGGTCGCTCTTCGGTTTCAGCCGCCTGCTGGCAAGCTACGGCATTGACTCGCGGGCACTTGACCTTACCGACAGAACAAAGCTTGCGGATGTACCCGCGCCATTCCTCGCCCGGATGAAGGATGCTTTCGTAATTGTCACAGACATATCGCCCGACGGCCGGGTAAGCTATCTGGCTTTCGGCGAAAAGCGCTCGCAGCCCATCGACAGCTTCAACCGCGATTTCACCGGCACGATACTCCAGGCCTTCCCCACCCCGGACTCCTCAGAGCCTGACTACCGGCGCAACAGGCTCATGGAGGGCGCCGCAAAGGCAAAGAAGGTGGTGCTATGGGTGTGCGGGGCACTGCTGCTACTCTGCGGCTTCATATCCGGCAGGCTATGGCACAATCCGGGCGCTGTGGCGCTCGTTGCCGTGGATATCGCCGGAATAATGGTGACATGGCTCCTGACACTAAAATCACTGGACATAAAGAACAGCCGGGCCGACCGGATATGCGCCGTGCTGCAGGAACATGGCTGCGACCATGTGCTTGAAAGCAAAGCATCTACTTTCTTCAGCATCTTCTCCTGGAGCGAGGTTGGCATAACATACTTCTCAGTTTCCACACTCATTCTCCTTCTCTTTCCGCAATCGATGCCGCTGCTTGCAGTGCTCAACGCCTGCTGCCTGCCGTTCACATTCTGGAGCATATGGTACCAGCGGTTCAGAATCCACACCTGGTGCACCCTATGCGTAATCACCCAGGGGCTGCTGTGGCTGCAGTTCGGGGCATATCTATGGAGCGGGGCCTGGCAAGGCGTCGGCGGAATATGCCTGCTGAACTTTATCCCGGCCGTGGCTGCCTACGGATTCACCCTTATGGCAGTGAACCGCCTGATGAACTACATAAAATCACGCTCATGAAACCACGCACCATCCCACGCACCGAAATTCCAGGAGCCGTGACGCTGACACCTGCCGAAATGAACAGGCTGCACTTCGCCTCCGGCACACACTCGCCGCGCCCGGCATCACCAAAATAGCGGGCCGATGTATAATTAATCGCGGATTTTTGCGTTAACTATACATCAACACGCTGTTTAAATGAAGGCAAAGCCCCTTATCACATACATTATACCGCTGATTCTCTGCCTGCTGGCGCCGGCAGCCGCAATCGCGCAGGTGCAAATCCACGGCAAGGTCTCCGACATGGAGAATTCGCCGATGGAGTTCGTCACCGTGCGTGTGGCCGGCACCGCAATCGGCACCACCACCGGTCTCGACGGCTCATACAAGCTCTCGGCGCCGGCCAACGACACCATAACCGTGGTTTTCTCATGCATAGGCTACGACGAACTGCGGCGCCAGCTAATCAACCCTGAGGGTGACATGGCCCTGAGCGTGCAGATGCGCTCCAAGGACCACACCCTCCATGAAATCGAGGTCACCGACTTCCGCAAACAGACCAACCAGATGCAGACCATCGACCAGAGCTCCTACTCTCTGGCCGCCGATGCCTCGGGCGGTTCGGTGGAATCGATGCTCTCCACCCTGGCGGGCGTGAACTCCAACAACGAGATGTCGAGCCAATACTCCGTGCGAGGAGGCACATACGACGAGAACTCCGTCTACATCAACGGCATAGAGGTATACCGTCCGCAACTCATAACCTCCGGGCAGCAGGAAGGGCTCAGCGTAATCAACCCCAACATGGTGGGCGCCATTGGATTCTCCACCGGCGGCTTCGGCGTGGAGTACGGCGACAAAATGTCGTCGGCGCTCGACATCACCTACAAAGAGCCCGAGGCTTTCGAGGCTTCGCTGTCGGCATCGCTAATGGGAGCGTCGGCATCGCTCGGCACATCATCGCGCCGTTTCTCGCAGCTTCACGGCGTGCGCTACAAACGTGCGGCATCGCTCCTCTCCTCAATGGAGACAAAGGGTGAGTATGACCCAAATTTCTTCGATTACCAGACAAACCTCACATACAAATTCTCAAAAAAGCTAAAAGCCTCTTTCTTAGGCAACATAGCCATCAACAACTATAAGTTCACCCCGGTGAACCGCACCACCAACTTCGGCACCTCGACCGATGCCAAGCAATTCAAGGTATTCTTCGACGGCGGCGAGAAAGACCGTTTCGAGACCTACTTCGGCGCGCTCAACCTCACCTACGAACACTCCCGCTCCACAGCATTCTCCCTTCTGGCCTCCGGCTATCTCACCAACGAGCTCGTGGCCTACGACATCAGCGGCGAATACTGGCTCGACCAGGCCGGCACCACCGGCGGTGGCGACTCCGACAACGCCATCGGTGGCGAACTCGGTGTGGGCCGTTACCATGAGCACGCCCGCAACCGACTGAAAATCTCAATGTTGTCAATCGGGCTGCAAGGCCACACCTCCATCAGGCGCCACAACCTCACCTATGGCCTGGGAGTGCACGCACAGAAAATCATGGAGCGCTCGCGTGAATGGGAGCTGCGCGATTCGGCCGGATACACCCTCCCCTCCGACGGCACCAATATCCGGATGATCTACAACCTCACCTCGCGCCACGACCTCTCGACCACACGCATGGCGGCATACCTGGCCGACAGCTACCGGTTCAACACCTCGGCCGGATATTTCGCCATCAACGCCGGCCTCCGTCTCTCCTACTGGGATTTCAACAAGGAATTCCTCATTTCGCCGCGCGCCAACGTGGCGTTCGTGCCCGAGCGCAACAACAACCTCACATTTCGCTTCGCAACCGGCCTCTACTACCAGCAACCGTTCTACAAGGAGTTCCGACGCCCCGACGAAGATGCCGAAGGCAACACCGTGATAACCCTCAACGACCGGATAAAATCGCAGCAGAGCATCCATTTCATACTCGGCGGCGACTACACCTTCCGCGCCTTCGGCCGCCCCTTCAAACTCTCGGCCGAGGCCTATTACAAGAAACTCAACAAACTCATCCCCTACGAAGTCGACAACCTCAAGGTCACCTACGCCGGCGAGAACCAGACCCACGGCTACACCACCGGCCTCGACCTCAAGCTCTTCGGCCAGTTTGTGCCCGGCACCGACTCCTGGGTATCATTCTCGGTGATGAAAACCGGAGAAGTGCTCAACGGCATCACCGTGCCGCGCCCTACCGACCAGCGCTACTCCCTGGCCGTTTATTTCACCGACTATTTCCCGAAGTTCCCCAAACTCAAATTCTCCCTCCGCGGCATTCTCTCCGACGGTCTGCCGGTGACAGCGCCGCACTCCTCGCGCGACAAAGGCTACTTCCGCACTCCGGCCTACAAACGAGTGGATGTCGGACTCCACTATGCCCTCCTCTCCCCTCCCGACGAAACCTCTTCACTGACCGGCATACGCAAATGGTGCAAGAGCATATGGCTCGGGCTTGACGTGTTCAACCTGCTCGACATCTCGAACGTATCATCCTATTACTGGGTGACCGACGTGAACTCCATACAGTACGCCGTGCCCAATTACCTCACCCGGCGGCAGTTCAACATAACCCTGTCGATTGACTTCTGAAACCCGCCGCACTGAATGAAAATCCGCATGACAGCAAAGCCGATAAAAATCGCCATAGCCCTCCTTGCCGCCACAGCCGCCACGGCTGCGGCACAGGACGGCACATCGGCATATAACTTTCTCAACATCACATCATCATCAAGAATCTACGGACTCGGAGGGGTGAATATCACCACCGTTGAAGAAGAACTCTCGACCACCGACCAGAATCCGGCGCTTCTCGGGCCGGAGATGACAAACCAGGTGCAGGTTGACTATATGCGCTATCTCGGCGACTCCAATTTCGCCGGAGCGCGCTACACCCATTCGGCCGGCGAGCGCGGCGCATGGGCCGTGGGAGTGCGCTTCTTCGGCTACGGCTCCATGAAAGAGACCGACGCCGAAGGCAACATCCTCGGCACATTCTCTCCGAAAGACCTCAATTTCAACGCCTCGTTCTCCTACGACATCACAGACCGACTGCGCGGCGGCATCACCCTGAAAGTACTCAACAGCTCCTACGAGCAATATTCGGCATTCGCCCTTGCCACCGACCTCGGCCTGAACTACTATGCCCCCGACCATGACGTGTCGCTCTCGGTGGTGGGAGCCAATCTCGGCGGTCAGCTAAAGAAATTCAACGACCGCACCCACAGCCTCCCCATCGACCTGCGCCTCGGCATAACAAAGGGATTCACAGGCATACCGCTGCGTGTCAGCATCACAGCGTGGAACCTCACCAAATGGCATCTGCCATTCTACCAGACCGGCGACGGCACCTCCAGCGAGGAGTTCAAGGTGAAGGACTCCTTCACATCCAACCTCTTCCGCCACCTGGTGTTCGGCCTCGACTTCACCCCCTCCGAGCGGTTCTACATAGCGTTGGGCTACAACTACAAGACCCGTACCGACATGTCGACCTACTCACGCTCCTTTCTGAGCGGATTCTCGCTCGGAGCCGGGCTCAACCTTGACCGTTTCTCGCTCGGCCTCGCATTCGCGCAGCCCCACTCCGGGGCCACTACACTGATGGTAAACCTCAACCTGAATCTGCAGGACATTCTCAACTGACAATATGAACACCGACAAGAAAATCATAATAGCCCTCGACGGCTTCTCCTCCTCCGGCAAAAGCACAATGGCCAAAGCGCTTGCACGACGAATAGGCTACCGCTACGTCGACACCGGCGCGATGTACCGCGCCGTCACCCTCTGGGCCATGGAGCACAGCCTCGTCGATACCGGCGGCAACGTCAATGCCGAAGCCCTGGCCGAGGCTCTCCCCTCCATTGAGATAGGTTTCACAATAATGCCCGACGGCACCCAGCACACCACCCTTGGAGGCGCCGACGTAGAGCGGCGCATACGCTCCATGGAAGTATCATCCAATGTATCGGCCGTGGCAGCCATCCCGGCCGTACGCCATGCACTTGTGGCCATGCAGCAGGCATTCGGAAAAGAGAAAGGGATTGTGATGGACGGACGCGACATCGGCACAACCGTATTCCCCGACGCCGAGCTGAAAATATTTCTCAATGCATCGGCACAGACCCGCGCCCGGCGCCGCTGGAACGAACTCCGCGCCAAAGGGGAGGAGGTCACTTTCGAGGAGGTGCTGGAGAATGTGGAGAAACGCGACAATATCGACCGCACTCGCCGGGAAAGCCCCCTGCGCCGGGCTGACGACGCCATCGACCTCGACAATTCATCGATGACAATCGAGGAACAGGACCGCTGGCTCACCGACCGTTTCAACGAAACCCTCGCACGCCTCTAAGAGGGTGTTTAATAATAAATGTTAAATTCCCTCTAAACTACCGCCGCGATGAAAGTTGAAATCGACAACGACTCCGGATTCTGCTTCGGTGTGGTGACGGCAATCCGCAAAGCCGAGGAGGAACTTCAGAAATCAGGCACTCTCTACTGCCTGGGCGATATAGTGCACAACTCCGATGAAGTGCAGCGGCTGTCGTCGAAAGGACTGAAAATCATCACCCACAGCGAGATGGAGAAACTCTCGGGTGTGAAAGTGCTGCTGAGGGCACACGGCGAGCCCCCCTCGACCTACCTGACGGCACGCCGCAACGGCATCGAGATAATCGACGCCACATGCCCCGTGGTGCTACGCCTCCAGCAGCGCATCAAGGACACCTTCTCCACCCCGGCCTCCGAGCGCCCGCAGATTGTGATATACGGCAAGAACGGACATGCCGAAGTCAACGGCCTCGTGGGGCAGACCGCCGGCGAGGCCATAGTGATAGAAAGCGCCGGCGATCTCGACCGAATCGATTTCAGCCGCGATGTGGCGCTATACTCACAGACAACCAAATCGCTCGAAGGATTCCGCCACGTCACCGAAGAAATCCGCCGCAGGCTGCAGCCCGGTTGCCGTCTGGAATCATTCGACACCATATGCCGCCAGGTGGCCAACCGCGTGGAGAAACTCCAGCGGTTTGCCCGCGCCCACGACGTTGTGCTCTTCGTTGCCGGCAAAAAAAGCTCCAACGGCAAAGTGCTGTACGCCAACTGCCTGGAGGTAAATCCGGCAACCTATCTCATTTCAAATCCATCCGAACTCGACCCCGAATGGCTCCGTGGAGCCGGCTCGGTGGGAATATGCGGAGCCACCTCCACCCCCCGCTGGCTGATGGAGCAGGTGAAGCACAGCATCACAAGCCATTGCCCAGCGACAGAAGAAAACTGAAACAACCACCCGATGCAGAGTTTCGTAGCCATTGACGTGGAGACGGCCAACAACCATCCCACATCGGTATGCTCCATAGGCGCCGTAAAGGTGACCGACGGAGTTATCACCGACTCATTTCATGAGTTCGTACGCCCTGAGCCTAACTACTATTTCCGCTATTTCACCGAAGAGATTCACGGCATATCGCGCCGCGACACCGACACGGCCGAACGCTTCCCGCAAGTGTGGGAAAGATTGCGCCCGTTCATCGGCACCCTGCCGCTGGTGGCACACAACAAGGCGTTCGACGAGCGGTGCATCCGCGCCTGCCACCGCCACTACGGCATGACATATCCCGACTACCCGTTTTTCTGCTCCGTCATACTGGCGCGGCGCACCATTCCGCGCACACTATGCCCGTCGTTTTCTCTGCCGCATCTGTGCCATTTCCTGGGGATTCCGTTCAACAACCACCACAACGCCCTGGCCGACGCCGAGGCCTGCGCCAAAGTTTTCCTTGCTCTCACCGCTACAAAATAAATCAACTTTTTGCCGTGAAAACCGAGGATTTTTGTAACTTTGTGGCATCCCATGGGTAAAATCAATAAATTCATATCAGTCCTATCAGCCGTGACGGTGACCTGCATAGCCGGGACTTTCGCCGCCGGGGCTCGCCAGCCGGAGCTTGCGCCGTCAACCGCCTGGGGAGTGGAATCGCCTCTGGGCGAGCGCACAAAAGCCACCATCGACACCCTGTATGAAGATTACAGCCACCGCTTCGTGCCGCAGGAAGTTTCGCCGGCCTGGGCCGCCACAGGCAATTATTGTGCCGAAGGGAGGCAGATGATATGGATGGACCGCCCGGCGATGAGCGACTTTTTTTTCCGCGACGCCGTGGCCACATGGACCCCATCGCTCGAAAAAGCGCGCTTCTACAACACCCGCATACCGATGACCCTGCTGGGCTACTCCTTCGGAGGGGGGAGCGCAACCGGCCAGGACGACCTTTCGGTGCGATTCTCGGCCAACGCCGGACCGCGTGTGCAGGTCGGCGCACTGCTCGATTACCTTTACTCCAAAGGCAGCTACGAGAACCAGGCGGCCAAAGACCTCACATGGGGTTTCTCCGGCTCATACACCGGGGAGCGATTCGAGTTCCAGGGCTTTTTCACCCACTACTCGCTCCTTACCAAAGAGAACGGCGGCATTACCGACGAGCTCTACATCACCGACCCAGCGGCCGTGCAGGGGGGCAACACCTCGGTCAACGCCAAAAGCATCCCCACGAATCTATCGTCAGCCCACAACCGCCTCACCGGCACAGACCTGTGGCTTAACTCACGCTATAAACTCGGATTCTACAAGGAGGAGCAGGTCAACGACACCACCACACGCCAGGTGCTCGTGCCGGTAACGAGTTTCATCTGGACCCTGCGCTACCGCGACGGCTTCCACCGCTTCACCGACGGCAACGCCACAGAAAACACAACGTTCTGGCCACAAACCTATTTCAACCTCAGCGAGACATCCGACCGGCAGAAATACCACTCGGTGCAGAACACTCTCGGCGTATCACTCCTCGAAGGATTCAACAAATGGGCCAAAGCCGGGCTCACCGCTTTCATCACCCTTGAGAACCGCCACTATGAGATGGAGACCCTCCTGCCGGAAATCTCCGATACCCCCCTCCCCCCCGACGCTCTCCCGGCAGTAGACCCCGACGACACCCCGCAGCCCTCACTCACCGCCGACCCCTACCCCTCCATGCTTTCCAGCCAGAACCAGACACTGCTGTGGGTCGGAGCTCAGCTACTCCGCAGCCAGGGTCGCCTCCTCAATTACGATGTGACCGGCCAGCTCGGACTAATAGGCGACGCCGTGGGAGAAGTGAAAGTCAACGGACGCATCGACACCTCATTCCGCCTCCTTGGCGACACAGCCCAGGTAAACGCCTTCGGGCACTTCACCAATCTCTCCGCGCCCTGGTTCATGAAGCACTACCGCTCCAACCATTTCATATGGGAGAACGATTTCGGCAAGACTCGCTCACTGCGTTTAGGGGGTGAAATAATGCTCGGGCGCACCGGCACATTCATCTCCGCCGGAGTCGAGAATGTGCAGAACCTCATATATTTCAACGCCTCCGGCCACCCGGTGCAGGAGGGGGGCAGCGTGCAGATTGTAAGCGCACGCCTGCGCCAGAATTTCCGCTTCGGCCCCGTACACTGGGATAACGACCTCATTCTCCAGACCTCCTCGCGCGAGAATGTGGTACCTCTGCCGAAATTCACAGTTTTCTCCAACCTCTACGCCATATTCCGCATAGCCACCCTGCACGTGCAGTTCGGGGTGTCGTGCGACTACTTCACCCGCTACCGCTCACTTGGCTTCCAGCCGGCCACAATGGCGTTCACCAACCGCAACGAAGCCATGGTGGGCAATTATCCGTTCATCAATGTCTACCTCAACTGTAAGTTGTCGAAGACACGCTTCTTCCTGATGATGTCGCATGTCAACCAAGGACTCACCGGCACCAACTACTTCTCCATGACCGGCTACCCGATGAATCCCCGCCGCTTCCAGCTCGGGGTTTCAATCGACTTCGCCAACTGATTCATGCCAGCATCCTATCATTCTCCGATACAACCATCACATTAATAACCAATTTCATCAATCCATGAAGAGAATCCTACTTCTGGCTCTTGGAGCACAGGCGGCCATCGCATTCGGAGCGAATGCCGCGGAGACAGTTCCTTTCAGCGAGAACTTCGACAACCTCACCGGCTTCCGCTCCGGCTGGGCTACTCTCGATGTGAACAACGACGGCCGCACATGGTCACCATACTCCAACCAGGCCACCGTTGAGGGCGACTTTTTCACTACAATCGGGATTGACGACTGGCTCTTCACTCCGGCCATAACCCTGGAACAGGGGAAGACCTATGTACTTGAGTTTGAATGTACGAAAGGCTACGGCGACAACACCCCTTCGCTGGAGATCAAGTATGGTCTTACACAGACTCCCGAAGGGATGTCGCAGAGCGTACTTCCAGCCACAGTGCAGGATTTCTACTTCGCCAACGACAAACAGCGCATCGTTTTCAAGCCCACAGCCACAGGCGACTACTACTTCGGTTTCCACGGCACAGGCACTGAGGTAGGCGGCATAAAACTTGACAATATCAACATCAAGGAGGCTACAATGCCGTCGGCCGTAACCGGTCTGACCATTACAAAGTCGGCCACATACGGCGACACGAAAGTGCAGGTATCATTCCGCGCCCCACTTACATCGGTTGCTGGTTCTACACTCCAGAGCCTTGAGAAAATTGTGGTTACACGCTCAGGCGTTACTGTCAAAACCATTGAGAATCCCACCCCGAATGAGGAAATCTCATTTGAGGATGTATGTGCCTACGGCTCCGGCAACTACGTGTGGAAAGCCGTACCATACGGCGCTGACGGCGAGCAAGGCATCGCAGCCGAATCCGCACCGGTGTTTGTCGGCGTCAACGCTCCGGCACAGCCTGCCAACGTAAAAGTTGTGGAGGACGGCCACTCGGGCACTCTGACCCTCACATGGGACCCTGTGACCACCGACCGCAACGGCGAGGCGATGCCTGCCGAATTCATCGACTACCAGGTGCTGTTCAACGGCAGCTATATCGTGCCCACCGGCGCCACCTCTCCCCATGTGTTCAAGGCATGCGAGCCTGACGAACAGATTTTCGCTCATGTTGCCGTCGCTGCAAAAAGCTCCTACGGCTCGGGGGTGACCGCCACCGGCACATTCGTTGCCGGAAAGCCCTATGGCGAATATCATGAATCGTTTGACAACGCAGAAATCTCACACCCGATAGAGCCTACCGCCACCGATCTTCAGAAGCCGGCCGACCTGAACGTCTACGACACCGCCATGCTGATGATGGCACTCGGCCTGGAGGGTGATGCCGACGGCACCGACGGATGCGTGGCCATAACATCACAGTACACCGGCTACTCGGCCGGCATAGCCACAGGCAAATTCAATGCTGACGGTATCGACAACCCATACCTTACCTTCGCCACTCACTACTGCCCCATACAGCAGGGTGTGAACATGAAGAACGTAATCACCGTATCGGCCGACACCGGCAACGGATACGAGGATGTTCTTGTCTACGACATGGCCGGCCACAACGGACTCGAAGGCTGGCACAGAGTGGAAATGCCACTGTCGCAGTTCAAAGGCAACGATGTGATGCTGATGATCAAGGGCACAATAATAAACAGCCCTTATGTACTGATCGACAACATCAATGTAATCGATTACAAGGATAAGAACCTCACCGCACGCACCCTTTCCGCACCTGAAACCGTCAACCCGGGCGAAAGCTTCTATGTGTACGGACATGTGGAGAATACCGGAAAGGACGCCACCCCGGTGGCCGAGGCCGTGCTGCTCCTCAACGGCAGGGAAGTCGCAACCGCCAAAGTCGAGGCACTCCAGCCCGGCAACACCGCCATTGTATCCTTCGGCCAGAAACTCACAATCGTCAATGAGCCGGCCAACGTATATACCATGCGGATCGACTACGCCGACGATATGAATGCCGATGACAACCTCTCGGCCGCAGTGACGGTCAAGAACGTACTCCCGAAATATCCCGCCGTCGGCGACCTCCGTGCCGAGAAATCAGGCAAAAACAGCGTTGCCCTCACATGGAGCGCTCCCACCGGCGAGATGGAGGCCGAGGAAATCACCGAATCGTTTGAGAACGGCACCGACTTCGCCCACAGCTACGGCGACTGGACTTTCATTGACCGCGACGGCAATCCGGCCGGAAACTACGACAATCTTCCAGGCCTGAGCTCATACAGCGGCCCGTTCATCGCCAACGGTGCAAACTACCTTAATTTCGCGGCACGCACCGGCAACAAATCACTCGCATTCGTGATTTCGGAAGAGGACGAGACCGACGACTGGGCCATCTCGCCACGCCTCTCCGGCGACGCACAGACCGTATCGTTCTACGCCTGCGGCTACGACAAATACGGCTACGCCTACGAAAGCTTCCGATTCCTGGCCTCGACAACAGGCAACACCCCCGGTGACTTCACCGAGATTGGAACCGACCAGAATCTCAACTTCATCGGCGGCAAAGAGTGGCAGCACTTCACATTCGACCTCCCCGAAGGCACTACTTACTTCGCCATCAACTACGCTCCCGACTATGGCATATCCCTGCGTATCGACGACATCACCTTCACACCCGGCGACAGCGGCGAGGCCCTTGATCTCCTTGGCTACAACGTTTACCGCAATGGCGTGAAGCTCAACAGCGAGACTCTTGCCGAATGTAACTTCGCCGAAAACGAAGTGCCCGGCGGCGACCACACCTACCATGTGACAGCAATCTACAACCGCGGCGAATCGCGCGGCTCCAACCCTGCTGAGGTATCGTTCGAGGTATCTCTTGACAAAGTTGAAGCTGCAGGCATCAGCGTCAGCGGCCGTGAGGGTGAGATAGAAATCACCACCTCGGGCAACGCTGTGGACTACATGGTACTCACCGCCGACGGCCGCTGCATGACTTCAGGTGTTGCCGAAGGCAGCATCCGCATCCCCGCTTCGGCAGGCATCTATCTGGTGGCCACCCCCGCCGGAGCGGTCAAGGTTGCAGTAAAATAACGCATCCCGCCGGGGCCTCGCCCCCGTCCTAACACACGCAGGTGTATCAAAATTGCCGCATAGCAGTTTCCGGCAATTTGATACACCTGCTTTTTTGCGTAATATGCCCGAAAAGCATATCTTTGCAGAAAAACAAAGATATGGGCAAACAGGAACTCAAACCGAAATACCGGTCGCTCGCATTTTACCTTGTGCTGCTGGCCGGGGCTGTGGCAGCCATGACCGCAGTGAGGCAATGCTCGGCCCCCCGCCTGGAGCAGCGCATTGATCTGCCGGCCGGAGGCGACACTCTCAATGTGGCAATCGAGGTGTCGCCGATATGCGTGTCGTTTAGCGGCGACACCCTTTCGGGTCCGTACTACGATATGATTGTGCAGGCGGCCGGCGAGATGAACCGCCCGCTGAAATTCCACCCCTTCACCCGGCTGAACGACGCCCTCGAATGGCTGCGCGACAACCGCTGCCGCCTGGTTGTGGCCGACATTCCGATTACGGCCGACCTGCGACGCCAATACCGGTTTATCGAGGCTTCCGACGTTGACCGCCTTGTGCTCGTGCAGCGCGCCGACTCGGCAGGCGAGGTCAGTGTGTACACGCAGACCGATCTGGCCGGCCACACCGTGTGGGTGCCCAAAGGCTCCCCGGCCAGGATGCGTCTTCACAATCTCGCCCACGAAATAGGCGACACCATAATAGTGCGCGAAGACCCCGACTACGGCGCCGAGCAGCTTGCCATGCTCGTGCATATCGGTGAACTCGAGGGAGGCCTCACCGTGATGAGCCGCGACCAGGCCGAGATGAGCCGTCGCCGGTATCCCGACCTTGACGCATCGGTTGAGATATCACTCAACCAGTATCGCGGATGGGCGATGATGCCCCGCGACTCCCTGCTGATGGATTCGATATCCGCCGCCCTGAAACGTCACCCCTCTTAATGCCCCCTCACATATGGCGACACAAATCACAGCCCTCACAACGCCGGTGTTTTGTCAACCGGTATGTGAGGGCTGTTATTTCGGAATTATGCCGATTTAGAATCGGCCATACTGTCCGAAAATTTCGGACAGTAGTTCACGTTTATTATTACACAACCTCTAATTCTGATGCTGGAGGCGAAGGAGGTCGTTGACTGTCTTCACTGGGTTGAAGGTGGATACAGGCACCTCCACAAAGGCGGTGTTCCAGCGGCTCATGGCGCCGTTCCACAGGCCGGGGAGCTCCAGTGCCTTAAGCGGACGGCCGTGGAGCGACTTCGATGAAATGAAGCCGGTCTCGGGGTCGACAAAGTCGGGGAGGTTATAGCCCTTGCCGTCAAGGTCGCGCACGTAGCATACGAGGTCCACCGGGTTGAAATGCGTGGCATGGGCCATCATTTCGCGGTATTCGGCCTTTGAGAGGTCAATCTGCGAACTTTCAAGAATCTGGAGCGAGCACGAGCCGTCGGCGTTATAGGCTATGTACGGGCCGCCGCCCGGTTCCCCTTCGTTACGCACCATGCCGCATACGCGCAGAGGGCGGTCAAGGAGGGAGCGGAGATATGTGGCGAGGTCCTCACCCTTCAGCGAGTTGAATTCGGGAGCCTCTATGGAGAACGCCTCACGCATGAATTTCACCACATCGCCGAGCCGGGTGTCGGTATATTCGCGTAAATCGATAAGGCGGGTGTATTCGGCCACCTTGTCGTGCAGCTCGATGAGATAGCCGGCGATGACCTGTTTGTAGCGGAGAGTGTCGGCGCGACGCGAGTCGGGCACCACATTGTCGATATTCTTCACAAACACCACGGCGGCGTCTATGGCATCGAGATTGCGGATAAGCGCGCCATGGCCGCCTGGACGGAACACCAGCCGGCCGTCCTCGCGGAAGAGGGTGTTATCCTCATTCACAGCCACAGTGTCGGTGGAAGGTAACTGCTCCGACATCGAAACGTTGATTTTCACACCCATCCGCTGCTCTATGGCAGGCACAGCCTCGGCAAGTTTCTTCTCGAAAGCCTTGCGGTGCGAGCCCGACACGGTAAGGTGCATGTTGACAGAGCCGTCGGCCTGACATGCCGACTGTGCCCCCTCCATAAGCTGCTCTTCCACCGGTGTGCGGGTGCCGTCGGCGCTGTGGTGGAACGTGAGGAGTCCTTTGGGAAGCGCGCCGTAGTCAAGCCCCTCGGGGAGGATTATGGCGCGTATCACATCCTTCTCTCGGCCGTCGGCTATGAGGGTGTCGACGTCGGCTCCATAGTGCTTTTTCGCAGCCTCGTTGAGCTCGTCGAAGAAAGCCACCTTATGTATATCCTTTACAAGGGCGGCTACATCCGACCCCTCGGCGGGATGCTCTTCGGCCGAGTCGACGAAAGCGAAAAGAGCCTTGAACATACGTGAGGCAGCACCGGAGGCGGGCACGAACTTGCACACCGAGCCTCCTGCGGCCAGATATTGTTTCCAGCGGTCAACAGCCTCGGCCTCCTCTTCGGCGGAAAGCACGGTTATCCCTGCGCCACAGCGGGCAGGGGCTGCTATGCGGAGGTAAGGGAAACCGGTGCGGAACCGGTCCACCTGCTGTTCGAGTTGTTCTTCAGTCACACCGCGCGCTTTCAGAAGCTCACGGTCTTCAGTTGTCAGGTTAAGCATTTTGTCAGTATTATTAAGGTAGTTGTCAGGTAATCGTCTGTAATCTGCCGCGCGGTGCCAGGGAGAAGGACCGGTGAACGGCAATGTGCGTGTCAGTGCATTTTCTTGAGCAGAGAGTATGAGGGTATCACCCCGAGCTCGCCGGCCTTCGAGAGGTTCTCCAGGCCGGCCTCTTTGTTGCCGAGCTGAAGATAAACATAACCGCGGTTATAATATGCCTCGCCCAGGTCAGGCTTCAGCTCTATGGCGCGGTTATATGAACTCAAGGCCGAAGTATAGTCGCCGAGCCCCACAAGCACATTCCCCTTATTGAAATATGCGAGGGCCATGCGGGGCGACAGCTCTATGGCGCGGTCGAAATCGGCGATAACGGCACGGGCCTCAGGAAGCGCCGCACGCATATCACCGCCGCCCACACTCATCTGCCCGGCGCGAGCCACCCCCCGGGCGAAATAACCCAGGGCGAAATCTGGAGCTATGCCTACGGCTTTGGTCAGGTCGTCTATGGCCGAGGCATAGTCGCGGAGCACAATGAAATCCATTGCGCGGCCGAAGAAATCCACTGCGCGCGGTGTATGGGTGGAGAGATATGAATTGTAATACTCTATCGAGCGGAAATGGCGGTTTATGTCGTCCTCCTCCGTCAGCGGCACAGGATGGTTTGTGACCTGCAAGCCCATGCGCAGCGCGCGGGTGAGGTTCACATCATCGGCCTCTTTCATGTAATAAGCCGAGGGGCGCAGCTCTGTGGGCGACACATAATAGCTCAGCGTGAACATCGGCTCGATCTCTATGCGCTGCTCGTTATCCTGCACGCGGCCTCGGATATTCTTGCTGGAGTATTCGCGGTCGATGTCAATCTCGCGCTCGACTGTGCGCAAGGCCGTGAATCGCTTTGCCACCTCCTCGGGCGACAGCGAGGGGATGGAGTCGGCTGCCGCAGAGGCGCCCGGGGCGCTGCCGGCAGAGGCCGGCGGACGGATACCCTCGGCCGGAGCCGCAGGCCTGAAATTCTTTGCAAGCTCAAGAGCCTTGTAGTAATCCTTCTCAGCCTGCCCCATCTTCCCCTGGCGGCGGTAGATGTCGCTGCGCATATACATGGCCTCCGGCATTTCCGGATTCCCCTCTATCACGCGGTTGATATCGGCCAGAGCCTTGGGGTAGGCACGGGTCTCCACATAAAGCATCGCGCGGTTGTACAGTGCGCGATAGTCGTCAGGCTCCAGTTCGAGCACTTTGGAAAGATCCTGGATGGCACGGTCATTGTCGGCCGTCTCCATCCTCAGCATCGCCCGGTTGAAGATTGCCGCCGAATTCACCGGGTCAAGCTGTATGGCATAGTCATAATCGGCCATCGCGCCAAAAAGGTCATCGAGATTATAACGCAGATATGCGCGGTTGACATACAGCCCGGCTTCGCGCGGCAACAGCCGTATGGCCTGCGAAAGGTCGTTCTCGGCACGCTGCCAGCGGTTGTCGCTCAGGGTGTCGGCGCCCGCCACATTGGCCCGGCGCATATCGTAGCCCTTAATCGTCACATCGGCCCGGAGCAGATAAGCGTTGGCAAGATTGCGGTTCACCTCCAGCGCGCGGTCAACGTCGGCCAGGCCGGCCACCGTATCGCCCCTCTGGAGATAGAGGCGGGCACGCGCCACCAGGCCGTTGTCAAAGCCCGGGTATTGCTCAAGGAGCCGGTCAAGGGTCACTGCCGCGCTGTCGAGGTCGTCAAGCTCCTGCAATGCCAGGGCCTTGTTGAACATCAGTCCCCGCGCCATGGGCTGCTGCCTCAGAGCGGCGTCATAGTCGTCGACGGCACTGCGGAGCTTCCCCTGATTCTGCCGGGCCACGCCGCGCACCTCATAGGCGTCGGCGATGAACGGGTTCCGCTCTATCGCCTGCGAGGCATCCTCTTCGGCTCCGCGGTAGTCATCAAGGTTCAGCTTGGCCACCGCACGGAAAAACCAGGGCTGCGCCAGATAGGGCTTGGCTGCAATCGCCTGGTTGAAATACTGAATCGAAAGCATGTAATCCTCAAAATAGAGCGCATTCTGCCCCACGCGCATCACCTGCTCGGCATTGACCTGCGCGTGAGCCGGCAGCCATGGCAGAATCACCGCCGCGGCAACCGCAAGAACTGTTTTGAGGAATAATCGCATAGTTTCTTACAAAATTAGGAATAATTCCTTGAAAACATTTTATAATTAATTAAAAAAAACCAAACATCATCTAAAAACCGAGAATAAAATCCACAATCGGACCGGCGAGAAAAGCCGTCAAGATGCCGTTGATTATCAGTCCGAGGGTGGCATAGGCACCGTAGCGCTCACCGTATTCACTGATGCGACTGGTGCCTATCACATGGGCGGCAGTGCCCATGCTGAGGCTCTTTGCTACCGGAGCCTTCACATTGCCCCACGACATCATCCTGAGTCCAGCCATGGCGCCGATCATACCCACTATCACTACAACGGCCGAGGTCAGCGCCGGAATCCCCCCTATCCGGCCTGAAATCTCTATGGCAATGGGGGTGGATACTGATTTCGGAGCGAGAGAGCGGATTACCTCGTCGCTCGCGCCAAGCCAGCCTGCAATGAGCACCACCGACACAATCCCGACCACACACCCGGTGAATTCGGCGGCCAGCAGCGGCATGAACTGGCTCTTTATATGCCTCAGCTCATAATAGAGCGGCAATGCAAGCGCCACAATGGCAGGCTTGAGCCAGAACTCTATCATCCGCCCGCCCTGCGAATACTCTTCGTATGATATGCCCGTGAGCCTTAAAAACAGAATCAGCGAACCGATGGTGAGTATCATCGGATTGAGCAACGCCACACCGCTCCGGCGGCGTATCCATGTAAAAATCCAGAAAAGCAGGAATGTGAGGGTGATAAGAAACAGCTCGCTCCTCAACAACTGTGATATATCCATATTTACCTGTCAATGATTTGAATGACGCTTTATGCGTCCGTGAATAAACTGGTGGAGGCGCCCTGTGACCACAATAACAAGAAAGATGCTCACAACCGTGGCAACCGTAATCGGCAGCCACTCTCGCGCTATCACATCGAAGTACAGCATCAGAGCCACGCCCGGCGGCACGAAAAAGAACGCCATATTCTTTATCAGGAAACGGCACACCGGCGCTATCTCGTCGGGACTGACCGCCTTGCGCTCAAGCAAAGCCGTCAGGAGCAACATGCCGAGGATACTGCCCGGGATTGACAGCCCCGGAATCATAGCCAGCAGCTCCCCTGCCAGCAGACACCCGAATATTATACCGAACTGTTTAGCCATTGCTTTGATTTTCTTGAGTTGTGACAGCCGTGACTCTGCGTGGGAGTGAAAGCCGCAGCACGAGCATCCCCAGGAGCGCCGATATCACCGAACCGACAACGATGCCGAGCTTTGAGAGATTGAGTAGTTCAGGCACGCCGGGAAACGACAGATTGGCGATAAACAGCGACACCGTGAAACCGATGCCACCCATAGCGGCCACACCGGCCATCATGGTCCAGTTGGCTCCGACCGGCGCCGGAGCGATGCGCAGTTTCACGGTTGCCAGGGAGAATAGCCATATTCCCAGGAATTTACCAACCACCAGTGAAATTATTATGGCAAGCGACACCCCCTCGAATATATCGGCCGGCGACATATCGAGCAGCGTGATGCCGGCATTGGCGAAGGCGAAAAGCGGCACTATGAAATAGTTTACAATCGGGTGCAGGGAGTCTTCAAGCTCCTGGAGCGGTGAAATCACTTTGTCGGAGGCCGACTCCACCTGCTTGAGCCAGTCCATCTGCTCATGCGTGAGGATTGTGCGGCGCGAAAGAGTCTCGTCGTCCTCGGCTCGGAAATTGGATATCGCCGAGCGTATCGACTTTATATAGTTCCGTGGATTGAACACCGGACGCGCCGGAATGCAGAATGCCACCAGCACCCCGGCAATCGTGGGATGAATGCCCGAGTTGAGGAACAGGAACCACACTGCCCCGCCGGTGAGCAGATAGAAAATCTTACTCTGTATGCGCATCAGCGAGCCGGCCACAAGCACAGCCAGCAACACCGCCGCATACACCAGCAGCATCACCTCGATATGCGTCGAATAGCAGACAGCAATCACAAGAATGCCGCCGATGTCGTCGACCACAGCGAGGGTGGTGAGAAATATCTTGAGCGACAGCGGCACCCGACTGCCGAGCATCCCCAGCAGACCGAGCGAGAACGCTATGTCGGTAGCCATCGGTATGGCCGCGCCGGCTGAATAGTCAGTGCCACGGGAGAGAAACATGAACAATGCCACCGGCACTATCATGCCACCGATAGCCCCGATAATCGGCAACAGCGCCTGGCGGAGCGACGAAAGCTCCCCTACCAGCACCTCACGCTTTATCTCCAGCCCGATGGTGAAGAAAAAGACCGCCATGAGAGCGTCGTTGATGAACTCGAGCAGCGACATCGGGTGGCCGCCATGCGAGAACACATTGAAGTCGCCCAACTGCAGGCGTACCTCCTGGATCCAGAACGACGAATAATATCCCGTCAATGCCGGAATATTGGCCACCACCAGCGCGGCCACTGTTGCAAAAATAAGCACATTGCCGCCCGAGGCATGGCGCCGGATGGCCTGTCGGGCAGCGAAGAACACATTGTGTGCGAATCCTGTGTGAAATGTCTCCTTAGAATCTTTTACCATAATGAAAACCTGTTTACAATCATACGGAAGAAGTGACCGGCTTGCGTCCGGGCAGGAGCGCCGGCATCGCGCCGGCGCTGCGTCTTCCCCCGCAGGGGAATATGCGGGCCTTACCGCTGCAGTTCCGCGGCCAGCCCCGGATTTATCGAATCGAGAGTGTTGAGAAACGCGCCTATGTAGCTGTCGGCGACTTTCCCGGCGCCACGGCGGCGCAACTCCGCCTCACGCGCTCTGACGTCAATGATAAGAAGCTCGGCTCCGAGCGTGTCGGAGGCAATGACGCCGGCAAGCTCTATGGCCTGCTTACGCCCAATATCCTCTGCCATGTGGCTCTCGCGGCGCTGCTCCTCGCTTCCTGAACAGGATGCCACGGCCGATGCCAGCAACAACAGCATGGCTATGATGATACTTGATTTCATTTCCGGCATTTTTGATTATCACTGTTTAACATTACGTCTGTCAAGCCTGATGCGCGACACTCGTTCACGCAGGCTCTCGGCAAGGTTGCGGCGGAAAGCGCGGTGTGCGTAGCCGTCGGCCGTAAGCACAGCATCGACAAGGGGAAGAATCCTTCCGGCATCCTCATTATCCTCGGCCATATCCACAGCACGGAGCATTATCCACTCCAACCCTTTTTCAAGCGCCGGCGGATACCAGAGACGCAACTCGCCGTCCACACCGAGCGCAAATATGAACATCATGAAATCGACCTTTGACGAAAGCGACGGCTGAAAGCTCTCAAAATCACCGATAAGCCTCTTCAGCACGGATATGCGCGCCTTGGAGTAGCCTCCGCGCCGTGTGCGTGAAAGTTCTTTGGTCACTTCCTTCCTGAATTTCTCCATCAGCCGGTTCTCGTCGGGAGCAAGGAAATATTCAAAATATTCCTTCACCTCCTTCCGGGCCGAATAAGCCTCCAGGATAAGCTCCACAAGCTGGTCGTGCGAAAGAGCCGACAGTTCTTTTTTTAGTTGGGTTTTCGACATACGCGGTCGTTTTGCGGGTGCAAAGTTACGTGTTTTCCGCAACATCTCCATCTGTTTCCGTTTTTTTCTCCTCAGCAGGCCGCCTGAACGAGTCAAGAGCCATGGCACCACGCCGCTCACGTGTCTGCACGGCGTTGGTGACATACACCGTGAATACCGGCAGAAGCATCAGTCCCTCGCCCGAAAGTATCACTCCCAGCACGCGCCCGGTGGCAGTGACGGCATCGACCGACGAGC
Source organism: Muribaculaceae bacterium Isolate-013 (NCI) (assembly GCA_004102785.1). GTDB lineage: Bacteria > Bacteroidota > Bacteroidia > Bacteroidales > Muribaculaceae > UBA7173. The sequence goes on from SCEJ01000001.1 coordinate 28,043, forward strand.
CGAGCGTTGTCATGCTCACCGAAGCCCACCACATTGCCGTAGCCCAGGAATCGACCTGCGGGTTCACCGGCGACTCCTCGACAAAGAACATCAGCGAGCCGAAATAAACCGACGCGGCCGTCCACATCACATACACGGCAAGAAGCGACACCGCCCGATTTGACGTCAGCGCGCCGGTGACAAGCGCCACGACATAGCCGGTGCGTATCATCGGGATGAACTTAACAAGATACGACACCGACGGAGAAAGCTCCACATGGCACCACCCGAACAACGACAGCCACGGCACACTCACCAGCACAAACAGCAGATGATTGCGCACCCATCGCCACCGGCGGCCGAACGGCACCCCGAATGTTTCCAGCACTATATCGCAAAGAAAAAACAGACACACCCCCAACTGGTAACGCATATATCCCGGTGACGACAGGAGGCTGACTCCGGCCACAGTGTCGCGCGTTATCCACACGATCATACCCACCGACAGCGCCAGCACGATATATCGCGCCACCGTAAGCACCACCCGGTACCAGCGGGGCGGATAGACATCTGTCGCCGTACCGTCCGATCTGATTCTCATAAATAACCAATAATGAAACTACACAATTATAACACACACATCCCGCCAAGGGTTTGTGGCATATTGTATTTGCGGAGTAACAGCAATTTTAGTAACTTTGTCGCCGAAAAACGGGGCAACACCCCCAAGCCATCACATTATCTTATTATAAAATGACAAAAATAGGATCGGTAATGACGCCCGCGGGGCGCAAGGCCCTGCTGCTGGGTAGCGGCGAGCTGGGCAAGGAAGTTGCAATAGAGCTCCAGCGCATGGGAGTCGAAGTAGTGGCGTGCGACAAATACGCCCAGGCTCCCGCCATGCAAGTGGCTCACCGCAGCCATGTATTCTCGATGCTTGACGCTGTGAAACTCCGCGAGGTCATAGAACAGGAACGCCCCGACCATATAATCCCCGAAATTGAAGCGATAGCCACCCCCGAGCTTGTGGAGCTCGAAAAAGAGGGTTTCAAAGTGACACCCACCGCCAGGGCGGCACGCCTCACGATGAACCGCGAAGGGATACGGCGCCTGGCTGCCGAGGAGCTCGGCGTGGCCACATCGCCCTACCGCTTTGCCTCGACACGCGAGGAATTCGACCGCGCAGTTCGTGAAATCGGAATACCCTGCGTTGTGAAACCGGTCATGAGCTCGTCGGGCCACGGACAGTCAACCATAAAATCCGAAGCCGACATCGACGCCGCCTGGCGCGAGGCCCAGGAGGGTGGACGCGCCGGCGCCGGCCGCGTGATTGTGGAGGGATTCGTTGATTTCGACTATGAAATCACGCTCCTTACGGTGCGCTCATGCTCGGGCACCACATACTGCGAGCCTATCGGGCACCACCAGGTCAACGGCGACTACCGCGAATCGTGGCAGCCGCAGCCCATGAGCGCCACCGCCATAGAGCAGGCACGCGCCATAGCAAAGAAAGTGACCGATGCCCTGGGCGGTTACGGCATCTTCGGCGTAGAGCTTTTCATCAAGGGCGACAAAGTGATATTCAGCGAAGTGTCGCCGCGTCCGCACGACACCGGCATGGTCACCATGATTTCACAGGACCTCAGCGAGTTCGGCCTTCACGCCCGCGCCCTTCTCGGTCTCCCGGTACCCTCAATCCGTTTCTATGGCCCCTCGGCATCGAAAGCCATCGTGGTTGAAGGCGACACCGACACCGTAGAGTTCGACAACCTTGAGGAAGTGCTGGCAGAAGAAGGGGTGCAGATGCGCATATTCGGAAAGCCAGAGGTGCGCGGACACCGCCGCATGGGCGTGATTCTCGCCACCGCCGACACCGTTGACGAGGCACTGGCAAAAGCCGAGCGTGCCTACGCCAAACTCAAAGTGACCGTGAAATAACCCTGACGCACACTCCGTCAGAGACACGAAAACAAGCGGGTTTCACATTAATTATTAAACATCCTCTAAATGCGACAGCCGGAGAATCGGATTCTCCGGCTGTCGCATTTATTAAAAATCGGGCTATCGTGCCCTAATGCGGGAGTGTGGCTGTCAGTTTCTCACAAGCGAGAAGAACTCCTGGCGCAGTGCCGGGTCAGTCTCAAACACTCCTGAATAGTCATATGTGTCGGTAAACGCCTGCTGCTTCTCAACTCCGCGCATCTTCATGCAAAGGTGTGCGGCCGAGCAGGTGACGATAACCCCGGCCGGAGCCAAAGTGCGCTGAAGCTCACTGCATATCCGGGCTGTCATCCGCTCCTGCACCTGCAGACGCCTTGCTATGGCGTCAACCAGCCGGGCGAGCTTGCTGAGCCCTATCATCTTGCCGCTCGGCACATAGCCTATGCTTACCGTGCCGAAAAACGGGAGGATATGATGCTCGCAAAGGGAGTAGAATTCGATATCGCGCACCACCACCATCTTTGAACCGGCATACTCGAAAACAGCCTGGTTGAGTATCTCTTCCGGATTCTGCCGAAACCCCTTGGTGGCAAACCACATGGCTTTGGCAGCACGCATGGGGGTCTTGAGCAGACCCTCGCGCGCGGGATCATCGCCGAGAAGGCGCAGAATCTCGCGGTAATGCCCTGCTATGGCCTCTACGGCCGGCAACTCCTCGGGCCTGAGTTGTGCGGAATCAAAATCTTCGCGCATAAATGCCTCTGATACGTAACTGTTCAAAATTGAATTCTACCGGTTTTCAGCGGGCGTAAACATGGTCGCGCACCACGCGCACCTCGCGGGCATACCGGGGGAAAGTCCGGCGGATAGCCGCGGCCGCTTTCTGTGCATCTTCCTGGGTGCGGAAATCCCCCACACGCAGCCGCCAGTAAGGCGAGGAATATGTCACATATGTGTTGTAAGGGAAAGCCCGGCCTACCGCACGCTCACGTATACGCGCCTCGGATTTGGCAGTGCGCACATTGTTGTCGGCATAAATCTGGACTCTGTAACCCACGATTTTGCCTTGTGCATTGGGCTTCTGATGGCGCTCTGGCGCCTGTTCGCTCCCCTCGCCTGCTCCACTGTCGTCGCCTGCCGGCGCCGGGTTGACAAGGTTGATGAGAGCCTGGTCCATCTCGACCACGATATTGCCGCCGGCATTTATGGCGTCGATGACCGAAACTGAGGAATCAGCCGCGGCCACAGCCGCAGCGGCAGCCTGCCCCCGCGCGGGGAGCAATGCAACCGCCGCGGCCACTGCGGCTATGATGTATCTGCGTATTGACATCAATTCAGATAAATCCTGTATATTTCTCAGAACGCCTCAACGATGCCCATGAACGAAGCGGCGTCAAGAGCGGCACCGCCGATGAGACCACCGTCAACGTTGGGTTTGGCGAAAAGAGCCTTGGCGTTGGAGGGCTTGCAAGAACCGCCGTAGAGAATGGAGGTGTTGTCGGCGATTTCCTTGCCATATTTCTTCTCGATTACCGAGCGGATGTGAGCATGCATTTCCTCAGCCTGGTCGTCGGTAGCGGTTTTGCCGGTGCCGATAGCCCATACGGGTTCGTAAGCGAGCACGAGCTTCGAGAAATCCTCGGCCGAAAGGTCGAAGAGGGCTTCCTCGATCTGCTTTGTCACTACTTCGAGGAACGAGCCGTCCTCACGCTGCTCGAGCACTTCGCCGATGCAGAAGATGGGGGTGAGGTTCTCGGCCAGAGCCAGGTTTACTTTCTCCTTGAGAATCTCCGAGGTCTCGCCGTAGTACTGGCGGCGCTCCGAGTGGCCGAGGATAACGTAAGTGGCGCCGGTGGAGGCTACCATGGGAGCGGAAATCTCACCGGTATAAGCGCCCTTGAGGTGGTCGGCGCAGTTTTCGGCACCGAGGCCGAGCTTGTTGCTGTCAATAACGGCGGCAACGGAAGCCAGATGGGTGAAAGGCACGCATATAACTACATCGCACTTTGCGTCAACCCCTTTGAGGGCTTCATTCACGTCCTTGGCCAGGCCCACACCTTCGGCGAGGGTGGTATTCATTTTCCAGTTGCCTGCTACGATATTTTTTCTCATTGTCTGTTGTATGTTGTTTAAAATTAGTGCAAAGTTACGAATTTTTTGAGAAAGGGGAAAATCCTGCCTAAGAAATCCTATTGAAGAACAATCGGAGCGAAAGCCTCCGGGCGGTGAAAGTCGGGATGTTCCGAGGCGATAGGCGCCCAGCTCAGATAATGAGGCTGGGAGGTGAGGGCGGCACATTTGTTGAAATTCCCTTTCATGGCCAGCGGCTCCCCTTTGTACTCCAGGCCGAGCAGGCTGAGCGGTATCGCCACTGTCACGCTCCAGATGAACGAGCCTTCGACCTCGCGGAATGGACGCTTGCCTACGGAGGCATACCGCCTGATGCCGGCCAGTTCCTCGGCCGTGCATAGCCGCGAGGCGCCGCAGGCGCTGTGGAATGTGGCTCTGACCGCGCCGATACAGTTGATTCCGATGGAGAAATAATCGCCCGGCGAGGAGGGATCGGGCGCCACGAAAAACTCAACGCAGGAATCCTCGCTTACCGGAGCGTTGTCTGTATAGTTTTCGGCGCGCAGATAGTTGCATCGTACCAGAAAGTCAAGATATACGGCAGTTCCGGAATGTGCGGCCGTCACCACTGTGAGGGGACGGTATGGGAATTCCACCGGCCAGTTGAGGCAGTCGATTGAGACGCGGGTGCCGCATATCTCAAGTTCTCCGGCGATTTTGCCGGGTTCCAGGGCGTCAAGCGAGGGGTTTGACGGCAGAGTCAGGCTCAGTTGTCGGTTCATCTGTCTGCGTATTAACGGTTTGTGGATTAATATCAAGTTGCATGTATCCGCGCACCCCTTTATAGAGCCCCACGGCAGCCATCACCAGCAGAATCACGGCGATGATGCGGTTGAGGAGCCACATGGAGCGCACGTTGAAGTGTCCGCGCACCTTGTCGATTACAAAAGTGATGAGCCACCACCACGCCAGGGCGCCTCCGAAAATGGATGCATAGCCCAATATGTAATGGTAGTAGCGGAATTCCGGCAGGAAGAAATTGAACCGCGCGAACAGTCCGATTATAAAGAAGAGTATCAGCGGGTTGGCGAATGTAAAGAAGAACCCCGTAACGAAGTCCTTCCACGGGCTTTCAGGCGCGGTGTCGGGTGTTTTGAGCGCCAGGGCCGGAGTTTTCTTGAAAAGGTAGAAAGCGAAGGCACAGAGCACAACCGACCCCACAATCTGGAGCAGCAGCTCATTGTCGGTGATGAAATCGGTGACAAACGACATGCCCAGACCGGTGAGGAGCGAATATGTCAGGTCCGACAGCGCCGCGCCGATACCGGTGAAGAATGCCGCCATGCGCCCTTTGTTGAGCGTACGCTGGATGACGAGCATCCCTATCGGCCCCATCGGGGCTGACACAAAGACGCCTATCAGCAATCCGGACGTTAATATGTGAATAAATGTATCCAAACCTTTGTAGCGGCTGCGGGCCATGCTTTATTGAACCTGCAAAGGTAATAATTCCGCCAAACCTTTCCAAATTCAAATTTCACACACTGCCATATCCGGCCGAGGGTGGAAGCAGAAAGCGGCATCAGGCCTTTTCCGAAAGCTCGAGCCAGCGCAACTCCTTTTCGTCGATAATAGACGCCAGGGCCGAGAAGCGCTCCGACTTCGCCGCGATATCGTCGACTTCGGCCCCGGAGGAGAACAGTGCCTCAAGCCCGGCTTTCTCCCGGTTGAGTTCCTCAAGCTCTTTTTCAAGCTCTTCCAGCTCGCGGCGCTCCTTGAAAGAGAGGCGCGGCCGCCTCTCCTGGCTGCGGCGCTCCTTCCGGGCGTCGCCTCCGCCAGAGGCGTGTTTTTCCACCTCGCGCTCAGGCTTGTTCTCTTTGAGCCACGAGCGGTAATCGGAGTAATTGCCGGGGAAATCGCGCACCTCGCCGTCACCCTCGAAAACAAAAAGATGGTCAACAATCGAATCAAGGAAAAAGCGGTCGTGCGAAATCACTATCACACATCCGTTGAAACGGGCGAGATAGTCCTCGAGAATGCCGAGGGTCACTATGTCAAGGTCGTTGGTAGGCTCGTCGAGTATCAGGAAGTTCGGAGAGCGCATCAGCACAGTGGCGAGATGTAGCCTTGCCCGCTCGCCGCCGCTGAGCTTGCCGATATATTTCTGCTGGTCCTTCGGGGTGAACAGGAAATGCTGAAGGAACTGCATCGGCGAATAATGCACGCCGTCGTTCACCACAATATCCTCGGCGAGATCGGTCACGGCGTCAATCACCCGTTTACCCTCCGGCAGTGAGATGCCGTCCTGGCTGTAATATCCGAACCGCACGGTCTGCCCCACATCCCACCGGCCGGAGTCGGGCTTTACCAGGCCGAGGAGCATCTTTACAAAAGTGGATTTTCCGGCGCCGTTCGGCCCCACGATTCCGACTTTCTCGCCCCGGGCGAAAATATAATTGAAATCATTGAGGATTTTCTTCTCACCGAAAGCCTTGGCAATATGCTCGGCCTCGAAAATCTTCGAGCCGATATATGTGGAGTTCACATTGAGGGCAACGTTCCGCTCTGTCAGGTTCACCTGCGAACGGCGTTTGAGGTCGTGAAAGGCATCGATGCGGTACTGGGCTTTCCCGGCACGCGCCTGCGGCTGCCTGTTCATCCACTCCTGCTCGCGGCGGAGGGTGTTGCGTATCTTGGCCTGCTCCTGGGTCATGGCGTTGATACGCTCCGCACGGCGACGCAGATAATTATCGTAGTTGCCTTTATATATGAAAGCCTGCTCGAAATCAAGCTCGATTATGGTGCGGCACACCCGGTCGAGAAAATAACGGTCATGCGTCACCATCAGCAATGTGCACCGCGAGCGCGCAAGCTGCCCTTCGAGCCATTCGATTGTGGCAATGTCAAGGTGGTTGGTAGGCTCGTCGAGAATCAGGATGTCGGGCTCTGAAGCCATCAGTCGCGCCAGGGCGATGCGCTTGCGCTGACCTCCGGAGAGGGTGTCGACGGCGGCCGACATATCGCTGACCCCCATCTGGGTCAGCAGCCGCACGGTAGCCTCGGCCGTACCCTCCTCGGCGCCCGGATCGGGAGCGGCGGCCTGCGCCACGGTCAGCCCGGGCGGGAACGCCGTGACCTGCTCAAGCATCCCTACCCGCACTCCGGAGCGCAGAGTCACAGTGCCGGAATCGGCAGCCTCGATGCCCGCGATGCAGCGCAGAAGCGTAGTCTTGCCGGTGCCGTTCTTAGCAATTATACCGATTTTGTCACCCTCCTCCACGGAGAATGTGACATCGGCGAAAAGCATACGGTCGCCCACACTTTTCGTAAGATTCTCTATAAGCAGACTTATTGCCATAACCGTCGGATTAAATTTTCAACAAAATTACACAAATTTCCCCGGATTTGTCGTAATTTTGTGCTAAATAAAAACTTGACCAAGTAACCGGCCAGGATAATTTCAATGTTTCTTCTGATAGCATTTTCTGAAGATTTATCCTGATTATGCAGAAACGCTGAGATCAACTGACCGGTCAGTAGAAAAAACTTTTGAACAGTCACTTGTCATGTTGCAGTTTGTAACTACCGATAAATCACAGCTCACAGCCGCCGGGCAGGCCCGTGCGGCGCTTGCCGGCGGATGCCGCTGGATAGAGCTCGGCGCCTGCCCCGACCAGGCCCGGGCCGCCGAAGAGCTCCTGCCCGTATGCCGCGACGCAGAGGCTTTTCTTACGATTGACGATAATGTTGACCTCGTCGACGAGCTGAAGGTGCACGGGGTGCATCTGTCGTCGGCCTCGCGCGAGGAAGCGGCGGCCGTGCGCGAACGGCTCGGCGCCCATGCCGTAATCGGTGTGGGATGCGCCACCGAGGCCGATGCCCTCGCTTTGAAAAAACTTGATATCGACTATATCTCGCTCCACGTTGAGGACAATCCTGACGCGGTGGCGGCATTCGCCGGAATAGCCGCCCGGATATCGGCGGAACTCCCCGGCGTGCATATCGTGGCTTCGGGCGAGTTCGCGCCGTCCACCCTCCCCTCCCTTGTCGATGCCGGCGCCGCCGGGGTAGCCGTATCGCAGACGATAGCCTGCGCCGATGCACCGGAGGCCGTGGCCGAAGAATATATCCGCATACTCAACAACGCCAAAGGAATCGGATAATATGGGCGCCACAACTTTCATAGGCATTATACCTGCGCGCTACGCCTCCACCCGTTTCCCCGGCAAACCGCTGGCCGAACTCGGCGGATGCACAGTGATTGAACGCGTCTACCGGCGTGTGGCTTCCGTGCTCGGAGAGAATGTGGCAGTAGCCACCGACGACGACCGCATACGCCTCGCCGTAGAGGCTTTCGGAGGCAAGGCATTGATGACCTCGGCCGAACATCGGTCGGGCACCGACCGCTGCCTGGAGGCTTACCGCAATCTCGGCTCAAAAGCCGATGTGGTGATAAACATACAGGGCGACGAACCTTTCATCGCTCCGGAGCAGATACGCGCCGTGATGGAGTGCTTCGGCACCCCCTCTACACGCATAGCCACCCTGGCCCGGCCCTTCGCAAAAGAACGTACGTACGACGAGCTCGAGAACCCCAACACTCCCAAAGTGACCATAGGACGCGACGGAAACGCACTGCTGTTCAGCCGCTCTGTGATACCATATATCCGTTCGGGAGAACGTACCGGATGGCCCGCCGCCACACAGTATTACACCCATATCGGACTGTACGCCTACCGGGCCGACACTCTGGCCGAAATCACCACCCTGCCGCAGTCGCCTCTCGAACTCGCCGAAAGCCTCGAACAACTGCGCTGGCTTGAGAACGGATACCGCATAAAGGTGGCGTTAAACGACTCCCCGACAATAGGCATCGACACCCCGGCCGACCTTGAAGCCGCCAGGAAATACCTCGAATCACATGCAATCTGAAACAACAACAGCCACCACGCCCGACCGCACATCACCTCCCGATGTTCACGAGTTCTCCGGCCTCACACTCCCGGGAAGCAATCACACAGTGCTCTCAAACGGTATAAGGCTGACGACACTCGACAACGGCGCTCAGCCGGTCTACCGCCTTACGCTCCGATGGGACGGCGGCAACCTCGACACACCCTGCCAGGAGGTGCCGCAGGTTATGGCAGCCGTAATCAACGAAGGCACAGACCGCCACAACGGAGCGGAAATAGCCGAGATACTTGAATACAACGGAGCATGGACGCGCTACGAATCATCGGCCCACTATTTCGGAGCCACTCTCTTCGGACTGACGGCAAGACCCGGCGAGGTGCTTGACATATTCACCGAAGTACTCTCCTCGCCAGTATTCCCTGACGAGGCCGTCACTGCCCGACGCGACAAACTTGCCGCGCAATGCCGCACCAGCCGCGAGAAAATCACCTCCAAGGTGCAGGACATCTTCCTCCCCATGACATACGGTGCCGACGCGCCGAAAGCCCACCGGTCGACCGACCGCGATTTCATGGGAGTGACACCGGAGATGGTACGCGACCACTACCGCCGGCACCTGAAAGCCACCCCTCCGAGAGCGTATCTTGCAGGGAGGCTGACACCTGAGCTTGTGGCCGAAGTCACACGCCGGCTTGAAGCGATGACATTCGAGCCGGTCGGAAACCCGGTGGAGATACACAGCGTGGCTCCGCAGTTCAACCCCGAGGGCAACTTCCGCCGGCTCACTGTCGACGACTCGCTCCAGAGCGCCATAAAAATAGCCATTCCCACCATCGGCCGCGACAATCCCGACTACGAGACTCTGCGGCTGGCATCCGTGGCTTTCGGAGGCCACTTCGGCTCGCGGCTGATGCAGAACATCCGCGAGGACAAGGGATACACCTACGGCATCAGCGCACAACTGGCCACACTCCCGGGCGAAGGCTCCTTCCTGGTGATTAGCTGCCAGACCGACAACGGATTCGTTGACGGCGTGCTCTCCGAAATCAACTCCGAATGCGGCCGCATGGCCTCCGAACCGCTCTCCGACGAGGAACTCACCGGAGTGCGCCGCCTGATACTCTCGGCGCTCGCCGGGGTGCTCGACTCCCCCTTCTCAATCTGCGACTACATGATAAGCCAGCAGGAACTCGGCCAAAGCACCGGCAGCTACCTCCGGCTTCAGGAAACAGCACGCCGTGTGACCGCCGCCGACCTCGCCCGCGCATTCTCCAACCATATCCTTCCAAACCCACACCTGACAGCAATAGCCGGAAAATGAATACCTCCGCCACAAACACCGAAAAACAGTTCGACGCGGCAGCCGCTCTGTGCCGCGGCATTTTCGAGACCAAATTGCGCGACTACGGTGCAGCATGGCGCCTTATGCGCCCCGAATCCGTAACCGACCAGATTCTGATAAAGGCCGACCGCATACGCTCGCTTGAGACAAAGAAACAGCAGCGCGTGGCCGACGAGGGGATTCTCGACGGTTTCACCGCCATCGTAAACTACGGCATAATAGCCCTTATACAATGCTCTTTGGGATTCTCTTCCGGCAAAGACCTCTCCCCGGCCAAAGCACTGGAACTGTATGACGGCGAGATGGCCGTGACCCGCTCGCTGATGCTCGACAAGAACCACGACTACGACGAGGCATGGCGCCGTATGCGCGTGAGCTCATACACCGACCTCATACTGATGAAAATCATGCGCACCAAGGAAATCGAAGACCACGACGGCTCCACTGAAATATCGGAAGGGGTGGAGGCCAACTACCGCGACATGATAAACTACGCCATTTTCGGCATAATAAAACTCACCGAAAAACCACTGTGAAACATTCAGCCGACACAACAGCAGTACAGACACCTGACACCGGCAAAAAGAAGCCTATTATGCCACTGAAACCGTGGCTGAAAGCCACCGTGTGGGCACTTCGCATCCTTGTGGGCGCGCTATTCGTTTTCTCCGGCATAGTCAAGGCTATCGACCTCTGGGGGTTCGTATTCAAACTGGAGGAATACCTTGCCGCCTGGGGCATGACCCAGCCACGCTCCCTGGTGCTGATGGTGGCCATGGCCGTGTCGGCCTATGAGGCGGTGTTCGGTTTTCTGCTGATGTGCGGATGCTACAAAAGAGTGGCGCCATGGGCCCTCATGGCATCAATGGCCGTGATGTTGCCGCTCACAGCCTACATAGCCATAGCCAGTCCGGTGGCCGACTGCGGATGTTTCGGCGATTTCTGGGTGATTTCAAACACCGCTACATTCCTGAAGAACATCGTGCTGACGTCGGCACTTGTATTTCTCATCATTTACAGCCCGCGCGTGAAAACCGGGCTTTACAAACCTGCCATACAATGGCTTGTTGGTGCCACTGTGACGCTATACATGATTATCATCGGTCTATATGGCTACAACATTCAGCCCATGCTTGATTTCAGGCCGTACCCCCCCGGCAGCAGTCTTGTGGCTGACGCCGGCAATAATGACGACGATGCCATGCCTACATTCATCTACGAGAAAGACGGAGAGCACCGTGAATTCGCGGCAGATGACCTTCCTGACGACTCCACATGGATTTTCGTGGAACGGAAGGAAGCCCCGGCAACAAAAAACAGTAATCCGGGTATCTTCGCCATCTACGACGGTGACGATGAAGTGACCGGCGAGGCAATCACCGACGAAGGCAAGGAACTGCTTCTGGTAATACCCGAACTGCGACGCGCCGATATATCCTACACCTATTATATAAACGACCTCTACGAAAAAGCCGATTCGGCAGGAATATCCATGGTCGCCCTCATCGGGGCGTCAGAAAAAGGAATTGAGATGTGGAAAGACTTTTCCATGGCTTCATATACATGTTACAGCGTAGAGGATACGGCGCTGAAAGAGCTGTCGCGCGGAGTGATGTCGCTCGTGTTACTTGATAACGGCCGCATAAAAGGGAAAGCGACCGTAAGCTCCCTTGTAAGCGGCAAATACAACGATTCCGACCCACTGGCAGCAGTAGCGGAACTTTCCGACACCCCCCACGCGGCCATATTCGGAGTCCTGTCGGCCATAACCGGCGCTTTCCTGCTGTTCATCTATCTTTTCCAGGGCATAATCCTTGCAATCCGGGCCACAATCAGGAAAAAAATCAGAAAAACAGCCTGACCGACACAAGCCGATTGCCGCAGGCGCCCGGAAAATATGTTGTAGAACATACCTCTACAAATTGTACGTGACCATATTTAGCACTACCTTTGCAGATGATAATAGCTGCACCTCATCACCTGTTGGCATAAAAAAAACTATTGGCATTAAAAGATGATGTGGCAGTATGCTCCCCCCATTTTAATAAATTTCCTTGGCAACTTATTATTACACTACCCTATAAAACCTTAACATGAAAACGATTTCACAATCTTTACTGGCATTTACTTTGATGTTGACGGGTACGGCCACTGGTGCCGCCGCCGACTTCAGCGTCTACAACAACGGAGCGCTGAACCCCGACCTTGAATACAACCACTGGTGGAACGCCGCATGGACTCCCGATGCAGCCAACCCGGCAGGCGACGGCCAGGTGTTCCTCTTCAACACCGCCGACGGTGGCGCCGCAGGCTCGATGGGCTTCATGACCAAATCGGGCAAAGCCGCCGACGTAATGGGACCGCTCAGCACCGCCACACTCCACTTCGACTGGTATGCCGAGGGCACCGCTACCTATAATATCCGCATAGCCCTCAACGGCGACTACGACTATCCCGTAACCGTTACCGCCGAAAACACCGGCAAATGGAATACCGAAGAGGTGGTGATTGCAACCCGCTTCCCCGAGCTGGCCGAAAAGATGGCTTCCGTCGGCTCAAATGACGTAGGTTTCCCCTTCTCCATCGTGGCCGACAACGCCGCAGGTGCAAAGCTCTACGTCAGCAATGTGTATTACAGCGATATAAACGAGAGCTATGTTCCCCCGACACCCGTGGTGATTCCGGCTCCGGAGAGTGTGCCGACTCCCACACTCGCGGCCGGTGACGTTGTGTCGCTGCTCAGCGGAGCATACACCCCGGCAACCGCATTCAGCATCGGCGGATGGGGCCAGAGCACCATCTACGAGGCCATGGACATCGCAGGCGCGCCTGTAGCCCTGCTCAAAAACTTCAACTACCTCGGATGGGAGCTTGCAAGCCACATCGACGTGTCGGAATGCACCCACATGCACGTTGACTACTGGACACCCGACGGCTCCGCCTTCGGCTTCACCCCGATAAGCCCGGGAGCTGAAAAAGTGTGGTCGGCACCCGAAGTAAAACAGAACGAATGGAACAGCTACGATGTGGCTCTTACAGAATTCCCCGGAGTAAACTTCGCCGACATTTTCCAGATCAAATATGACCTCGGCGGCGGCAGCAACGGTTACCTCGCCAACGTATATTTCTACAAGGACGATAACGCCCCCGTGTCGCCCGACCCCGCCGCGAAACTCACCTATACCGTAACCGACGGCATAGCCAGCGCATACTTCAACTACAACATCAAGCTGGCCAACATCGAGGAATCTCAGGTTTCAGCCTACCGCGTATGGCTTGACGCTCCCGGCAATCTCCTCAAAGGGGAATCAACAACAAAAGAAGGCTCCATCGAGGTGGACGTGACCGGCGGCGACCAGACCTACTGGTTCAAAGGCCAGGTGACTTACACCGACAATGATGGTAACGAGAAAACCATCAACACCGACCCCAACGACGTTGCCGTGACTTTCCACAAACTTTCCGATCCCTCCGTAGTGCTCCCCGTCCTCACCATCACAGCCGGCGAACCCAAGGCTCTGAGCGCGACCACCGGCGAGCTCCCCTTCACCATCACTACCGACAAACCCGAACTTGAAGGCGTGACCTATCACGTATTCTGCTTGACCACCGGCGACAAGCTCGTCGGCGAGATGAACACCACCGACCTTACCGGCACACTCCAGCTCTCCGACCTCAACGAAGGCACAAAGAGCGAGCTCTGGCTCAAGGCCGAAGGTATCGTCGGCACTGAGAAGACTGAAACCGTGCAGTATCCAGGCGAAGCCCAGGGATGGACCGGCCTCTTCATCAACACCTCCGAATTCGCCGATCCCGACAAACCCGTGATGCCCGAAATCACCGTGGCCGCCATGGATCCCGTGAAAACCGGCGAAAACTCAGGCACACTCCGCTATGAGGTGGTGCTTTCAAACGACACCTTCTTCCAGTCGCTCAGCATCAAATGCGTAACCAACGCCTTTGGCGGTGCTGAAGATGTGACTCTTGCCGAAATAACCGAGACCACCGAACTCACCGGCACACTCCAGCTCGAAGGCCTCAAGCCCAACGCAGTTAACGGGCTCTGGGTAAAAGCCACCATCACCCTCACCGACGGACAGAAATCGGAGGAAATCACATTCCCCGGTGCCGCACAGGGATGGACCGGCCTTGAAATCGACATGACCCAGGTTGCCATCGACATGGTAGAGACCGACAACGCCCCTGTTGAATACTTCAACCTCCAGGGCGTGAAAGTAGAGACCCCCGCCACCGGCATTTACATCCGCCGCCAGGGTTCCAAAGTGACAAAAGTCATCATCCGCTGACAATCCGCAGCAGTATCCGCTCCATAGGCCCCGGCCCGAGAGATACTCCCGATTTACATCAATCACCCCGGTCACGCCACTCCACCACGGAGACGTGACCGGGATTTTAATTGGCCGAAATGGAGCGAAAATTCATTCTTTTAGTTAAATTTCTCCCGAAACCGGATGCGATACAACCGTAATTTTGTAAATTTGTGCCTGTTTTTGTGCTTAATGTGAAAGGTTTCCACAAAATATACCATCTGTTTGAGGCATGGACCGCACCGGTTCTTGCCTGTCTGTTACTGACATTTGCAACGGCCGGAGCCTTTGGAGCGGCAAAAGACGAAGCCGCCAGGCGCAAATTCACAGTGACCCTCGACGCAGGCCACGGAGGCCACGACACCGGCGCCACAGGCGTATCATCAAACGAGAAGACAATCACCCTCGCCGTAGTGAAAAAACTCGGCGAGATGATCGAAAAGGATCTGAGCGATGACGTCAAAGTGGTATATACCCGCGACGGCGATTACTTCGTCACGCTCCAGGGGCGCGCCCAAATTGCCAACGACGCCGGCTCCGACCTCTTCATCTCCGTACATATCAACTCCGTGGCAAAGACCTCCAAGAACCGCAACACAGTGGAGGGATGTCAGGTATATACCCTCGGACTTCATAAAACCGCCGAAAATCTCAACGTGGCAAAACGCGAGAACTCCGTGATGGAGCTCGAGGATGACCATACAACCCGTTACAGCAACTTCGACCCCGACTCGCAGGAGAGCGACATCGCTTTTGAGCTCTTCCAGAACAAGCGCCTGGACCAGAGCATCGAATTTGCCGACGCCGTGCACAACGAACTGGTCAACACCGCCGGACGGCAGCCCCGCGGAGTGCGGCAGGCAGGATTCTGGGTGCTGTGGGCCACCTCCATGCCGGCAGTGCTGGTAGAACTTGACTTCATCTGCAACCCCGAAGTAGAGAAATTCCTCAAGACCGACAAGGGGCAGCAGCAGATGGCAACTGCCATCTACAACGCATTCTGCAGCTATGTAAACACCTATGGCAAGGATATTACCGGACACAACGTGGCCACACGCAAAGGAGGCAAAGGCATTTCCTCCGCCGCCGGCTCCGTCCCGTCAGCTCCTCCACCCCCGGCCAAGGACCGCCTCAAGGCCATTCCCGAGGGTGAAGGCTCCTACCGGAAGCCATACTACCGCGTGCAGATTGCCGCAAGCTCAAAGCCATATTCACGACGCTCGCCCGAGCTGAAAGGATACTCCGACGTTGAATATTACCTTGACAACGGCCTCTACAAATACACCGTCGGACCATACTCCTCACCCAAGAAAGCCCGCAAGGCACTTGAAAAGGCACAGAAGGATTTTCCCGACGCCTTCGTGGTGATAATCGTCGACGGAAAACGCACCGGTATGCTCAACACCCACGACAAATAAAAGCCGCCTCTGCAACCATAAACTCAGAAAACAAAAAAACACCCCGCTATAATGAAAGGAAAAAAGGAGATAATAATCGGATTGTGCGTACTGATAGCGCTCGGCGTTCTCTATTTCGGTGTAGAATTCCTTAAAGGAGTAAACGTATTCAAGCCGTCAAACGCCTACACCGCGTCCTACACCAACGTGGCCGGTCTGCAGGTATCCGCTCCGGTAACCATCAACGGCCTGAAAGTAGGTCAGGTAAGCTCCATCGAATATGAATACGACAACCCCGGCCATGTCAAGGTGGCGTTCTCACTCGACAAAGCGCTTCAGGTGCCGGCCGGCTCAAAAGCAGTAATCGAACAGGATTTGCTCGGCACCGCATCGGTAGTGCTGCACTTCACCGACGCCAAGGAGTACGTGCCGCGCGGAAGCTCTCTTGAAGGGCTTACCTCTGCCGGACTTATGGGGGATGTTTCCGAGAAGCTGCTCCCCTCGGTCGACAGGATTATGAACCAGGTGGATACCCTTCTGACCAATCTCAACACCGTGATGGGCGACCCGGCAATACACTCCTCTGTACAGCGTCTTGACCAGATCACTCTCAGCATAGAGCAGACCATGCGCCAGCTCAACACCACCGTGGGCGCGCTTCCGCCGGTGATGAAGAATGTAAACGGCATCACCACCAACCTCAACACCGTAAGCTCCGACCTGGCTACATTCTCAGGACGCCTCAACGAACTGCCGCTCGACTCCGTGATGAACAATATGGTGGCACTCTCGGCCAATCTGCGCACCCTCTCGGCCGAGCTTTCCGACCCCAACTCCACCCTGGGCGCCCTCACACACGACCGCGCCCTCTACAACAACCTCAACGCCGCGGCAGCCTCGCTTGACTCACTGCTCATCGACGTAAAGCGCAACCCCAAACGCTACATCTCAATCAAACTTCTCTGACCCCGGGGAAGCTGAATACGAGCCGGCGGGACCGGTGGGACTTGTAGGACTTGTAGGAGCTTTATGCCCTGTCCTACCGGTCCTACAAGTCCCACCGGTCCCGCCAACCCCACCGCTTCTATTTTTTTGCTTTAAAACATATATTGTTGCAGGGCTGAAATAAATATTGTAATTTAGCGGAGATTTAGGAATTCTATTCCATATCCATGCGAAACACAAACACAGATTTGCGATTCTTCAGTAAAAACATCTAAATAATATAACGAGTAACAGATTACAAGCGCTTTATGAATCTTCAACTCAACGTAGACTACCGCACCAACTGGGGCGAATCCGTATGGGTAACCGGCGACATCCCTGCCCTGGGTTGCGGCGACCGCACAAAAGCCCTGAAGCTCGACCTCTTCGGTGAGCAGACATGGAAAGCCCGGATTGAGCTTCCTGATGATACAAAGGATTTTACATACCGCTACTTCATCCGTCACGAAAACGGAAGCGAGAAAAACGAATGGGGCGACGGACATCACCTGCGCACAGCTCCCGGCGTAAAGTCGTTTGAAATATTCGACCGCTGGCAGGACCAGCCCTGGGACAAGCCCTACTACTCCGTAGTGTTCACCGACTGCGTATGCAAACGCCACAGCCGCGCGCTTCCCGCCGAAGTGCGCAACGGCGAAATGCTCATAAGCTGCGACGCCCCGATGGTGGCCTCCGACGAGGTTCTGACCATATGCGGCGGCTGCGATGTGCTGGGCAACTGGAATCCGGCAAAAGCCATCGTGATGAGCGACGCTTTCTATCCCACATGGCAGGCCGCTGTGCCCCTCCAGGGGCTCCCCGACGAGTTCGAGTTCAAGTTCCTCGTTATGAAGAAAGCCGATGCCGAGCGCCTCTCACAGCCGGACTTCACTCCAGCGGAAACAATATGGGAGGGAGGCTCCAACAGGCATTTCGACCACGTGCCGGCCACCAAAGGCGAATGCATGATTGTGGCCGGGATGCGCTTTGTCAACCCTAAAGCACCCTGGCGCGGCGCCGGCGTGGCCATCCCCGTATTCTCTCTCCGCTCCGAGGATGATTTCGGCGTAGGCGAATTCTTCGACCTGATGAAAATGGCCGACTGGGCGGCCTCCACAGGCCAGAAATTCATCCAGGTGCTCCCGGTCAACGACACCACAATGACCCACACCTGGACCGACTCCTACCCCTACAACGCCAACTCTACCTTCGCTCTGCACCCCATGTACCTGCGCCTTAGCGAGGTGGGATGCCTCAAGGATGCCGAGCGCCAGGCCTACTACGACGCCATAGCCCGAGAGCTCAACGCTCTGGAGGATGTGGATTACGAGAAAGTCAACAACGCCAAAAACGCATATACCCGCGAACTCTTCGCCCAGGATGGCGCCAAGGCAGTGAAATCGAAAGATTTCAAGACATTCGTCGACTCCAACCGCTCCTGGCTCATACCCTATGCGGCATATTGCGTGCTCCGCGATGCCAATGGCTCGGCCGACTTCGCCGCATGGGGCGACATGGCCGAATACACCCCCGAAAAACTCGAAGCTTTTGTAAAAGAGCATCAGAACGAGGTAAACTACCACTGCTGGATACAGATGCATCTCGACCGGCAGATGCGCCACGTGCGCGACTACTGCCACTCGCTCAAAGTGGCTATCAAGGGCGACATACCTATCGGCATCTCGCGCATGAGCGTCGACGCATGGATCTACCCCCGCCTCTTCAACCTCAACTCCCAGGCCGGCGCTCCGCCGGATGACTTCTCCGTTCTCGGACAGAACTGGGGACTCCCCACCTACAACTGGGAGGAGATGGGCCGCGACAACTTCGACTGGTGGAAAGCCCGCTTCCGCAAGATGGCCGAGTACTTCGATGTGTACCGTATCGACCACGTGCTCGGATTCTTCCGCATATGGCAGATTCCGATGGAACAGCTCCACGGCCTGCTGGGTGTGTTCAACCCCGCCCTCCCCTTCACTCCCGAGGAACTCCGCTCCAATTATGATTTCTGGCTCGATGTCGACCTGCAGACCACTCCATATATAATGGACTACTTCCTGCGCGACTTCTTCGGCGAATACACCGACGAGGCCCGCGAGCTTTTCCTTGACGACGCAGGCTACGGACGCTACCGCCTCAAGCCTCAGTTCAACACCCAGCGGAAAGTGGCCGACTATTTCGCATCACAGCCCAAGGACGAAAAGAACGAGCGCTTCTGCAACGCCCTGATGGGACTTATTGACCAGGTGCTCTTTATCGAGGACCCCTACGAGAAAGGGAAATACCACCCGCGCATCTCCGCACAGTACACCTACACATACCGCGCGCTGACCGACTATGAGCGCTGGTGCTTCGACCGTCTCTACAACGATTTCTACTACCACCGTCATAACGACTTCTGGTATGGCAAGGCCATGTGGAAGCTCCCCCCGATTATCGACGCCACATCCATGCTCACATGCGCCGAGGACCTCGGCATGATTCCTGACTGCGTGCCCGCCGTGATGAACGCGCTTGAAATCCTCACTCTCGACATACAGCGTATGCCCAAGAATCCGCGCGAGGAATTCGGCAATCCGGCCCACTATCCCTACTACACCGTGTGCACAACCTCGTCCCACGACATGGGCGGCATACGCCAGTGGTGGGAAGCCGACCGTGAGAAGACACAGCACTTCTACAACAACATGCTCCACGAGGGTGGTCAGGCTCCATTCTTTGCCGAACCGTGGATATGCGAGAAAATAGTGGACCAGCACCTGCATTCGCCCGCCATGCTCTGCATCCTTCCGCTCCAGGACTGGCTCTCGATTGACAGCCGCCTGCGCCGCGAGAATCCTTACAAGGAGCAGATCAACGATCCTGCCGTATGCCCCCACTACTGGCGCTACCGCATGCACCTGACAATTGAGGACCTCATCTCCGAAAACCTCTACAACAAGCGCATCACAGAGCTTATCGCCGACTCCGGACGATAACCCCTGCTGAAAAAGCATCATATTGTACGCGCCGCCATTCCTGGCAGAGGATGGCGGCGCGTACTGCGTTCCAACCGATATGCAACACAGTTGCAAACATCAGGCGACATATGGTAGTAATACACCGATTTCGTAACTTTGCAAGGAAAACAATACGCATCCACGATGAAAAAAGGCATCCTGCATATCACAGCCATAACAGCCATCTGCCTGTCAGCCCTTTGCGGCTGCAAGCACGAACATAATGAATTAAAGCACGACCACTCGCACGAGACGGAAGCGGCCGACGGACACGATGCCCGGGCACACAGCGGCGAAATATCACTCGAGGAGGAACGCGCCGCAACCCTCGGCGTGAAAACCACAACAGTCAGCCCCGGTGAATTCTCATCGGTGCTGGAGGTCTCAGGCGAGATTATACCCCTGCCGTCCGACGAATCAACCGTGACGGCACGCACCTCAGGCATTGTGCATTTCGCCCCCGGCATATCGCAGGGAACGCATGTCGGAGCCGGGCGCCGCATAGCAACCATATCGGCAAGCGGGATGTCCGATGGCTATGCCTCAGCAGAAGCGCGCACAGCCCTTGAGGCTGCAAAGCGCGAACTCGACCGCGTAACCCCACTGGCTGAAGAGGGAATCGTAAGCCGCCGCGACTATAACGCCGCCAAAGCACGTTTTGACGAGGCTAAGGCAGCAGCATCGGCGGCCGGAGCCATGGCAGCCAG
This sequence comes from Muribaculaceae bacterium Isolate-013 (NCI), assembly GCA_004102785.1. Classification (GTDB taxonomy): domain Bacteria; phylum Bacteroidota; class Bacteroidia; order Bacteroidales; family Muribaculaceae; genus UBA7173. The sequence continues at coordinate 48,704 of SCEJ01000001.1, forward strand.
CTCAGCCAACGCGCAGACCTCAGGCACTATCACCTCAATCATCGCCGCCGAAGGGCAGTATGTGGGTGCAGGCCAGCCCATAGCCTACATTTCAGCCAACAACAGCCTAAGCCTGCGCGCCGATGTGCCCGAGCGCCATGCCCACTTCATCGCCTCCATATCCGACGCATCTTTCACCACAGCCTACTCGTCCGAGACCCGACCGGTTTCCGACTTCGGCGGCCGCCTAACCGGCACCCCCTCCTCTTCAGGCGCCTCGGCGGGATACATCCCCGTATATTTCGCGATGAAAAACAACGGCGACCTCATCAGCGGCACATACTGCACCGTATATCTCAAAGGCGCCACCCGTACCGACATCATCTCCGTTCCGGTCGAGGCAATCGCCGAGCAGCAGGGGCAGAAGTTCGTATATCTGCGCGAGCACCCCGGTGCATACCGCAAGCAGCCGGTGCAGACAGGCGAGTCCGACGGCATGAACATCGAAATCAAAAGCGGACTGAAACCGGGCGATGAAGTAGTGACCGAAGGCACCACATTCGTGCGCCTTGCCGAAACCTCAGGCGTAGTGCCCGAAGGCCACAAACACTGAAAGCACGTAAGAATATTTCATTCTTACGGTTTGTAATGAATAAACTTGAACTGAAATGCTCGACAGAATAATCCGATTCTCACTTTATAACCGCATTGTGGTGCTGCTGCTCTCGGCCATGATTATGGCCGGCGGATGCATTGCGCTGCTGCGCACGGAGGTCGACATATTCCCCGACCTCAACGCCCCCACCGTAGTGGTGATGACCGAGGCTCCGGGCCTTGCGCCCGAGGAGGTGGAGAAACTTGTGACCTTCCCGATAGAAACGGCGCTCAACGGCTCCACGGGTGTGCGCCGCGTGCGCTCCACCTCGGCGCCCGGATTCTCGGTTGTATGGTCGGAATTCGACTGGGACACAGATGTGTACCGTGCCCGCCAGACCGTTTCGGAGAAGCTTGTGGCAGTGGAGCAGGAGCTCCCTCCGGGCGTAAATCCGCCGGCACTGGGGCCGCAATCGTCGATTCTCGGCGAGATAATGATTATCGGCCTCACTTCCGACTCCATCCCCATGCGCCGGCTGCGCACCATGGCCGACCGGGTTATCCGCCCGCGGCTCCTTTCAGTGGCCGGAGTCTCGTCGGTGTCGGTAATCGGCGGAGAGGAGCGCGAGATGCAGGTGCTCCTTTCTCCCGACAGAATGAAGTTTCACGGCATAACACTCCGGGAGGTCACCGAGGCACTTGAATCGGTCAACGACAATGCCGCCGGCGGAGTGCTTTACCAGTACGGCAACGAATACATCATCAAAGGGGAAAACAACACTTCCGACCCTGACGAGATAGCCAGCGCTGTGGTGCGCTCCGATGCCTCCGGCGTGGTGACCGTGGCCGATATAGCCACAGTGCAGGAAGGCTCGAAATCGCCGCGCCTGGGAGTGGCATCGGTTGAGACACATCCCGCCGTACTGCTCACAGTGACAAAACAGCCTGCCACAGGCACAATAAACATCACCGAAAACATCAGGAAGGAGCTCGCCGCCCTGCAGCCTGGACTGGGAGCCGGAGTGGAGCTGCACACCGACATTTTCACACAGTCGGAGTTTATCTCCAACTCTATCACCAACCTCCAGGAATCGCTGCTGGAGGGAGCCGCCATGGTCATCATAGTGCTGTTCTTCTTCCTTATGAACCTGCGCACCACCCTGATTTCGCTGGTGGCGCTACCGATGTCGATACTCATCTCCATCATTATACTGCACTTCATGGGTGTCAGCATCAACACCATGAGCCTCGGCGGCATAGCCATCGCCATAGGCTCTCTGGTCGACGACGCCATAGTCGATGTGGAAAATGTGTACAAACGTCTGCGCCACAACCGGGAGCTTCCGCCCGACGAGCGAAAGCCGACGGTCAAAGTGGTATATGAAGCCTCGCGCGAGGTGCGCACGCCCATCTTCAACTCCTCGCTGATTATCGTAGCCAGCTTCATGCCCCTGTTCTTCCTTTCAGGTATGGAGGGTAGAATGCTCATCCCGCTGGGGGTGGCGTTTATCGTGGCCCTGGCAGCCTCCACTATCGTTGCGCTCACACTTACGCCTGTGCTGTGCTCCTTCCTGCTCGGCAGCCGTAAAGCGCTCGGCGCCCTCGACCGCGAGCCATGGGTGGCCCGCAGACTCAAGGCGGCCTATACCCGCGCACTTACATGGAGTCTCGGCCACGCACGCATGGTGCTCGGCGCCACCACCCTCCTGTTTCTCGTAAGCTGCGCCCTGTTCTTCACCCTCGGCCGCGGTTTCCTCCCGCCATTCAACGAGGGCTCGCTCACTATCAACGTATCCACGCTCCCCGGCATATCACTCGACGAGAGCGACCGCGTGGGGCGCCTGGCCGAAGAGCTCATACTCAAGACTCCCGAGATACAGACCGTGGCCCGAAAAACCGGACGCGCCGAGCTTGACGAACACTCCCTCGGGGTGAACGTGTCGGAAATCGAGGCGCCATACAAGCTCGACGGCCGCTCGCGCAACGAGATGGTGCGCGAGATACGCCATAACCTGTCGCAGATTCCAGGGGTCAACATCGAAATCGGCCAGCCGATCTCGCACCGCATCGATGCCATGCTCTCCGGCACCGAAGCCCAGATTGCAATAAAACTTTTTGGCGACGACCTCAACGCGCTCTACGCCTCGGGACGCGAGATACAGCGCATCATCAAAGAGGTGCCAGGCGTGACCGACGTCAACATAGAGCAGCAGATCGAGCGCCCGCAACTGCACATTAAGCCGCGCCGCGACATGCTGGCGCGATATGGCATCACGATGAAGGATTTCCGCGACTTCGTTGATGTGGCTCTTGCCGGGCAGGTAGTTTCGCAGATTTACGACGACGGCTTCCCCTACGACCTTACGGTGAAATTCGACGACGAGTCACATTCATCGGCCGAACGCATAGCGCGTCTGGCGATCGACTCAAAAATCGGCAAGATTCCGCTTGGCAACGTGGCCGTCATCAGCTCGGCCTCAGGCCCCAACACGATAAACCGTGAGAATGTGAGCCGACGCCTTGTGATTTCAGCCAATGTTGACGGCCGCGACCTGCGGGGCGCCGTCAACGACATCCGCTCCCGGATTGAATCACAGCTCACCCTCCCCGAAGGGTATTTCGTAACCTACGGCGGACAGTTTGAAAGCGAGTCGGCGGCATCACGCACCCTCGCAATAACGTCGCTTCTGGCTCTGGCGGTGATTTTCATGCTGCTGTATGCCCAGTTCCGCAACATCAGGCAGTCGCTTGTGATTCTGATAAACATGCCGCTGGCGATGATTGGAGGAGTGCTGATACTCGTGCTCACCGGCAGCGAACTCAATATTCCGGCCATAATCGGCTTCATATCGCTCCTGGGCATCTCCACCCGCAATGGCATGCTGCTCATATCACGCTACAACACCCTGTGCCGGGAGGGGATGCCTCTGGCCGAACGGATTATCACCGGCTCGTCGGACCGTCTCACCCCTATCATCATGACCGCACTCACTTCGGCGCTGGCGCTGATTCCGCTCGCTCTGAGGTCGTCGGTGCCCGGCAATGAAATCCAGTCGCCGCTGGCAGTGGTGATTCTCGGCGGCCTGTTCTCCTCCACAGCTCTTAACATATTCGTGGTGCCGCTGCTTTACCGACGCATCGAGCGCCGCAAAAACAAATACCAGTACCCGCAAACCGCCACACTCTCCGAAAATGAAGATTAACATATTATCATCCTCCATCGCATTGCTCCTTTCGGCCTTTACGGCAACAAACGCCAATGCCGACACGCTCACGCCGTTTGACAACATAGTAAGCCGCATCGTGGAATGCAACCCCGCGCTCAAAAGCGCCGGGGCAGCCGAGGCCGCGGCCATCGAGGAATTCAAGGCCGAAAATTCCCTTCCCGGTCCGGAAGTGGAGTTCGAGCGTCTCTACAACAGCGCCGACCACGGCGACAACAGATGGGGCGTGTCAGTCAGCCAGGATATTCCATGGCCCGGCGTGTTCGGCCGCCGCTCGAAAGCGGCCGAAGCAATGACCACTGCCGCCGGACTCAGGGAGCAGGCAGCGCGCAACGAACTCGAACTGAAAGTGCGCCAACTGCTGATAAACTATGTGAAAGCGAAAAAAACGCATTCGCTCAACCATAAAATCGCGCACTCGCTCGACGAGATGTACCGCCACTACCGCCAGGCCTATGACAACGGCGAGGCAACCATCATCGATGTGAACAAGGCCAGAATAGAGGCCATCAGGGCTATGATGGAGGATAAACAGAACGAAGACCTTATAGCCGCATACGAAGAGGAAATCAAAGCCATGGCTCCCGGCATAGACCTGACTGCCGGCCTGACTGCCCTGGAAGAATATGCCGCCCCCGGCCTTGACTCCCTTGACTCATACCTGGCCGCATACGACAATTCACCGGAACGTGCCCTGGCCATACACGAGACCGAGCTGCAGAAAGCCTCGGCAAAACTCGCCTCGGCCTCTCTGTGGCCCGGTATCAAAATAGGTTATATGCATGAATTCGAGGAGAACACCCACTTCAATGGCTTCTCCATAGGGCTGTCGCTGCCGTCATGGAATGTAAAAGCCACCCGACGCGCCTCTGAAGCACGCGCGCTTGAGGCCTCATTCGCCGCCGAGGCTCTACGCACCGAAGCCATGCAGCAACTGAGGAGTGAATACATCCGTGCCAGATCATTCAAAGAACAGATTGCGGCATTTGCCCCGGCAGTAGAGGGGGTGAACAATATAGCGCTTCTCCGGCGGGCTCTTGACGGCGGCGAGCTTTCACTGCTCGAATATCTCCAGGAATCGGCATATTTCATCCAGGCCATGCGCGAATTCATTCGCCTCAACCACGACTATGCCCTCTCGCTGGCAATTCTCTCCCGATATATGCCACGATAGGAGGAGTCGGCTCAGCGCACGGCCACTTTCAGCCCGTTACGGATATAGATTCCAGGCCGAGACGGCTCCGCATCGAGCACTATGCCGTCGATTGTGTACCATCTGCCGTCGCATAGAGCCGCGGCACCGCCGTCGACAAAGAGTAGTGATGTAGTCTCACGGTTGAGATTGTCGGGCTCATCCACATACTCATTCATGGCAAGTCCTGCATAAGGTATTTCAGGGAGAGTGAAAGTCGCCGTATTGTTTGCGCTATCACGCTCCCCTCTTTTATCTCCGTCGTTCACATGCACCATGAAGCTGTGTGTGCCCGCCAGAGCCGGCCATGCAGCCTGGCCGGCTTTACAATCGCCGCGGAGAATAAAATGCGGTCACCCACATTTATAGGCCCCTTGCCGACAGGCTCGTCAACCCCCTCGCGGCGCCAGCGCAGGTCGAGCACCTTGAAGTCAACACCCGAGGTCGGCTCATATGGCAGATTCTCCAGGGTGCCCGACTGCACATTGATTCTCTTTTCAACAGTTGCTGAACCGTCACCGGCCACCATTGCGCCGAGCGAACCCGAGGGGTCAAGCACAGCCGTGACCGTATGTCCGCCCGCCTTTGCCGTCCAGTCGGCGGTAAGAATCACCCCGTTGTTGGCGTTGAGGCCGTCGGTGTACTTTCCGGTGTAAACCGTTGAGCCGTCGGCAAACCGGAAGGCGACCCTCACCGGGTAGTCGCCGGCCGGAAGCGGTGTGGCAGAATTGTTCTCGACACGCACCGACAGAGTGACATTATCGCCCTCACGGATTTCCGTCACACCATCGCGCGAATTCCGGCTCAAAGCCATGCAGTTGAGGCGCAGAAGCACCCCGGCGATTTCGATGGGTCTGGAGGTTTCCACCCCGGTTGTAGTCAGCGTGAACTCGTTGCCGCTGAACGAATCCATATTGCCGCCGTTGGCATTTGTGACCTGCGACACGTCCACATCGTCAACAGTTATATCGGAGATTGTAGCCGAGCCTTTTGGATTCTCGAAATAGAACGCATATGAGTTTTCGTCCCTCACACCATGGATATTTATCCCTGAGAGCGTCACATTGTCGAGGATGTGGCTGTTGCCGGGATTGGCTCCGATAAAAACGGCGTTGCCGCGCGAGTCATATATATCAAAATCGTTGAAACACGGGTTGACAAGGGAGTAATGCGAGGAAGCCTCGATGTGAAGCGCCCCTTCGTCCACGCCCCAGAAGTCGCCATGCATTCCGACCTCGCCGGCCACACACGCGCAGTGCACGATAGAGATATTCTCAAAGTCGATACCCTCGGCGGCAGTGCCTGAACCGCGCGCCGTTTGCCCCTGAAAGCCATCAGCCGCACTCGAAATGCTCCACCAGCACATTCTCCACATACCCGGCGGAGCCGTTGAAACACTTGCCGGGCGAGCCGTAGCCGTTGGGACCGTGGTCGGGCGAATCGTAACGCTGGTTCTGGTATGATGTCAGGGCCATATCCTTCACCTGGCCGCTGAAGCCGTTGAATCCGGCTCCGTCCTGCTCCCAATGCAGTTCGGTGTAGAATATGCCTCGCCCCTGGAGGATGCAGCTTCCGGGCGAAAGCTTGCCCCACACACCCACATACTCCTGGTCGATGTAAATGGTCTGCCCCTGGTGGCTGTCGATAAACGACTGCAGGTCGCTCTCGATCTGCTGGTTCCAGCGCACCCATCCCTCCTGGAATTCCACTTTGTGCGCCTTCTCAATCTCAAGGAAATCAACGGTGACCTGAGCGCCGGAAATATGGGCGATGCGGAATGTCTCGTCCCGGCGGATTTCACGGCTCAGCAGCGTGTGCGTTTCGTCGAAACGCATCCTCACGAACTCGTCGGGGTTATACACATGTATCGAATATATTTCGGGCTTATAGCTGCGCGAGCCTTGTATCTTGTTGCAGAATTCCCACGAATGGTCGGTATTGAGGTCCATTGTGCCTAAAAGTTGCCCGTCAGCACCGTAGACACCAACTCGGGCGGTCTGCCCCCAGGGCACGGAGAAACGGAGAGTCACACCGTCGGCCGCGCCACTGTCGTTTTTCCACTCCACATATCCTCCGCTGCCTATCGTGATTGCCTGCTGGTTCGAGGCCTCGCTCTGAAGATCAGTCTGCACATCCGACTGCGGCAGATACACCCCCGAGTAACTCTGGCAATGCCCGGGCTCGGCCTCATACCTGAAATAGGGAGCTTCTGTATATCCCCTTCCGGCACCCCATTGTGTCATATCATAATGCTGGGCGTACACCGGCGATACTATTGCGGTTGCTGTTGCCAATGAAAGTAACAGTTTCTTCATGGTCTTGTCGTTAGTTGGGTTAAAGATTTCACAACAAAGGTAGCTCAATAGCAGTCAGTAGCACCGACACCCTCGGCCAATATAGCGCACCCATGCCGCATCAGGAGCATATATTCCACACAATCAAATATTTAATAACATCACCCTCATTCCGGAATATAATCTGAATATAACGGTCGGAAACACTTCACACAACTATACTCATATCCGCACAAGTCAATTGCCGGCCGCAGGAATGAGTCCTGCGGCCGGCAATTGACTTGCGTTTTCGCCATATCACTCGGTGCGCCCGGCATTCAGGGCATAACCCGGCTCAAGGGGCGTGTCACTGTCGCCGGGAGCACTGTCGCCACATTCGCCGTCGGCTCCGGTAGCTTTTGTCTTCCGGTGCTTGCGGTCCTCCACTTCCTGTATGGCCACCTGATAATTGTTGATTACCGCACCGGTCACAAGGTTGAGCAGCAGGAAGGCCGCGATGCAGAACCACGACACGAAGAAGCATGTTATCACCGTGGGATTAATGTGCACCACATTCATTTCAGAAGCGGTGATGAGGTTATATCGCAGGTCGGTCCAGTCCTCGCCGGTAAGCGCACGGAAAAGGGTGAAAATACCCTCCCCTATCGAGCCAAACGGGTCCGGCGAATTGGCAGGCGAATGGGGGGCCTTCTCCATGAGCATCTCATACTGCTGCAGCTTCTCGCCGCTCAGCGACGCAGGGTCGGGCAGACGGAACATCGACACACCGGCGACAGCATAAAGGTAAACGAAAATCATGAACAGCATGCAGTTGTAGACCATCGACTTCATCGACTTTATCAGCACCGACACTATCAGCTTTATCTCCTTTGCAGTGCGGAGCAGACGCAGAATGCGGAACACGCGCAGCACACGCAACGCCATCAGAGTGGAGGCGCTGTCGAAAAGCGAAGCCGGAATCCATCCGATGAGCACCAGGATGAGATCAAACACGTTCCATCCGTCGGTGAAGAAACTCTTAAGGTCTTTCGCGGCGATAAAGCGCACCACGATTTCAAATGTGAAAATGTAAAGAATGGCATGCTGTATCAGCTCGACCGTATGGTTATATACGGTGGTCTGCACACCGATCAGAAAAGAGTTGACAAGAATAACAACAGTGATGAATACATCGAAAATCTTGTCGTTGGCCAATGCAGCCGACAATTCTTTTATCCTGCTCATGAAAGGTAAAAAATGATTGGGGTTGTGTGAATGTTTTTCAGTATGCAAAATTATGCAAAATAAACGTCACGCACAAAAATAATTTCATCTTTGTGTAAACAGCTACTGCAATAGAAAGAGGCATCAGGAAATGACAGAATAAAAAAAATTGATTGTCTCCCGACAACCAATCTTAGTTAACCTTAAATCTAATACCATGAAAAACACGTAGCAAATTTACTCATTTTCCACGACACGTCAATAGATTCAGTCACAATTTACGATTCATTTAACAACTTTTTATACTTAAAAGTAGCTAAATTTCATTTTAACGCGCATTATGTTATAAAATATAGTATTTCAGCTAATTTTTGCCATATATTAAGAGGCCATTTACTGCAATAAAACCATTTTCTTAGTTAACATAATTTTACATTTCATATAAATCTTTGGTTTACAGCCCATTAAAACACCATATAGCCTCACATACACACTTATAAAATGAAAGTAGCCATAAATCAAAAACGACCAGAGCCGAACTCAATGAAGAAATCTCAAAACTACAGGTAAACAGCCAAGAGGCGTTATCAAATTTGTCAAATTCTATCAGGCAGTAGGGACGCTCCGTGGAGTACCTGAACAAACAACTGAAAATCAATCGATTGCCCGGACGACCCACGGAGCATCCCTACTGCAAGGTTGTTTTCAACAATTTTGACACAACCTTCATTTTCATTCCGACCAAGCCGGGTGTATCAGCGTATCATCACTTTCTCCACACGGCTGCCTGTGCGGCGCAGATACAATCCGGTTGACAGCGGGATGGATACGCGCGCGCCTCCGATAGTGAAATATTCTGCCGCCTCCATCGCGGGAGCATCAGCCCCTACGATTTCAACCGCGGAATTGTCAGATACGGTAAATTCAAGCGTGAACGGGGCGCTATACCAGTTGTCGGGGTATTTTGCAATTTCAAAACAACGGGCTGGGAACGCGATAGTGTATTTGCCGCTGTCGGTTATCGGCGATGCAAATTCAAGCCATACCACATGAGCCTCGTTGAAGTCATCCTCATCGGGTGTGAGAGTATATGGCATATCCACAACGCCGTCGCTGCCGCTTACCACTATGCCGCCCATCTCCGGGCCTACATAGGCCGAAGTAAGTTTCGGATACTGCACGGCTATTTTGTCGAGCTTGCTTACAACCGAACCGGGAGCGGGGTCGGAAGTCACCTCTCCGTCGAAATAAACAGGCTCGGGGAGCTCGCCGCCGGTAACCTGCACCGTCACAATGAAGGGCTTGTTGTCGGTTTCGCTATAACCGTAAAAAGTGCCTTCCGGGATATAGATTGTATAGAATCCGGGGGTGTTTATCGGCTCGGCAAGATTCCATGTAAGAGTGGTGCCGAGGTCGCCGGATGTGCAGCTCAGCACATCCACACACGTGCCGTTGACTGAAATCACCGACTTGCGTGATGCCGCGGTGAGGAACATATCGTCGGCTGTCGTCACGGAAAAAGAGGTAAGCACAGGCACTTCACTGCCGGCTGCCGGCGAGAATGTATAGCCTTCGGGGACTACATTCTGTATGTCGTCTTTACCCGGCTCGTCGCCGCCGCCGTTATCATTCTCCACGGTATAGGAGAATTCGATTACCGGACTCGGGTCGCCTTCCCATCCCATCAGGAAAACATTCTCGGCAACAATCACCGAATATGTGCCTGATGCAGTGACCGGTGTTTCGAGAGTGAATTTGAGTTCATCGTAATTAACCAGGTCGATAGCGGCATCATAGCTTTTACCGTTGATAAGGAGCGTGGTATTGTCCACACCATTCTTCTTTTCAAGCCAGCCCGACAGAACAGAAAACTCCGATATCTGCTCAAGCGTGGAGCCCGGAGCCGGCGAAATCTGTATGCCGGACGGGAGCGCCGCAGCCGAGAGGCACACCGGAACAAAACCTGCGAGGAATGCGAGACGGGTAAAATTCTTCATATCTGTATATTTTAACAATAATATCCACAAAGATACACGTTCGTTACCAATAATCCAAACACACAGCCGAAATAATTGCAAAAAGAATCATATTCCGCCGTACGACAAGCGCCGTGCTCCTGTTATCAGGCAACACGGCGCTTTTTTATGTATAATATTCAGATAAATCAGGCGTAAGTGTAGGCTGCCATATCCTCAGGCTGCACATTGGCCACGAACTCGGCGTTGCGGGCCACCTCGGCGCGTCCGAGGTTTATGTAAACCTTGGCGCTGCGTGCCAGGTCGGCGGCAGCGGCGGCAATCTCCTTGTCATCGGAGGCGGCATTGCGCGAGGCATCGGTAACCAGGAGGTAACCCATCACGATGTTGCCGGCCATCTCTACAAGGCGGCGTGCCATAAAGTCGGAGTAAGCGGCATCGTTGATGGTATGCACCTTCTCAACGGCAGCCTTGTACTGCGCTGTCATTGCCACGAGGATTTCTTTCTGGGCGGCAAGCTCCTCAGAAACCTCCATTGCGGCATACTGGTCGATGAGCTGCATGTATGTGCCGGTGAAGACGTGGCGGATTGCGGCAACAACCTGGAGCTGGGTCGTACCCTCGTAGATAGAGGTGATACGTGCGTCGCGGTAAACGCGCTCGCAGGCATAGTCCTTCATGAAGCCTGAGCCGCCGTGCACCTGGATGCAGTCGTAGGCGTTCTGGTTGCAGTATTCCGAAGTAAGCCCCTTGGCCAGCGGTGTGCAGGCGTCGGCGAGCTTGTTGTAAGCCTTCATCTCTTTGCGCTCTTCGGCTGTAAGCGAACGCTCGCGGGCGATATCTTCGTAAACCTTGTAAAGGTCAACGTAGCGTGCGGTCTCGTAGAGGAGGCAGCGCGATGCATCGAGTTTGGCTTTCATCACAGAGAGCATCTCGGCCACGGCGGGGAACTCGATGATGGCCTTGCCGAACTGCTTGCGCTCACGTGCATAGGCCAGAGCCTCGCGGTATGCGATTTCGCTCACACCCACACTCTGGGCGGCGATGCCGAGGCGAGCACCGTTCATAAGAGCCATCACATACTTGATGAGACCCATGCGGCGCGAACCGCAAAGTTCGGCTTTTGCGTTTTTGTAGACGAGCTCGCAGGTAGGAGAACCCTTGATACCCATCTTGTTCTCGATGCGGCGCACATTCACACCGCCCTGGCGCTTGTCGTAGATAAACATCGACAGGCCGCGGCCGTCCTTTGTGCCGTCCTCGGAGCGGGCCAGCACCAGATGGATGTCGGCGTCGCCGTTGGTAATGAAGCGCTTTACGCCGTTGAGCACCCATGAGCCGTCGGGCATCTCAGTGGCCTTGAGCATCACCGACTGGAGGTCGGAGCCGGCATCGGGCTCGGTGAGGTCCATCGACATGGTCTCGCCCTCGCACACACGGGGGATGTATTTGGCACGCTGCTCCTCGGAACCGAACTCATAGAGGGTCTCGGCGCAGTCCTGAAGTCCCCAGAGGTTCTCGAAGCCGGTGTCGGCGCGGCTCACGATATCGGCGGCCATGATGTAGGGGGTGATGGGGAAGTTTAGGCCACCGAAACGGCGGGGCATGGCCATGCCCATAAGGCCGGCCTTGCGGCAGGCATCGAGGTTCTGCTGAGTGCCGGAAGCGTAGGTCACACGGCCATCGGCCACTGTCGGGCCTTCATGGTCAACGCCTTCGGTATTGTCGGCGATAGTTGTGCCGCAGAGTTCACCCACGATTTCCAGCACGCGGTTATAGTTGTCCATCGCGTCGGCGAAATCCACCGGAGCGTAGTCGAACTTCTCGGCGTCGGTGTAGTCACGCTCTTTGAGACCCACGATTTTCTGCATCATCGGATGGTTGAGATGCAGCTTCAGGGCCGGATTGTCGGTATAATAGTTTGCCATTGGAGGATCTTATTTGGAGTTCTTTTTGTAGTATTTGATGAGCTTGGGCACAACGTCCTCATAGTTGCCCGTAATCACATAGTCGGCGATAGTGTTGATGGGGGCGTTGGGGTCGTTGTTTACCGAGATTATAATCGAGGAGTCCTGCATACCGGCGATATGCTGAATCTGGCCCGAGATACCGCAGGCGATATAGAGTTTCGGACGCACGGTGACACCGGTCTGACCCACCTGGCGGGCATGTTCGGCGAAACCGGCATCGACAGCGGCACGGGTGGCGCCTACCTCTGCACCGAGCACGTCGGCCAGCTCGAAAAGCATGTCGAAGCCCTCTTTTGAGCCGACACCGTAGCCGCCGGCCACGATGATGGGGGCGTTCTTGATGTTGATTTTCGACTTCTCGATGTGGCGGTCGATAATCTCGACTACGAAATCCTCGTCCTTTACATACTTGGAGGCTTTGAGCTTCACAACCTCGCCCTTGTGTGCGGGGTCGAACACCTCTTTCTTCATCACACCCTCGCGCACGGTGGCCATCTGCGGACGGCAGTCGGGGTTGACGATAGTGGCCACGATGTTGCCGCCGAAGGCCGGACGAATCTGATAGAGGAGGTTGCTGTATTCTTTGCCGGTCTTGGGATCGGTGTGGTCGCCGATCACCAGCGAGGTACAGTCGGCGGTAAGACCGGAGTGGAGGCTGGACGATACACGCGGGCCGAGGTCGCGGCCGATGCATGTGGCACCCATGAGGCAGATCTGCGGCTCGATTTCACGGAAGAGGTTGATGAGCACTGCGGCATGGGGGTTGGAGGTGTAGGGATAGAGGCGCTTGTCCTCCACTTTATACACTACGTCGGCGCCATAGGGGAAAATCTGCTTTTCCACCCCGTCGAGCTTGTCGCCCACAACGATGGCTTCGAGTTTCACACCGAGCTCTGTGGCGAGCTGGCGGCCTTTTGTGAGGAGTTCGAGCGACACATCGGCCACGTGGCCGTCCTCGTACTCGCAATATACTATAAGGTTATTCTTGTCTTGCATAATGTTATGGAGAGAGGGTTAGCCGATGGTGTGGTTTTTGATGAGTTCTTTCACGAGGTTCTCGATCTGCACGTCGTCATCGTTGAGCGTAAGCGACTCTTTGGCGGTGAACACCACATTCTCGATAGCCTTTACCTTGGTGGGCGAACCGGCCATACCGATCTGCGAGGGATCGGCCTCTACGAAAGCGGCACCCCATTCCTCGATTTCGAGACCGGGACGGCTCTCAACGATTTTGAGCTGCTGCTCGGTGAGCTTGGTTTTCTCGGAGGGGGATACGGCATATTTGTACTGCATCACGCGGCGGGCGTTGCGGGGACGGCATTCGGCTGCGGAGCCGTTTACGGTGACCACGCAGGGGAGCGGAGCCTTTACGGTCTCCACGCCCGACTCAAGACGGCGTTTGACGGTGATTTTGCCGTTGCTGAGGTCAAGAATCTCCTCGGCATATGTAACCTGGGGGATACCGAGCTTCTCGGCAATCTGGGGACCTACCTGGGCGGTGTCGCCGTCGATGGCCTGGCGTCCGCAGAGCACCACGTCGTAATTGCCGAATTTCCTGATGGCCTGGGCCAGGGAGTAGGATGTGGCCAGGGTGTCGGCGCCGCCGAGCGCGCGGTCGGTGAGCACAATACCCTTGTCAGCACCGCGGAAGATTCCTTCGCGCACCACTTCGGCAGCACGCGGCAGCCCCATGGTGAGCATCGTTATGGTCGAGCCGGGATTGGCATCCTTGAGCAGGAGCGCCTGTTCGAGGGCATTGAGGTCCTCGGGATTGAAGATGGCGGGCAGAGCCGCGCGGTTGATGGTGCCATCTTCTTTCATCGCATCTTTTCCCACGTTGCGGGTGTCGGGCACCTGCTTTGCAAGAACAATGATGTTTAAACTCATAATCGGTTTATTTAATAATTTTGATTTTCAGCGGTTACGCACCCGCAGGAGGGAGATGGCGGAGAGGGATTTAAACAGGTGCAGTGCCGATTTCGCACAAAGGCATAATCGGCACTGCAAAATTAGTAAATTTTATGTAAGGCACAAAAATAATATTACCGCACTGGAATTTTCGGCGCATTATTGGCCGAAAAGTCGGCAGAGAGGGCGGCTTACCCCTCGGGGACGCATTACCGCATTTTCACATACGGCGGCCGGAGCTGCCCGACAAGAACACTCACTGTGTTCCCGCCACAATGCCCGGAGGGGGGCGGAATCAGCGGGTATGGTCCTCGATCCAGCGGCGGGCGTTGACAAAGGCGTCAAGCCAGGGGGTCACCTGGTCGTTGCGGCGGGCGGCGGGATAGAAGCCGCACTGCCAGGGGAAGATGGCGCGCTCGGGGTGAGGCATCATGGCCAGGTGACGGCCGTCGGCCGAACAGATGGCAGCAACGGAGCCGCGCGAACCGTTGGGGTTGCCGGGATAGGAGGCGTAGTTGTATTTTGCGGCGATGTTATAGGCCGACGGCGAGCCGGGGAGCATGAAGCGACCCTCGCCGTGAGCCACCCACACGCCGAGCTTCATGCCGGCAAGCGACGAGAGCATCACCGAATTGTTCTGCGGGATGGTAAGGCCGAGGAACTGCGACTCGAACTTGTGCGAAACATTGTGCTCCATGCGCGGACGCTTCTCCTCGGGGGTGCCTTCAGGGTTGAGCAGGCCGAGCTCCACCATCAACTGGCAACCGTTGCAGATGCCCAGCGAGAGGGTGTCGGGGCGGTCGTAGAACCGGCGGAGTGTCTGGCGTGCGGTGTCGTTCCAGAGGAAGCCCGAAGCCCATCCCTTGGCCGAACCGAGCACGTCGGAGTTCGAGAATCCGCCGCAGAACACTATCATGTTTACGTCGTCGAGAGTCTCGCGGCCGCTCATGAGGTCGGTCATATGCACGTCCTTCACCTCGAAACCGGCGAGGTAGAGCGTATAGGCCATCTCACGGTCGCCGTTGACCCCCTTCTCGCGTATGATGGCCGCACGGGCGCCGCTCTCCTTGGCATGACGGTAGGCCAGCGAGCGCGACTCCAGCGAGCCGTCGAATGCCGCGGGGATGGCGAAGCGCACCGGCTGCTTCTTGTAGTTCCCGAATCGGGCGGCGGCGCATTCCTTGCCGCTCTGCATAGTGTCGAGCAGATACGACGGCTCGAACCATACGTCGCGGAGATGGTCGATTTCCATCAGATGCCCGGCACCACGGTGCTCCACGATGAGCACACGCTCGGCGCACGGGGCACCAATTGTATAGTAACGGCATCCGGCATCGGCGAGCGTTTTCTCCACAACAGCCATCCTGGCATTGTCAATCTGAAGCACCACCGCGGGATTCTCGGCGAAGAGAATCTTTATGAGGTCGGTCTCGCCGGCTTCTACGAACGCATCTGTCGAGATGGAGATACCGCCGTCGGCGTTGGCGAAAGCCATTTCGAGCAGAGTGGTGACCAGACCGCCGGCCGACACATCGTGCATGGCCAGCACGCGGCGGTTGCGCACCAGCGACTGTACGGCGGCGAAAGCCTTTTTGAAATATCCGGCGTCGGCCACCGTGGGCACGTCGGAGCCTACGGTGTTGAGCGCCTGAGCCAGTGCCGAGCCTCCGAGCCGCAGAGCGTCGGCCGAGAAATCAACGTATAGCAGGGTGGAGTTTTTCTTTTTCTGAATCACCGGAGTGACAGTGCGGCGCACATCGGCGGTCTCGCCGGCAGCCGAGATAATCACAGTGCCGGGGGCGAACACTTTCTCGTCGCCATACTTCTGGGTCATCGAAAGGGAGTCCTTGCCGGTGGGGATGTTTATGCCCAGGGCGCAGGTGAAGTCGCTGCAGGCCTCCACGGCGCGGTATAGGGCGGCATCCTCCCCTTCGTTCTTGCAGGGCCACATCCAGTTGGCCGAGAGCGACACACTCCTGAGGCCATCTTTCAGCGGTGCGCCGACAATGTTGGTCAGAGCCTCGGCCACGGCGAGCACCGAGCCCTTGGCTGAATCAGCCAGGGCAGCCTGCGGGGCATGGCCTATGGAGGTGGCGATGCCGGCGCGGCCTGTATAGTCGAGAGCCACAACGCCGCAGTCGCTGAGGGGGAGCTGTATCTCGCCCTGGCACTGCTGGCGCGCCACCTTGCCGGTAACCGAGCGGTCAACCTTGTTGGTGAGCCAGTCCTTGCAGGCCACGGCCTCGAGCGAGAGCACATCGCGCACATATGCGGAGAGATTGCTCTCGGAGTATTCCGGAGCCTTGTATGAAAGATTCACGGTGTTGTCGCGCATCACCGTCTTGGGCGAGTTGCCGAACATATCCTCCATCTCCAGGTCAATCGGCTTGCGCCCCTTCTGGTCGGAGAACACGAAACGGTGGTCGCCGGTGGTCTCGCCCACAACGTACATCGGGGCACGCTCGCGCCGGGCCACACGCTCCACATAGGGTATGTGAGCGGCGTCAATTACCAGGCCCATGCGCTCCTGGCTCTCGTTGCCCACAATCTCCTTGGCCGAGAGGGTCTTGTCGCCCACGGGAAGGGCATCGAGGTCGATATGTCCGCCGGTCTCCTCGACAAGCTCCGAGAGAGCGTTGAGATGTCCGCCGGCGCCATGGTCGTGAATTGACACCACGGGGTTGTCGTCGCCCTCGGCCAGCGCGCGTATCACATTCGACACGCGTTTCTGCATCTCGGGGTTGGCGCGCTGCACGGCGTTGAGTTCGATTGAATTGTCATACTGGCCGGTGGCAACCGACGAGACGGCGCCGCCGCCCATACCGATGCGGTAGTTGTCGCCACCCATCACCACCACTTTCTCGCCGGCCACGGGGTGCCCCTTTATGGCATCCTTTTTGGCGGCATAGCCAACACCGCCGGCAAGCATGATAACCTTGTCGTAGGCATAGAGGCGGCCGTTCTCGCCATGCTCGAAGGTGAGGAGCGAGCCGCAGATGAGGGGCTGCCCGAACTTGTTGCCGAAGTCGCTGGCGCCGTTGGAGGCCTTGATGAGGATTTCGGCAGGAGTCTGGTAGAGCCACACGCGGGGATTCGACATCATTTCCCAGCGGTGCTCGGGGCTGAGGCGGGGATATGAGGTCATATACACGGCTGTGCCGGCAATGGGGAGAGAGGCGCGTCCGCCGCCGAGGCGGTCGCGGATTTCACCCCCGGTGCCTGTGGCGGCGCCGTTGAAGGGCTCCACGGTGGTGGGGAAGTTATGGGTCTCGGCCTTGAGCGAGATTACAGTCTCGAGGTCCTTGACCGTGAAATAGTCGGGGCGATCGGGGTTCACGGGATAGAACTGGTCGACAACCGGCCCCTCCACAAATGCCACATTATCCTTGTAGGCCGACACCAGGGCGTTGGGGTTCTCCTGCGAGGTCTTCTTGATGAGCTTAAAGAGCGACATCGGCTTTTCCTGGCCGTCGATAACGAAAGTGCCGTTGAAAATCTTGTGGCGGCAGTGCTCGGAGTTAACCTGCGAGAAGCCGAACACCTCCGAGTCGGTCAGGGGGCGCCCCAGCTTTTTGGACAGGGAGCGGAGGTATTCCTCCTCGTCGGCGCTGAGAGCGAGGCCCTCCCGGAGATTGTATTCATGGATGTCGTCGATATGCACTATGGCTTCGGGCTTGCGGTCAACGGCGAATACGCGGGAGTTGATTCCGTTGTAGACACGCTGAAGCATCTTGTCGAATACCGGCTCGGCTCCTTCGGCTACACGCTCGAACTGCTCGATGCGGCTGATGCCCGTCATACCCATGTTCTGGGTAATCTCCACGGCGTTGGTGCTCCAGGGGGTGATCATCTCGCGGCGGGGGCCTACGAAAGTCCCTTTTACGGATGTGGTGCTCAGAGGCTTGGCTCCGGAGAAGGCCCATGAAAGTTTAGTGCGTTCGTCGTCGGAAAGCTTATGGTCGGTCTCCACGGCGAAGAAAAGATTTGCTCCTTTTTTAAAGAATGCGATCACGGCTATATCAGGTTAAAGTTTTTTCAGAATTCATAATCGACACACGCCCTTGACTCCTTGTGTCCGGCAAGCAGCGCGGCCGCGGCCACATGGGCCGGGTGGGCGGCGTAGACTGCCACATCGGCCATGGCGGGCACTACTGCGGTGAGCACCACATCCCAGCTCTCGGCGGGATTTTCGTTGATACCTACCTCCATCGACTCAAGACAGTCGATCTGAGAGGGAAGCTGCATAAGGGCGTCGCGAAACGCCTCGGCCACCGCGCGGCGCTCCTGTGGCGTGCCGGTGAGTTTGAAAGTGACGATATGCTTTACCATTGCGGTTGGATTGTAACAGGTTATTGAAGAATGCCGTCGGAGCCGGCCGACACGGCGTTAACCTCGTTGCCGCGCTGCACCTTCTTGCCGAAGCCTACGGTGTAGCTTACGGTGAGATAGAGCGTGGGGGTATTGTTGCCGTTTTCGAGGGCGTAACGGTATATATAATAAGGTGTGGAGAGGTCCGTGCGGCTCGACACATGGTTTTTCGACAGCAACTGGGTGCCATAGAGCTGCACCGACCAGTCGTTGTTGGCCCATCCGGCACCGATGGCGTAGTTGGCGCTGTTCCATTCCTCGGCGCCCGACACCGCCCCGAGCGATTTACTCGGCGCATAATAGTAGGCGATGAAGTTGAAGCTGCCCAGATAATAGCTGGCCTGCGCGCCGCCGGTGAGATAAGTTCTTTTCAGCGACGGGCCGACGCCGGTGAGGCTGTAATGATTCAGCGAAGGGCCACCCGAAATCTGCAGACTGTTTTTCAACAGTTTCAGAGTAAAGTTCACCCCGGCTGACGCACTGTTGTAATCGCCGCTGTTGACCTTTGACGAGAGCATCATCGGGCGCCCGTCGGGAGCGATTTCCGGCCGATAGATCTGCCGGCAGTTGTCGAACAGATGATAATACGTTACGTACCCCGACATCTGGAAGAGATTTGACGGCATCCAGTTGCCCCACGCCTGGAATGTGAAATGCCTGGAGCTGGTGAGATACGGGTTTCCGCAATTCCACATAAACTCATTCTGCTGCTGCATCACCGGGGAGCGGTCGGCGGCATCAGGGGTGTTTGATGCGAACTGCGTGAAAAGTCCTACCGAAAGTTTCTGCGAGAATGTGTAGTTGGCCGACAGATGCACGTAGGGGTAGCGGGGAGTATCCTCCGACTGGCCGGTGTCGGACCACTCCATGGCATAGCCGGCATCGGCGGAAGCATAGAAGGAGGGCAGACGCAACGACACCCCCACACCCGGACCGAAGAAACTATGGTCGAGCGTGACCTTGCCGGGGCTTGTGCCGGCATATTCCACCGAATTCCGGCTGAAGCTCCCCGATATATCGGCCCACAGCGTAATGCGGTCGTTGACCTTGCGGTTGAGTCGTGTGTTAAGGCGCGCAGCGGTGCTTTTGCTTGTGGCGAAATTCTCGATGGAGGGGAGATTAGCCACGGTGTAAGTGGAGTTGCGCTCCGAATATGAGTAATTTACAATGGGGTTGACCGTCAGCGTGAAATTGTGTGGCAGAGCGAAATAGTAGTCGCCGTTCCACTCCAGGGTGCGCCAAAGGCGTTGCATCAGGCTTGCTGTCTGCTCCGACGGCAGGCCAATCCCCGCAAACGATGTGCGCGAGAAGGTGTCGAAGTGTGGCTGGCGGGTGTAATTGAATCCCACCGAATTGGCTATCTGCATCTTGTCCGCATTGTAAACGGCGCGGAAGGTGGTGTAGGCCGAATGGTAGCGCAGACGCCCGTCGCCATCCGGCATCTGGTCGCGGGTTATCTCCTCCGAGGGGGTCAGCCCCGGGAACAGGAATGTGGAATGCTCCTCCTGGCTGAGCTGGTTGCCGTGGCACACATCGCCGCCCACCACAAGGTCGTAGGTCATGCGCCTGTAACTGAACTTGGCATTGGCGCGGGGACGCTCCACCAGATCGGAGAAGGTGGTGAACAACTGGTTGTAGACCTTGGCATAGCCGCCGTACTCATACTTCTGCATGATGAAATTCACCACATGCTCCGCACCGTGAAACCGCGGGTCATCGGGGTAATCGAGCACCTCCACGCGGCGCACATCCTTCATGCGCATCCCGGTGATGTCGTCGGAGGTGGCCGGGAGGAAATCGATAAATATCTTCACATCCTGCCCCGCGGCCGTGGATACCGTCTGCTGCAGAGCGTTGACCCGGAGGGAGGGGATGCTCATGCGTGCCAGCAGCGCCACAGCATCGGACGAAGCTTTCTTCTGCTTCTCCTCGGGGATATACACCGCTTTTTCGGGCGTCACATACTGGCGGGCAGCCTCGACTGTAACCTCGTCAAGAGCGCGCTGCACCGAGTCGGCCGGCTCCTGCGCCGCAAGGGGCACGACCGGCAACATCAGTAATGGAATCAACGTGCGTCGCATCATCATATCATGGTTTTGAGGGTGTGTTGAAATGTTGTTCCCCGCGGGAGGCCGGGCGCCCGGCCGGGCCATCAGGCCTTTGCGTAAAGACGCTCCTTGGCGGCGGCCACACGCTCGTCGGTGATGTAGTCGTCGTAGTCCATCATCTTGTCGATGATGCCGTTGGGGGTGAGCTCGATGAGGCGTGTGGCCACGGTCTGGATGAACTCGTGGTCGTGCGAGGCGAAGAGAAGGTTACCCTTGAAGCCCTGCAGAGTGTTGTTGAGCGCCTGGATTGACTCAAGGTCGAGGTGGTTGGTGGGGGTGTCGAGCACCATGGTGTTGGCGTTGCGGAGCATCATGCGCGCAATCATGCAGCGCTGCTTCTCACCTCCGGAAAGCACCGAGGCTTTCTTGAGCACCTCCTCGCCCGAGAAGAGCATCTTGCCCAGGAACCCTTTGAGGTATATCTCGGATGAGTCGTCGGAGAACTGGCAGAGCCAGTCGACGAGGTTGATGTCGGTATTGAAGAATGCCGAGTTGTCGAGCGGCAGGTAGGCCGTTGTGATGGTCTGCCCCCAGTCGAAAGTTCCGGCATCGGGCTTTCGGTTGCCCATTATGATTTCAAAGAGGGCGGTCATGGCGCGGGGGTCGCGGGAGAGGAAACAGATTTTGTCGTCCTTCTCCACCTGGAAATTAAGGTCGCGGAAAAGCACCTCGCCGTCGGGAGTGGAGGCCGTGAGACCGTGCACCTCGAGGATTTTGTTGCCGGGTTCACGCTCGGGGGTGAAAATGATTCCCGGGTAGCGGCGCGACGAGGGCTGGATTTCCTCGATATTGAGCTTTTCAAGCATTTTCTTACGCGAGGTGGTCTGCTTTGACTTGGCCACGTTGGCCGAGAACCGCTGTATGAACTCCATGAGCTCCTTGCGCTTCTCCTCAGCCTTTTTGTTCTGCTGCTGCTGCTGACGCAGGGCAAGCTGCGACGACTCGTACCAAAAGGAATAGTTGCCGGCGAAAAGTGTTACCTTGTTGTAATCGATATCGAGGGTATGGGTGCACACCGAGTCGAGGAAGTGGCGGTCGTGGCTCACCACGAGCACAGTGTTCTCGAACTTCGAGAGATAGTCCTCGAGCCATGCCACGGTGTCAAGGTCAAGGTCATTGGTGGGCTCGTCGAGCAGAAGGTTGTCGGGGTTGCCGAAGAGAGCGCGGGCAAGCATCACACGCACTTTCTCGGCATTGGGGAGGTCGCCCATCGTCATATAGTGGCGATCCTCCTTGATTCCCAGGCCGGAGAGGAGGGCGGCGGCGTCGGATTCGGCATTCCATCCTTCGAGTTCGGCGAATTTCTCCTCAAGCTCCGAAGCGCGTATGCCGTCGGCATCGGTGAAATCCTCTTTGGCGTAAAGGGCATCTTTCTCGGCCATGATATCCCAGAGCACGGTGTGACCCTGGAGCACGGTGTTCATCACCGTGAGGTCATCGAATTTGAAGTGGTCCTGCTCCAGCACGCTCAGGCGCTCGCCCGGGCCCATCGTAACATTGCCGTGAGTGGGCGAGAGCTGATCCGAAAGTATGCGCATGAGGGTTGACTTTCCGGCTCCGTTGGCGCCGATTACGCCATAGCAGTTGCCGGGGGTGAATTTCAGGTTAACATCCTGAAAGAGTACTCTTTTACCGAATTGAATTCCTAAATTGTTTGTTATAATCATCGCGATAATGTGGCGTTGGCACCCCGGGTGTGCGGGGGCTATGCTGTTCAGGCCACAAAGTTACGTATTTTCCGCTGAATACGCAACAGTCGCCCCGCCCCCGGCGGCGATTACCGCGTTACCGCAGGATTGAAATCACCACTCTCGAAGTGGTGTGAATTAAGCTCTCGCAGATTTAACGGATTTTCGGATTCTTCCATGGTCGACGACGGATGGCCGCAGGCGGCATACGGATGAAACGGACCTAATTCGATACTCTCGAAGTGGTGTGAATTAAGCTCTCGCAGATTTAACGGATTTTCGGATTCTTCCATGGTCGACGACGGATGGCCGCAGGCGGCATACGGATGAAACGGACCTAATTCGATACTCTCGCTGTGTTGTAAATGAAACTCTCGCAGATTTAACGGATTTTCGGATTCTTCCATGGTCGACGACGGATGGCCGCAGGCGGCATACGGATGAAACGGACCTAATTCGATACTCTCGCTGTGTTGTAAATGAAACTCTCGCAGATTTAACGGATTTTCGGATTCTTCCATGGTCGACGACGGATGGCCGCAGGCGGCATACGGATGAAACGGACCTAATTCGATACTCTCGCTGTGTTGTAAATGAAACTCTCGCAGATTTAACGGATTTTCGGATTCTTCCATGGTCGACGACGGATGGCCGCAGGCGGCATACGGATGAAACGGACCTAATTCGATACTCTCGCTGTGTTGTAAATGAAGCTCTCGCAGATTTAACGGATTTTCGGATTCTTCCATGGTCGACGACGGATGGCTGCAGGCGGGGGTAATTTCCTTCCGTTTCATCCGCAGGCCGCCGGCGGCCATCCGTCGTCAGGCGTGCAATCCGAAAATCCGTTAAATCTGCGAGAGTTTAATTCACAACACTGTGTGAGCCATATTTACAACACTTCGAGAGTGGTGATTTCAATCCCGGGGAGACGGGGTAATCGGGTAATTGAGGCGGAGGAGATGCAAAGCACGGCGGTGTGTCGGAATGCAGAAATTCCGACACACCGCAGTGGGTTTGTTCAGGTGCGGGGGTGCGTTACTCGGCGGATTCGTCCCAAGTGCAGGAAACGAACTCGAAGGTGGCCGGAGCCACAACCTTGTAGGTCACGGTGTACTGCGTGGTGGCAGAACCGTTGTAGGCCGAGAAGTTGATGAAGTAGAGCAGGTCGAGGCCATCGATAGGGGTGGCGTCGGGGTGCAGTTTGGAGAGCGCCGCCGGGAACACCTCGTGGGTGAAGCGGTGTTTCATTGTCTCCACAATCTGCTCGTTGGTGAGGTCGCCCCACCCTTCGGTGTACTGCGAGCGGGCGGAACCGGGGCGGAGGTCAACGTTGCCCTGGTAGGCCGATGTGCCGGAATAGTACTCGTTGTTGCCGTAGGAGGTCACCCAGAATTTACCGGAGGTAATCGAGGTGTCGCCCAGGGGCACGCATTTGTTCTCATATACCCAGTCGACGCAGGTCTGGAAATAGAGCGTGGAAAGCTCCTGCCCCTTGCCTGCGGGGAGGGTTATAGTCACATTGGGGTCGTATATCCACTTGCCGCCGGTGCGCACGAACTGCGAGGTCTCCTCGGTCACGCCGTTGTTGTTGACCCACTCCGAACCGTTGAAGGTGAAGGAGTAGCATGCATAGCTGGTTTCGCCGGAGGCATATACCTTGCAGAGCACATAGCGGGTCTCGTCGGCCTGGGCGTAGGGATGGTTGACTCTGAGGTATGCCGGCAGATACTCCAGGGGAGCAGTGAGATTGTCATACTTCTGACCCATAGCGCGGTAGTCGGCGGGCGAGAGCACATCGAAATCGGAGGGCACGCTCCAGGTCGAGCCGTCGTAGTAATATACTGCGTTGACTGTCTGCGAGGGCACGGAAACCGCGGCGCGCACGGTGCGGGCACGGCGCGAAGCCACAGAGGCGGAGCCTTTCTCGATTGTGTTGACAACCACGTTGCAGTATTTGCCGCCGGAGATGGAGATGAACCATCCGGTTACGGTCACCGTCTCGCCGTCGGACAGAAGGGCTTTCTGAGCTTCGGTGGCATAGTAGACGGAGCCTTTGGCGGTGGCATCGTCGGAAAGCACGATATTGATGTTGTTGCCGCTCACAGCGACCTTGCCGGTCATCTGGCAATATACGGCAGGCACATCCGACGGGCGCTCAAGCTCGGCGTCAAGTGTGGCGGGGGTATATACCACCGGTGCGGGATAAGTGAAATCCTGGGTGCCGACAGCCTCCACATCGGCTCCCGAGGCAATCTGAAGATTCCCCTTGAAAGAGGTGGATGTGCCGGTAACGGTGAGCTGGGTGCCAACCGGATAGGTTGCGGGGTCGAACGAACCCATGTATACGAAAATTGTGCCGGAGGCATCGGTGAGAGTGAAGCCGCTGCCGCACGCGCCGGAGAGCACGCCGTTGATGGTCACATTCTCGTCGGCCTTGAGGGTGCCGATAACGTTGGAAAGCTCGAAGGGGGGTGTGGGGGTCACCTGGCCGCCGCCGCCGAACACCGGCTCCTGGGCCGATTCATTGTAGGTCACAATCACATATTCACCGGCCTCGGCATCGTCGTAGTAGTCGGCCACAATCGGTGCGAGGAACTTTGATGCGGGATGCGAGGGGGCGAAAGCATCAACATAGTCTTCATTGCTGCCCCACACCTGCATGTAGTCGTCGTCGGTGACAGTGAAGAGGTGGGCGGCGGCCGACGCGTAGACACATTCGGGCAGACCGGTCTCCACCTTGTAGGTCAGGCGCAGAGCCGAGCCGTCGCTGAGCGTGAGGTAGGGATTTTTAGCAGAATTTAGCCACGCCGGGATATATTCGCGGGCAGTGACCTTGTCGTTGAAACAGGCTTTTGAACCCACGGCGGCGAGCTCGGCAGCCGCCCCGGCTTCCTCGGCCATAGCCTTGTTGGTGGCATCGGAGGCGATATTCTTATAATCGGCGGCCACGAGGGTATAGTCCGCCGACTCCTTCTGCTCGATGGCGGGGTTGGAGTCGAAGCCGTCGAGACGGTCGTTCCAGGCGTTATCGTCACACCCGGTCAGAGCTGCCATTGCGGCCAGGGCCGCGATGGGTATATTGATTTTGTTGTTCATCATCAGTAGCAGGTGATTAGAAGTTGACACGGAGCTTGAGTGAATAGGTGCGTCCGAACGAATAGAACACGCGGTACACGTTATCCCACTCGCCCTTCACGCCGGTGGCGTTGTAGGCGTCGACCACATAGTTGTAGTCGAAAAGGTTGTTGATGTTTCCGCTCAGACGGGCGTCGACACCGCCGATTTTGAATCCGTAGGAAGCCGAAAGGTCAAACTGCTGGCCCCAGGGTATATGCCAGGGTTCTTTGACGGTGATGTCGCTTCCGGGGTCGAAGTTGGTGCCGCTCACAGCGTAGTCGGAGTAGTTGTTGGCGTTGAAAGTCCAGTCGGCACCGATGCGCCACCCCTTGAAGGGATAGAATGTGGCCGATATGGAGCCGGTGGTCTGGGCAGTGCCGCCTACCTTTATCCCCTTCTGGTTGAGCACGGCCGAGAGGTGGTCGGGAGCGCCCACGCCTGAGGCGGGGGTGCCGTTGAGGGCTGCCAGGGGCTCGCCGCTGGGTGAATAGAAGTAGCCGCGGGGGGAGGAGGCCCATTCGTAGTCGCCTACCGACACCATCGCCTCGAGCTGCACCCACCTTGCGGGACGGCAGATGGCCGAGAGTTCGAGACCCATGTGGCGGGCGTTCACGCCCGACATGTTGAACGAGCCGGTCTGGCCGGCGTAGTCGCCGGTAAGGTCTACGGAGCGGGTCATTGTCTTGTCAAACCACTTGGAGTAGTAGGCATTGAAAGTCAGCGAGAAGAGGCTCGAGTTATAACCGTAACCTACCTCGAACGACATGATTTTCTCGTTCTGCGGCTTTGAGTTCACGGCCATCGAGCGCTCCGGATAGAGGAACACGCCGTTGGAGAAGAACGGAGCGCGCGAAATGTAGCCCACGTTCACGAAAGCGTTGTTGTGGCGGTCGAAATTGTAGTTCGCACCGGCCTTGATGGTGCCGGCGAAGAAGTTGTGCCAGTCGGAGGTGTCGTGCTCGGAGTCGTAGTAGTATCGGTTCACAAGCTTGTAGCCGGTGTTTGACATCGAGCCGGAGAGCACCATGTTGAGTCGCTTGTCGAGGGCGGTGTACTCGCCCTGGAGGAAGATCCCCTCGTTGTGGGTGAAGCCGTCGTAGTCGCGGTACACTTTGTCGCCAACGCCGAGTTTCTCATACACCCACGCGGTGTTGTTCTTGTTGTAGACAGCGCTGTTGTAGGGCTGCACGCGCGAACGGTACACATCGTCCATGAAGTACTCGCCGTCGTAGAGGTCAACGATTTTGGCGTAGTGGAGCCCCTTGTAATAACGGAGGTCGAGACCGCCGGTGAGCACCAGCCTGTCGTCGAGCAGCGAGTTGCGGTAGGTCGACACCAGGCCGTACCAGTTATGCGAGTTCATATTGTTGGCCATCACCATGTTGGAGCCGGTCTCCGACTTGGCGTTCATCTCCTGGATGAGATTGTAGCCGAAAGTGCCGTCGGGGTTGCGGAACTGCGTGTTGAGCACGCCGTTGCTTGAGCCGTACCATGAGTTGGAGTCGATTTTCTTCCCCTCGTATTCAACCGAGCGGTAGAGCCCCTTGTAGCCGCCGCCGCGTGCGAACGACATGTAGAAAGTCGACGACAGCGAGGAGTGGTGGTTAATCTGCCAGATATGGTTGAGTGAAATCTGAGGCTTGTGGTACTGGTTGAGGTTCGACGAGCGCTTCTTGCCGTTGCGGTCGAAGCCCCATGTGGGGTTGTAGCGGTAGGGGCTTTCGCCGTCCATGTACATACGGCCGTATTCCTGCCAGCCCATGATTGTCAGACCGTCCTGCGACGAGCGCTTGTTGTGGGTCTGCGGCGCACCGAAGGCGGTGAGCGAAAGCTGGTGGGCCTCGTTGATGCGCTTGGAGATGTTGAGGAAGTAGTTGTAGGAATTGAACCATGTGCCCTGCACATAGCCGTCGCCCCACTTGCGGGAGCCAAGCAGGGTCACGGCCCAGCCGTTTGACATCAGACCGGTGGATACTTTCACGCCGATCTGGTTCATGCCGTCGTTACCCATGCCATACCACACGGAGCCCCCTTTCTTGGCGTCGAGGGACTGGGTGGTGATGTTGATTGTGCCGCCCACGGAGGGAGCCGAGATGAGAGCCGCGCCGAGACCACGCTGAGTCTGGATATTGGAGGCCACATCGGAGAGGCCGGCCCAGTTGCTCCAGTAAACGCCGCCCCACTCCATGTCGTTGATGGGGATACCGTTGACGAGCACAGCCACATTGGCGCTCTTGAAACCGCGCATGTTGGTCTTGGCATCGCCGAATCCGCCGCCGTCCTTGGTTGTCCACACGCCGGGGGTGGTTTTCAGAATCTCGGGAAACTCCTGTGTGCCGAGCTTGAACTCGATGTCGCCGGCGTTGACCTGCGACAGTGCCACGGGGGTCTCGCGGGTGCGGGCCAGCGACTGGGTCACCACCACGTCGTTGAGCAGCACGCCGTCCTCTTCCAGGCGGATTGTACCCAGGTCGGCGGCCGCCGGCATGGTGGCTTTCTTGAATCCCACGAACGAGATGGTAATCTGCGAGGAAGCCGGCACGGATACATTGAA
Source organism: Muribaculaceae bacterium Isolate-013 (NCI) (assembly GCA_004102785.1). Lineage (GTDB taxonomy): Bacteria > Bacteroidota > Bacteroidia > Bacteroidales > Muribaculaceae > UBA7173. Next base: position 76,882 of record SCEJ01000001.1, read on the forward strand.
ACGTCCGTCAACATCCGTCGCTCCGAGAGCGCGGCCTCCTGCCAGGGATACAGTGGCGCCGATAACGGGTTCGTCCTCGTTATCCACCACGATTCCTTTACAGTTGACGGTGCCGGGGGCGGCTATGGCCATAAGGCACGCCACCATGAATACCGTCAATGCGGAAAAGAGTCTTTTCATTGCAAGAAATTGAAGGTTAAATATAATTGAAGGTTAAATATCCTTAGAATTAAAGGGAGGATAGTAAGCAATCAGACATCAGTCCGGCCGGCCGGACTGATGCGAGGCATGCCTCGCCGGTGAGCGCAGGAGCCGCCATCTCCGCGCGCTGTGTTAAAAATCGTTCAAATTTACTCAATAAATTTAAATTGGCCAACAATTTCAGCACTTTCACCAATTTTATTTCAACTACATGCATTATCACTTGCAACTCACAAAATTTACATTTAACTTTGCAAGTTAAACAAACAACTGCCAGCCGATGAAATTCCACCTTCCGATAGCCCTGGCCACAGCCCTGACAGTGACCGGCGCGGCAACAGCCCGCGCGCAGCTTTCGTTTTCAGGCAATCCTCTGCCGGTGATTACCGATACCCCCGAGGCTTCCACGGGGCTGAAAGCCGTCTACGTGCTCCACGACCTGCTCGGCGTAAAAGCCTCATACACCGCGGCATCGCCCTCGTCGCAGATTACATGGAAGCGATTCTCGCAGCTCGGCGGAGGATTCGCCGAAGAAATTCCGTTCACCCGCCAGGGCAACGTAAGCACCGTGAATCTGACCAGCGACGACATGGGTTTCATCGTGGAGGAAGACGGGCGGCAGACATGCTACTACGTGGTGAATTACGCCAACCACCCCTGCTCGCTGTCGGCGCTCGACATCGCCCCCGAACGCGACTGCACATCGACCTCACTGACTCTCCTCGGCTCCGCCCCACGCATAAACTACTACACTGTGGCCGGAGCCGCACGCGAGCTGTCGCGCGAGCTGCTGCTGGAATACAACACCCTCGCCTACTCCGCCGACCGGCAAAGCTACTTACAGCAGACCACAGCACTCACTCTGCCGTCGGTCAACGGAGCCATACATTGCCCCGCGCCGCTGTGCGACACCGAGTTCCACCTCAGCGGCGACCGCTTCCTGCGCCAATGGGGCATGGAGCAGTCGGTGGCCTCCCCCACTTTCGCCACCAACGCCATCGACGCCACAGTTTCAGCCACACAGCAGGAGCGCGATGTGCCCAACGAGCAGAAAAACACATCGGAGGGTTCGGCTCTCGGCGGATCGGCTCCGGCTGAGATAACTTTCCTGGCCGCCACCACCGACGCCGTGGTGTTCCGCGAATGGCAGCTTGCCCGCGACGACCGGTTCGACCTCATCGACATGCGCGTGAACGAAGACGAATTCACCCACACATTCACCGAATACGGCACCACCTACGCCCGCTTCGTATGCGGAAACGCCGACGGCTCGTGCGACTTCACCTCCGAGACCTACACAATATATATAGGCGACTCACGGCTGGAATGCCCCAACGCCTTCTCGCCCAACGACGACGGCGTGAACGACCAGTGGCGCGTGAGCTACAAGTCGATAACCGACTTCGACTGCCACATATTCAACCGATGGGGGCAGGAAATGGCACATCTCACCGACCCGTCGCAGGGATGGGACGGCCGATATGGCGGCAAGACCGTGCCCCCCGGTGTCTATTATTACGTGATAAAGGCTCAGGGAGCCGACGGCAAGAACTACAAACTTTCAGGCGACATAAACATCGTGGGCTACTCCGCCGGCCGAAACACACCGGCCACCCCCGCCGAATAACTCCGACTCTCTTTCCAAAGGATAATGACTGACAACTCTATCAACGCGCCGGCCGAATCCGGCGCCACCCTCAGCGTGATAGGCGCCAGGGTGCACAATCTCAAAAATATCGACGTGGAGATTCCACGCGGCACCCTCACGGTGATAACCGGGCTTTCCGGCTCCGGAAAATCATCGCTGGCCTTCGACACCATATATGCCGAGGGGCAGCGGCGCTATATCGAGACCTTCTCTTCCTACGCCCGCAACGTGCTCGGCTCGATGGAGCGCCCCGACGTTGACAAGGTCGAAGGACTGTCGCCGGTAATCGCCATCGAGCAGAAAACCATCAACCGCAACCCGCGAAGCACCATCGGCACCACAACGGAGGTCTACGACTTTCTGCGCCTGCTCTTCGCGCGCATAGGCCAGGCCCGCAGCTACATCTCGGGCGAGCCGATGGTGAAATACACCACCGCCCGCATCGTCGACCTTATACAGGAGCAGTATGCCGGCCGGAAGGTGTATCTCCTCGCCCCGCTTGTGCACAACCGCAAGGGGCACTACAAAGAGCTTTTCGAGCAACTGATAAAGAAAGGCTTCCTCCACGTGCGCGTCGACGGCGAGATTCGCGAGCTCGCCCACGGCATGAAGCTCGAACGCTACTCCAACCACTCCATCGAGCTGGTGGTCGACAAGCTCAAGGTGCAGCGCCACGACACCGAGCGGCTCCTCCAGTCGGTAGAGAAAACCCTACGCCAGGGAGGGAAGCAGATGATGGCCTACGACCTCGACACGGAGCAGGCCCGGCACTACTCGCAGTCGCTGATGGACCCCGTCAGCGGTCTGTCCTACCGCGAGCCCGCACCCCACAACTTCTCGTTCAACTCCCCACTGGGCGCATGCCCAGAATGCAAGGGCCTGGGCGAGGTCAACCTCATCGACCGCGCAAAAATCATACCCGACGACACTATATCCATCCACGACGGCGGAATAGCCCCCCTGGGCAAATACAAGAACACCATGATTTTCTGGCAGATCACCGCCATCTGCGAGAAATATGGCTTCTCCCTGAAAACCCCGCTGCGCGACCTCCCCCAGGAGGCGGTGAACGACATCCTCAACGGCACCGACGAGCGCCTGCACATCAAATCGGAGAACAATTCCATCTCAAACTATTTCCTCTCATACGAGGGGCTGATAAAATACATCGAGCTCCAGCAACAGGACGACGCCCCCTCCGAAGCACAGAAATGGAGCGGCCAGTTCTTTTCGCGCACAGTGTGCCCCGCATGCCACGGCGACAGACTCAACCGCGAGGCGCTGCACTTCTTCGTCGACGGCAGGAATATCGCCGAGCTGTCGAGCCTCGACATCGCCGACCTGCTCCAGTGGAGCGAGACGGTGGAGGAGCGCCTCGAACCACAACAGAAACTTATCGGCCACGAAATTCTCAAGGAGATACGCTCGCGGCTGCGCTTCCTTGTCGACGTAGGACTCGGATACCTCTCGCTCAACCGCGCCTCCGCCACCCTCTCCGGCGGCGAAAGCCAGCGCATACGCCTGGCCACACAGCTCGGCTCAGAACTCGTTAACGTGCTCTACATCCTCGACGAGCCCTCCATCGGGCTGCACCAGCGCGACAACCGGCGGCTCATCGACTCGCTCCAGCGCCTGCGCGACGCCAACAACTCGGTGATTGTGGTGGAGCACGACAAGGATATGATGCTTCAGGCCGACTATATAGTGGACATAGGCCCCAAGGCCGGACGACGCGGAGGGGAGGTGGTCTACCAGGGCACACCGCAGAACATGCTCACGCAGCCCACCCTCACCGCCGACTACCTCAGCGGGCGGCGCGCCATAGAGGTGCCTGCCGCCCGGCGCCCCGGCAACGGCATGACGCTGCAGCTCAAAGGATGCACCGGCCACAACCTGCGCGATGTAGACTTCACCCTCCCTCTGGGCACCCTCACCTGCGTGTGCGGCGTCAGCGGCTCGGGCAAGTCCTCGCTCGTCAACGGCACCCTCCAGCCCATCCTCTCGCAGCGCTTCTACCGCTCGCAGCAGGAGCCGCTCCCCTACCGCGAGATTGTCGGCATGGAAAATATCGACAAGATTGTCACCGTCGACCAGTCGCCCCTGGGACGCTCGCCACGCTCCAACCCGGCCACCTACACCGGCGTGTTCTCCGACATCCGCAACCTCTTCGTGGCGCTCCCTGAGGCAAAGATTCGAGGCTACAAACCGGGGCGATTCTCCTTCAACGTGGCCGGCGGACGCTGCGAGGTGTGCAAAGGCAACGGCTACAAGACTATCGAGATGAACTTCCTGCCCGACGTGCTGGTGCCATGCGAGGCATGCGGCGGCCGGCGCTACAACCGCGAGACCCTCGAGGTGCGCTTCAAAGGGAAATCCATCGCCGATGTGCTCGAAATGACCATTAACCAGGCCGTGGAGTTCTTCGCCAACCAGCCGGCCATCCTGAAGAAAATCAAGGTGCTCCAGGATATAGGCCTGGGCTACATAAAGCTCGGACAACCCTCCTCCACCCTCTCCGGCGGCGAGAACCAGCGCGTGAAACTTGCCACCGAACTGGCACGCCGCGACACCGGCCGCACACTCTTCCTCCTCGACGAGCCCACCACCGGACTCCACTTCGAGGATATCAAGACCCTCCTGGGAGTGCTCAACCGCCTGGTTGACCGAGGCAACACCGTGCTCGTCATCGAGCATAACCTCGATGTGGTGAAAGCCGCCGACTGGCTCATCGACATGGGTCCCGACGGCGGCAAAGGGGGCGGAAGCATCATCGCCTCCGGCACCCCTGAGCAGCTCGCCGCCATCGACTCTCCCACCGCCCCCTTCCTCCGCGAGGAGCTCGGGTAGACCGGTGGGACTTGTAGGACTTGTAGGACTTGTAGGACCAGTAGGACTGGTGGGAGCCCCCGAGACTCCTACAAGTCCCACCGGTCCTACTGGTCCCACAAGTCCTACCAGTCCCACAAGTCCCACCAGTCCCACCACCATCCGCTGCAAGCAATTTTTTTGAAGTGAAAGCGCAGGGTTTGCGGATTTTTAGCTACTTTTGCTGACCCCTAACTCAAAACCCTACAAAATCATCCTCAATATGACCGCTTACACAACATCAAAAACAGGACTGAAAGTGCGTCTGTCGGCACTTAATTTCCTGGAGTTCGCCGTATGGGGCGCCTATCTGACCTCTCTCGGCAACTATCTTTTCAATATCGGTCTCGGCTCTGAAATCGGCTGGTTCTACGCCGTGCAGGGCATCGTGTCGCTGATAATGCCCTCCATCATCGGCATTGTGGCCGACCGGTGGATACAGGCTCAGCGTATGCTCAGCATATGCCACCTCATCGCAGGACTGTTCATGGCTCTCTCCGGCGTCTACTGCATGACCGCCGGCCCGGTAGAGTTCGCCCCCCTCTTCACTCTCTACACCATATCGGTGGCTTTCTTCATGCCTACAATCGGCCTCAACAACTCCGTGGCTTTCAACGCCCTCACAAAAGCCGGCCTCGACACGGTAAAGGACTTCCCCCCGATACGCATTTTCGGCACCATCGGCTTCATCTGCGCCATGCTGCTGGTGAACTTCGCCGGGATAGACGGCGCCAAATTCCAGACCTCCTACATGCAGATGTTCGTTTCGGCGGCATTCAGCTTCATAATGCTGTTCTATGCGCTCACCATGCCCAAGTGCCCCGTGAGCAAAGCCCCTGCCGAGGGGAACTGGGTCGACCGCCTGGGCCTGCGCGCCTTCTCCCTCTTCAAGGAGAAAAAAATGGCCATTTTCTTCCTGTTCAGCATGATGCTCGGTGTGTCGCTCCAGATCACCAACGGATATGCCAACCCGTACATCACATTCTTCAAGGATATACCGGCCTATGCCGACGCCTGGGCCGCACAGAACGCTAACGCCCTGATCTCTCTCTCCCAGATCAGCGAGACTTGCTGCATACTCCTCATTCCGTTCTGCCTCAAGCGCTTCGGCATTAAGGGAGTGATGCTCATGTCGATGTTCGCATGGGTACTCCGCTTCGGATTCTTCGGTATCGGCGACCCGGCATCGGGTCTGTGGATGTTTATCCTCTCCTGCATCGTCTACGGCATAGCATTCGACTTCTTCAACGTGAGCGGCGGTCTGTACGTCGACAAAGAAACCTCCCCCTCCATGCGCTCCAGCGCCCAGGGGATATTCATGATTATGACCAACGGCCTTGGTGCCACACTCGGCACGCTCGCCGCCATGGCCATCGTAAACCACAATGTTGTGGATACCGACCCCGTTGACGTGCAGCTTGACGGATGGCGCACATCATGGCTCATCTTTGCCGGATACGCCCTGGTAATCGCGGTGCTCTTCATCTTTATTTTCCGCGACGACCACAAGAACGCACACACCACCCTCCGCGATATCGACGAGGCCGAAGACACAACCTTCACCGCCGTCTGAATGAATAGCTCTCGCTGGGGGGAAGCTCTCGCAGATTCAACGGATTTACGGATGCTCCATTGATGACTTCGGAGGGCCGCCGGCGGCCGGCGGATGAAACGGACGCTTACGCAGGAGGAGTGATGGCGTCGATGACGTTGATGATGTTGATGATGTTGATGGTGTTGATGGTGTTGATGGTGTCAAACTCTGATTTTAAGTTTTAAACATGCTCGAACAACTTAATGAAAACAGTATTACCCATGGCATTATCGGAGCAATCTTCGATACATATAATGCATTGGGGCCCGGCTTGCTCGAATCTGTTTATGAAGAGGTGATGACCATCATCCTGCGCGAAAAGGGCTATGAGGTGAAGACCCAGCAGACCGTACCGATAACCTTCAACGATAAAATTCTTTCAAGCACTCTCCGGCTGGATTTGATAGTCAACGACAGCGTCATTGTTGAAATAAAATCCGTCGCGGGCCTGCAGGATGTGCACTACAAGCAATTGCTCACCTACCTTCGGCTGACAAACAAGCACGTAGGTCTGCTGGTCAATTTCAACACCGCCAATATCTCCGACAGCTTCCGCCGAGTAATAAACCCCTTATATACCCCCTCAGCCGCCCACCCCGGAAAAGGTTAGAGTATAAAGGTTAGAGGTTAGAGGTTAGAGGTTAGAGGTTAGAGGTTAGAGGTTAGAGGTTAGAGTAAAGGTCAGAGATAAAAGTTTGAGCATAAAGGTTAGAGTATAATCGGTAATATGGTATCAACAAAATCTATTATATTTCCGTTTCATCCGTAGGCCGCCGGCGGCCATCCGAAGTCAGCATGGGAGCATCCGTAAATCCGTTAGATCTGCGAGAGATTCCTCCCCTGCGAGAGACCGGGAAATAACGAGAGACCGGGAAATAATTTGACATATTAGAAGTTATGATACAGTTTTATGCACCGGAAATAGAGGCTGAAGGCGTACTCCCCGAGGGGGAGTCGCAGCACTGCGTGAAGGTGCTGCGCCACAAGGAGGGCGACCTCATCGACGTAATCGACGGCCGCGGCACGCGCCTGAGCTGCCGCATCACCGAGGCGCACCCCAAGCGCACCCGCGTTGAAATCACAGGGCGCACGCCGGTGCCCCCGTTCTGGCCCGCTCCCATCACCGTGGCCGTAGCTCCCACCAAGCACCTCGACCGCATGGAGTGGCTCGTGGAGAAGCTCACCGAAACGGGATTCGACCGCCTGGTGCCGCTGCTCTGCCGCTGGTCAGAGCGCAAAGAACTCAAGCCCGAGCGCCTCGAGCGCATAGCCCTCTCGGCAGTGAAGCAGAGCCTCAAGGCCACCATGCCCGAAATCTGCCCCATGACGCCGCTTAAGCGTTTCATAGCCGACAGCGCCTCCATCCCCCAGAAATTCATCGCCCACTGCGAGGCCGACAAGCCCCGCCGCCTGCTGGCGCGCGAATACCGCCCGGGGCTCCCCACAGCCATACTTATCGGCCCGGAGGGGGATTTCTCACCCGAAGAGATAGCCCTGGCACTGGAAGCAGGCTTCGTGCCGGTGTCGCTCGGCGACGCCCGCCTGCGCACCGAGACCGCCGCCCTGGCCGCCTGCCATACCTTCCACACCATAAACATGATGCAAAGATAAACCTTTCGCTCCACTGACAATCTAAAAATACTGTAATACTGTAATACGGGAATGAATATAGACTTGACAAAATACCTGGCCTCCTCCCCCTGCGGCAACTTCTTCCTCCTTGCCGGCCCATGTGCCATAGAGGGGGAGCAGATGGCTCTCGACATAGCCGGCAGCGTAAAGGAGGTCACCGACCGCCTGGGCATACCCTATGTGTTCAAAGGCTCCTATCGCAAGGCCAACCGCTCGCGCCTCGACTCCTTTACAGGGATCGGCGACCTTGAAGCGCTGCACATCCTTAAAAAAGTCAGCGACACTTACGGCATACCCGTTGTGACCGACATCCACACGGCTTCAGAGGCCGCCATGGCCGCCGAGTTTGTCGACATGCTTCAGATTCCGGCCTTCCTCTGCCGTCAGACCGACCTGCTTGTGGCGGCGGCACGCACCGGAAAGATGGTAAACATCAAGAAAGGACAGTTCCTGTCGCCCGGAGCCATGACACACGCCGTGGAGAAAGTGCGCCAGGCAGGCAACCCGCAGGTTGCGATAACCGAGCGCGGCACCACCTTCGGCTACCAGGACCTTATCGTGGACTACCGCGGCATACCCGAGATGCAGCAGAACGGCTGCCCGGTGATACTCGACATCACCCATTCGCTCCAGCAGCCCAACCAGGCTGCCGGCGTGACCGGCGGTCGCCCCGAGATGATCGAGACCGTGGCCCGCGCCGGAATCGCCGTGGGGTGCGACGGCATATTCATCGAGACCCATCCCGAGCCGTCGAAAGCCCTCTCCGACGGCGCCAACATGCTGCGTCTCGACCTGCTCCCCGCTCTGCTCGAACACCTCACCGCCCTGCGGATGACAATCAACAAATTCTGAATATGAAGATACGAAATATAGCCGCGGCCCTGATGCTCGGAGCCGCCACACTCCCCGCCTTCGCCCAGCAGGGACTTGACAACCCCATGACACGGGCCATGATGGAGGTCTACGACAAGGAACTCGCCTCCAACCCCGACAACGCCGAGGTGCTCTTCCGCCGCGCAAACGAATACTACCGTTTCAACCAGTATCTGCGCGCCCTGGCCGATGCCGACGGCGCCATAAAGAACGCCCCCGCCAACGACCGCGATTTCCGGGCCGCTGCCTATCAGCTCCGCGGCGAAATCTACCAGATGCTCGAGAAATACTCCGAGGCGCTGGCCGATTTCACCGAATCGCTCAAAGCCGACCCCTCCTCATTCATGGCTCTCTACCAGAAAGCCAACTGCGAATTCGAGCTGGGCGACTATGCCGCCGCAAAAGCCGATTACACACGTCTGCGCGCGCATAACCAGCGCGGCGTGGAAGCCCTCACCGGCCTGGCCCGTGTGGCCGTCAAGGAGAACAACCTCGGCATAGCCCAAGGATATATGGACGACGCCGTGGCCATGATGCCCGCCGACTCCGATATCTACGTGCGCCGCGCATCGGTGCGCCGCGCCATGGGCAACAACACCGGCGCCGTCGACGACCTCGTGATGGCAATCTCCATCGACTCCAACAACCGCGCCTTCCAGGAGCTCGTCAATATGGCCGACGCCGACTACCCCGCCGTCATCACCGGACTCGGCAACGCAATAGCCCAGGCTCCCGAGCAAGGGATGTTCTACTATATCCGCGGTGTGATAGCGCAGGCCCACGCCCACTACCCCTCGGCCATAGCCGACTACCGCCGCATTATCGACAACAACCTCTACAACTACGCCGGCCTCTACAATTCGCTTGCCGAATGCTATCTGGCTCTCTGCAAATATCCCGAAGCCACCGACAACGTAAACCAGGCGATAGCGATGACGGCCGACAACGCTCCCTACTATCTCACCCTCGCCCGGATACAGCGCGCCCAGGGACTCGCCAGCGAGGCTATGGCCAATGTGCAGAGATGCCTCACGGTCGATGCATCCAACGCCGCCGCCCTCACCGAGAAAGGACTGTGTCTCTACGACCTCGGCCGCTTCGACGAAGCCTCCATAGTGTTCGGTGAGATGATAATGGACACCCCCGACGAAGCCATGCCCTACCTGCTCCAGGCATGGGTGCTCAACGATGGCCTCAAGCAGCCCGCCAAGGCCATGCAGCTCTACCGCCGTATGCTCGACGCCATACCCGCCGAGGCCGACACCCCCGCCGCCCTCGCCAAAGGGTTGCGCGGATTCGCCATGCTCTTCACCAACAAAAAAGAGGATGCCCTGGCATGGGCCGCAGAACTGCTGAAGGAGAAAGACACCGACGGCTCGCGCAGCTACCTCGCGGCGTGCCTCTACGCCCAGGCCGGCGACAACGAAAAAGCCCTGGATTGCGCCTCGCAGGCCATGCAGCTCGGCTACTCCGACGTGTGGAACTGGACCCGCAACGACAATACCCGCGTCAATGTGGCGCCCCTGCGCCAGGGCCCGGCCCTGACCGACCTCATGGCCCGCTACGCCTACATCTTCGAGTGACGCCCCCCACTCCGGCCATATCCGATGCCGGAATACATCAAGGGCGATGTATCAAAATTTCCGGTAGCAGCCATGCAGTAGGGACGCTCCGTTGAGCGTCCGCGCAAACGACTGGGAATCAATTATTTCTCCGGACGCTCCACGGAACATCCCTACTGCGGGAGCGGCAATTTTGACACACCTCTTTTTTCGTAAAGAGGTGCGGCCTGCGGAGTGATGGCGGCAGGGGGTCAGACCTGTGAGGCCAGCGAGAGGCTCACGGTGTCGCCGGCCGCGCGAAGGTCGGCGAACATCGGCAGATAGTTGCGGTGCGAAGGCGAAAGGATGATGAAACTGAGATTCGTCACGCTATGCTCGTAATCGTAATCTATGAAGTAGGTGGAGAGGTGCACTTTATGCTCGCTGAACACCTTTTCATACGGACGGATATCCTGCACAATGCCACGCACCACGATTTTTACCGCGCGATTCTCCTGACCGAGGTTCGCGCGGTGCTCGTAATACTCGAATGCCACGAGAATCACCAGAATAAGCACCGTGGCGATTATCGAGCTCCAGTACATGCCCACCCCGACGGCCATACCGATAATGGCCGTCATCCATATGCCGGCGGCGGTGGTGAGTCCGCGCACCGACCCTTTCATATGAATCATGGCGCCGCCGCCAAGAAAACCTACACCGGTAATCACCTGCGCGGCGATACGCCCCGGGTCGCCGTTCTTCAGCCCCATATACACCTGCGGCACATAGATTGACAGGAGCATTGCCAGGCATGCCCCCATTGAAATCAGCGCGAAAGTGCGCACCCCGGCAATCTGCCCTTTGCGCTTGCGCTCGGCACCCACAATCATGCCGAGCGCCATCGACAGCATCAGGCGGAACACCGTATTGCCGATATTGACCTCCGTAGAGCCCAGACTGTCGATTATGTTCCTTACTATATCCATAAGCTAATCGGATGGAAATTATACCATCAGTTATTTATAACACAAAAATAACGCATTTTGCCTATACCACAAAACGCGGGCGCGGAAAAAATCCGCGCCCGCGTCAGAGTGTTATTTCAAAGTAGATTATTTCACTGCAACCTTAACGGTGCGGCCGTTGACCGAAACCAGATAGATACCAGCCGTGGCAGGCACCAGCACCGTCTCGTCGGAGAGCGACATGGCGGCTACCGCCACGCCCGAAGCGTTATGCACCGTCACGGCAGCCTCGCCGGCAACTCCGATACGTATGGCTCCGGTCACTCCGGCCACATCGGCGAGCACCATTGCGGAGCCTACCCCCGAGAGGCCGAGGAAAGTCACGAAGCTCTCATCAGTCGGACCGCTTGCATAGTTGGCCCTGACTCCGGCAATATGCTCGCCCTCCGGCACACCGGTGAACACCAGCGATGTCCCGGCCACATTGGCGGCATATTCCTCGCCGTCGAGCGAAACCGTATAGTCAACCACACGCCAGGTGTCAACGTAATTGGCCATAGGGTCCTGTTCGTTCCACCTGAAGAGATACTCGTGGCCATTGTCGCCGTCCTTATGCGTCACGCTCAGGCCGAAAGGCACCGTTGTAAGCTCCGCCATGCATACGTCGGCGGCCACATCGGCATCAAGAGCAATATCCTCGCTCCAGTCATGGAATCCGTCGATTCTCACACTGACTGAATAGTTACCCTTGGGGAGGAAACCGATCTCCACGGCATTGTTCTCGTGAACAAGCTCATATGGTTCGGCGCCATCATTGTCAATATCGGCTATGGTCACGGAATACTCTTCGGGGAGCCAGCCGTTGTCGGAGGTAACGGCCACCGAGAGACGCGCATAATCCTCAGCCTTGATTTCAAGCGACACTGCGGCCGGGATAGAGGTGAGACCGCCGCTCACCGCGCGGACCTCGAATTCGTGCACACCGTAGCCGGCATACTCCACAACAAACATTTTCTGCTGCGTTGACGCGAGTTTCACGCCATTGTAGCTCACCTCAAACACAACGTCATCGGCATACGGAGCATCGGCATTCTCCTCCCACGAGAGGGTCACGTCGTTGCGTCCGGAGAACACATCGTGTGTATACTCAGCCTGCAGACCGGCCGGAGCGGCAGGCAGGTCAAGGCTTACGATATTGGACGGCTGAGCCTCTCCGTCGGGATACACGGCGGTGACAAAAAACTCCAGCGGAGCGCCGTCGGCCGGAGCCTGCAGCGATTCGAGCAGGAAGCTCAGCTCTTCCGACGAAAGGAGGTCGCTGTTCAGTCGGCCTACGCCTTTCTGATATACATTGTAGCCTGACAGCGGAGCGGGATTGTTCTCCTCGATGAGCAGATCGTCGATCCACATGGCGCTTGCATACGAAACATATGAATTGAGATGGACAGCGATATATTTAGCCTCGACGGGAATGTCGCTGTACTTGCGTGTATTCAGCTTGTTGTTGGCCTTCACGGGGTCAGCGCCGTACGACGAAGTTGTCTCCTTCTTGATCAGATTGGTGAAAGCCTCCGCCGGATTCTCCGGGTCATAGTCACCGGTGGCATAGAGCACCTCGAAATCATGCGAGGACGAACCCTCCTTGAAACCGATCTTCATCGAGAAGTCGAATGTCGAGATATCGGCTCCGGAAAGCGGGGGCGAAATCAGCCAGTCGTTCTGGCGGGTGTACGAGGCGATAGTGACACCGAGGGCATTCTGCCCTTTCACTTCAAGAGTGGAATTGGGATGAAACACATTGAGCTTTGAGCCGGAGCAAAGATACCAGGTGTTGCCCGGCTTCTCGTCAAGGTCAAGAATCGTGAAGCCGTTGATATTGTCGGTGGCGCCCTCCTCGGCCTCTTCAAAATTCTCGGATATCCTCAGGGGAGAATATCCGGGTTCGCCGGCAGCGTCCCATGAAAGAGCCTTGCCGTCATCGCCGTCGGCAATCACGAGATTCTCCACGGGGGCGTGCGGAGCGAAAGCGGTGGTTATCACCAGGGGCGACGAAACATTGTTGTCGGGAGCGGCATCGCCGTCATAAATCACCTTGGCCGTAAATGAGTAAGATTCGGCTGCCAGCATAAGGTCGGCGCCCGGGGTGAATGCCAGGGAGTACTTCACCGACGAGAGGGGCTGAAGGTCCACCATATCCGGCATGTCGAAGCTGATGCCGAGATCCGACTCAAGCTCCAGGGCGTATGAATCGGAAGCCACCGGGGTCGAGCCGTTGTTGGCCACCGTAATCTCAAGAGAGGTTTCCTGGCCGGCCACCATGCGCACCGGGCCGTTGAGGGCTACCTGGAGGTCATCTTCCACTGCGTTGAAAATGCGCACGGCGTCAAGTGCCATATTGTTGCCGTATTCATTGACCGTGAGGAATCCCACCCGGTAGGTGGAGCATTCGGCGGCCAGGGCGTCGCCCAGGAGTATGTTGTACTTCTGCCATCCGAGCTTATCCTCATCTGTCTGGTAACGAAGTATATGGCTGTCGGCCACGTCCATCCATTCGCCGTTGTCGTTTGACACCTGCAGCTTTATCCCCTCATTGGGCTTGCTTGAACCGTTGTCGTGGTGGAACCAAAATTCCACCACCGGAGCTATCGACGACGACCGTGAAATCGGCGCCGTCACCAGACGGCTCTGGTTACTGATATTGGCGCCATAAGACTCAAAGCCGGCAAGACCGCCGTCATCATCAACAGAGAGTATATCGGCCGATGAGCCGTAACGCCCTACATAAAATGATGAGAACGGCTTCCATGCATATGTCGAAGATGTGGAGACCTGCTCCACATCCCATACACCGCCGAAAGAGCCGCCGGCAAACGAATCGGCGAATGGAAGGTCGATATGCCCTGCCTTCACGGCGGCAGTCAATGCCGCGGCCGACTCCTTGGAGCCGTTTTTGGCCGTGACTGTGTACTGGAGTCTCACGGGGCGCGAGGGCGCATAGCTGTCGGTATATGTGGTAACACCGGTTACCGAGCCAAGCTGCTGCTCCACACCGTCGACCACGCGGCTCACTGTATAGACCAGCGATGAAGCGTCAAGGGGTATGCCGTGGATGCCGGCAGGCGCCTGCCAGGTCACAGTGCGAGTGTCGCCATCGGAGGTGAAAGCCGGGTTGCCGGGAGCGGCCGGGGTTTCGAGCCCTACAAATGTGGACTGCCCCACGCTCTGCGACACCTCCTCGCCCTGGGCCACCGTCACGGAATAAGTCACCGTTCCTTCTGGCGCCTCGGAGTCGGTCCAGCTTACCGTGGAGCCGGGAGCTCCATTGCCTGATTCCACCTCTGTGCCGTCACGTTTTATTGAATATGAAAGATCTCCGGCAATACTTTGGCCGGTAATGGTTGATGAGGGAAGTGTGAATGTGACGGTGGCGCTTGCGGCACCCGATGCATCGGGTGTCACAACAAAATCAGCCGGGGCTTCCGGGCGTGCCGACTGCCCCAGGCGGAATACCTGGAAATTATATACTTTGGCGAATTTCTCCTTGCCCAGCAGTGAAAGGCGATAGGAGCCGGAGGAGGGCACAACGAACTCGCAGGTCTTTACATGCGAATCATTCGGAATGCCGATATAGGGCAGCCCGGTGTATGCGGCCAGCACCTGGAAAGTGCGCGGGTCGTCGCCCTGGCCGAGCAGCAGGTCGATTGACGCTGCTTTGGTGGTGCCGCTTTCGTACGACAACGGAGTAAGCTGCACGGAATACAGCACACCGGCCTCGAACTCGATTTCAGGAGTAGTGACATAATCCTTCACATACGGGCCATATCCGGATGTATTGTAATACCACAGCCGCATGTATCCGCCTGCATAGTTATTCCATTCCCATGCACAGGAGCGGTCGTAGTCATACACCGCCGTGGTGCACTGAGCGAACTCACTGGCCGTTGTAATCTTGAATAAAGGTTCCGTGGAGTCCTGCGCAGCCGCCGGTGAATAACCGGCCAACGCCACCGACATACCGAGAACCATTGTGAGTAATGATTGCTTCATAAGCCTATACTGTATCAATCTTAAATAGCAATTTGAAAGTTTTACAACAAAACAAGCCGATTGTCGCGCACAATATATATAAATATTCACTCATTATGCAGAAACACTCCACTGTTTAGTGGCAAAGTTACAGATTTATACGTATATAATCGCATACACACTGTTAAAGGATGTGAATTTTTGAGAATAAACATTTACAGCGCTCCGCAAAGCAGCATTTTTACCCAATACAACCATAAAATCAGACAATCTGACCACAACAAAGAGCCGGCACAAGCCATACATCATTTAATAAACCACAGCCGACAGACGCCATTTTTGCCACACAAATACACCATATTTATTTTTATGAATATTTTTTATGCAAAATTTTGTTGCATTATGCCAAATTATACATATCTTTGCATCACATACATTTTGCCACCAATCTTTTTTTTTTTGATCTCTCAATATTATCACTAAAAAAAATCCTCATGATGAAGAAAATCTTACTACTGTCAGCAGCAGCTTTCATGGCAATCTCATCCATGGCGCAGGATCGCCAGGTGATGCAGATTCACCGCGCCGACGGCACTACGGAGGAGCGCTATGTCGACGAAATCACGAAAATCACTTTCAGCAAGGAGAGTGAAATCACTCCGTCCGACACCAAAGCTGTTGACCTCGGATTATCCGTAAAATGGGCATCGGCCAACGTAGGAGCTTCAAAGCCCGAAGACTTCGGCGGATACTACGCCTGGGGTGAGACCGAGGAGAAAGATGAATACAACTACACCACATACCAATATTATAATGTGGAATGGGCCTCCATCACCAAAATAGGAGCCGAAATCACCGGCACACGTCATGATGTGGCCAAGGCGAAAATGGGCGGCGACTGGCGTATGCCAACCATGAAGGAATGGTATGAACTCGTTACCGAATGCCAGTGGGAATGGAGCTCGGTCAACGGCAAAAACGGATTCCATGTGACCGGCCCCAGCGGCAACACCATCTTCATTCCAGTGGCCGGGCGTCTTTACCACGATGGCGGCTCCAATGCCAACGGCTATGAAAACATCTCAGGATTCTACTGGACCTCCACCCTGGCCGAGGACGACGGCCTCCCCCTGGGCGAAGGGAATTACCGCGCCTACCGAGCCTCGCTCACAAACGGATATGTACGCATGGAGGGCTACGACGTACCTGAAATCGGAATGTCGGTACGCGCCGTCGAAGGTGTGCTCTCCGACACCGATCCCGAGCCCGAGCCGGGCCCAATGGATATGGTTGACCTCGGCCTCAACGTAAAATGGGCCTCGCACAACGTAGGCGCCGCCACCCCCTCCGAAGCAGGCAACTTCTATGCCTGGGGTGTGACAAAGACGCAGCCCACATACGGCGACCCGTCCTACAAGTTCGTCCTCCCCTCCGACGACCCCAACGTGATAAAATATGAATATCTCGGCGACAACATCGCCGGCACCAAATACGACGTGGCAAGCGTGCGCTGGGGCGAGGGATGGCGCCTTCCCACCAAAGAGGATGTGGAAGAACTGCTTGAGAAATGCACCTTCACCTACGGTATGAACAGCGGCAAATACGGCTACACCGTGAAAGGCCCCAACGGCAACACCATATTCCTCCCCGCCACAGGCTACATGGGTGTGGAGGGCCTGGTATGCGCCGACCCATGGGACAATATGGGACTCCCCCTTACCGCCCACTACATGACCGCAAACCCCAAGCCCCACAGCTCGGGCGACCTCGAGCAGCAAAGCTCGGAATACACCCTGCGCATCTACAAAAGCTCAGGCAACGATGCAAAAATCACACGCGACGACACTTTCAAGAGCCTCGGCATCGTGGTGCGCCCTGTACATGACTGACACCTCCCTCTGATACCAGCCTCCTGACATAAAAACACGAACGAGGCCCGCGTCACAGTGACGCGGGCCTCCATTACTTTCTACTATTACCGGACGTTTCATCCTTCGATTGACTTGGCCTTGGCCGGGCCGCTGACCGCACGCCAGCAGATGGCGGCAAGGAGAGCGCCTACAAGCGGACCTACAACCATAATCCAGAACGGGCCCCAGGCATCGACAGTCCAGAGCGCCGGACCGAAGCTGCGCGCCGGGTTGACAGAGCAGTTGTCGACAGGGATACCAACGATATTCACCAGGCCGAGAGCAAGACCGATGGCAATGCCGGCGAACTTGCCGAAACCTTTCTGCTCGTCGGTGGCGCCAAGCACAATGAACACAAAAAAGAATGTGAGCATACCCTCAGCGAGCAATGCCATGCCCGAAGTGGCGCCCGGCTGGAGCACATTGGCCGCCAACTGACTCTCACCTGTGACACCGCCGAAATCGAAACCGGGCACCATGTTGACGAACCAGCAGAGGATGCCCGCGCCGATGGCAGCACCGAACAACTGTGCCACAACATAGCACACAAAATCCTTGAAGCCCATGCGGCCGCTGATCCATACCGCAAACGATACCGCCGGATTGACGTGGCATCCCGAGATGTTGCCTATCGCATAGACCAGGCACACAAGCACAAGGCCGAAACACAGACCTACGCCAAGACCGCCGATCGACGGACCGGCCAGCACTGCGCTGCCGCAGGCCAGGAGCACGAGAAACATTGTGCCGACGCATTCCGCAAGATACTTATTCATAATCGAATTAATTAAAATAAATAATCAAAACAAGCTCGCCCTTTCTAAGGTTTACTCTTTAATAAAGACACCCTAACGCCTCAAAAGGTTTAAAAGGATGTTTAATAACCGCTGCTGAGCCCTCGGATTCCGGCATTGTTTTTTCGCGGAAAATGGCGTAACTTTGCGGCTGAATTTCAACATTACAGATTCATGAGAACAGTCAGGATTTCCGACCGAGTGCACTACATCGGTGTAAACGACCGCACCACAACAAAATTTGAAGGCATGTGGCCACTCCCCCTCGGAGTGAGCTATAATTCATATATAGTGGAAGGCTCAGAGAAGACCGCCATTATCGACGGCGTGGAGGCCTCGCGCGCCATGCAGCATATCGATGCCATCAAGCAGATACTGGGCGACCGCCGGCCCGACTATCTGGTGATAAATCACATGGAGCCTGACCATTCCGGCGCCGTGAGGATGCTGCGCCAGGCATTCCCCGGAATCGTAATCGTGGGCAACGCCATGACCCTGGCATTCAACCGCGGATACTACGGCATCGACTCTCAGACCCTCCAGGTCAAGGACGGCGACACCCTCCCGCTGGGAGGAGACACCACCCTGCGCTTCCACCTCACCCCGATGGTGCACTGGCCCGAAACAATGGTGACATACCTTGAAGAGGAGCAAACACTCTTCAGCGGCGACGCTTTCGGCTGCTTCGGAGCGCTCAACGGCGCCGTCGTCGACACCGATATGAACACCGCACGCTATTTCCCGGAAATGGTGCGCTACTACACCAACATCGTAGGCAAATACGGGCAGTTCGTGCAGAAAGCCCTCAAAAAACTCGAGGGGCTGGCAATCGGCACAATCTGCTCCACACACGGGCCGGTATGGCGCTCGCAGATTAAAGAGGTAATCGACATTTACGACCGTCTGAGCCGCTACGAACCTCTCGACAACGGCGCCACAATCGTCTACGGCTCGATGTACGGCAACACTGAGATTATGGCCGAAACGGCAGCCCAGGCGCTTGCCGAAGGCGGAGTAAAGGAAATTTCCGTTATCAACGCCTCGCACACCGACATCAGCTACATCATAGCCGAGATTTTCCGACACCGCGGACTCATCATAGCTGCTCCCACCTACTCCGACACCCTCTTTCCTCCGGTTGCCGCCGTGATGGAGGCCATTGCCTTACGCGGGCTCCAGAACCGCGAGGTGGCAGTGGTAGGAGGCCACACATGGTCGCAGCAGGCCATAAAGGCCATGCAGCAGTATATCGACGCCTGCCGCCTGACCCCCGTGGCCGACCCGGTAAGCTTCAAGCACGCCCCGGCTGCCGACAGCCTCGCCCAATGCGCCGGCATGGCTGCCGAAATGGCACGCATACTCAAGGTATCAGCAAACAACGGCTGAATGCCGGGCGTTACTACGGTATGGAAAACCAAGAACCTATGATAGAGAACCATCCCTGGCCTCCTTTTATTCCGGAAGGCGCGAAAGTGCTGATTATGGGCACATTCCCGCCACAGCAAAAAAGGTGGTCGATGGACTTCTACTACCCCAACCGCACCAACGACTTCTGGAAGGTGTGCGGCCTTATATTCCTCGGCGACAAGGACGCCCTCTATCTCCCCGACAAAAAGAGCTTCGACCTCCAGACCATAAAAACCCTGATGGAAGAAAAAGGGATAGCACTCAACGACACCGGCCGCCGGGTGCGCCGCCTAAAAGGGAACGCCTCCGACAAATACCTTGAGATAGTAGAGCCGGTGCCGCTCCACGACCTACTCGCCCATATGCCCCGGTGCCGTGCCGTAGCCACCACCGGCGAGAAAGCCGCCGGCGTCATAGCCGAACTCACCGGCACACCTCCGCCGAAAATGGGAGAGATGGTCACAGCCCCCGACGGCCTGGAAATATGGCGCATGCCCTCCACATCGCGGGCCTATCCCCTCGCCGTGGAGAAGAAAGCCGATTACTACGCAGAGATGTTCCGCCACCTCGGCATCATCTGAGATGTGATATCCATCACCGCACCCGATTTATCACCGTCCTCACTCTCAATCTTCTATAAAATACGTAACTTTGCCCCATACAGATAACAAAAATCACTCAAAATGCTCGACTGCCTTATCAACCTCTCAGTCTCCGACTGGTTCTCGGCCTCTTACCTCTTCCAGTTCTTCTATGAGAATGCCGGCTACACACTGGTGTTCCTTTTCATGGTAATAGAGAGTTCATTTCTCCCTTTCCCGTCGGAGGTAGTGGTGCCCCCGGCGGCCTACATCGCCGTAACCCGCGGCGACATGAACATCGCCATGATTGTGCTCGTGGCCACAGCCGGCGCTGTGGTCGGCGCGCTGGTCAACTATTTCCTGTCGTTATGGCTGGGACGCCCGATAGTCTACGCCTTCGCCAACAGCCGCTTCGGCCACGCCTGCCTCATCGACCAGGACAAGGTGGAAAAAGCCGAGACATACTTTGACCGGCATGGCGCCGTGTCGACCTTTATCGGCCGACTGATTCCCGCCGTGCGCCAGCTTATATCCATCCCCGCCGGTCTGGCCAGGATGAATCTCGGTGTATTCGTGATATTCACCGCCCTCGGCGCCGGAGTATGGAACGGCATCCTGGCCGCCCTCGGCTACTGGCTGGGCAAAAATGTGAGCTACGACCAACTGTTCGCCACACTCGAGCGCTACAACGGCTACTTCACCTACTGCGGATTCGCACTCCTTCTGCTCTGTCTGGCCTACATATGCTGGCAGGCTTTCAAACCGAAAAAACACAAAGACCTATGATAGTATCCCCCTCACTCCTGTCGGCCGATTTCGGCAATATCCAGCGCGATGTGGAAATGATTAACGCCTCCGAAGCCGACTGGCTGCATATCGACGTGATGGACGGCGTGTTCGTGCCCAACATCTCTTTCGGTTTCCCGGTGATGAAAGCCGTGGCCCGCACACTGAAAAAACCGATGGACGTGCACCTGATGGTAGTGAAACCCGAAAATTGGATTTCACAGGTGCGCGACTGCGGCGCCGCGATAATGAACGTGCACCAGGAAGCCTGCCTGCATCTTGACCGCACCATCCACGCCATACACGATGCCGGGATGAAAGCCGCCGTGACCCTCAACCCGTCGACCCCGGTGTGTATGCTCGAGGATGTGATAGAGGGGCTCGACATGGTGCTGCTGATGTCGGTCAACCCCGGATTCGGCGGCCAGAGCTTCATTCCCGGCACCGTTGAGAAAACCCGCCGGCTCAAAGAGCTCATCAGCCGCACCGGCTCGAAAGCGATAATTGAAATCGACGGCGGCATCACCGACCGCACATGCCCCCTGGTGGCCGGCGCCGGCGCCGACGCCGTGGTGGCCGGCAGCTACGTTTTCTCCGCAGCCGACCCCATGGCCGCCATACATTCCCTGAAAATCTGAGGCTGAACGCCTTTCATTCCCCATACATAACCATATATCCGGCATACGCCCTCCATTATGAACGAAGAATCGATAAGCAGCCTGTATCTCAAGGATACAGCTTTCCACAACCTGATGCAGAAGCGCATCTTCAACGTGCTTCTGGTAGCCTCTCCCTACGACGCCTTCATGATGGAGGAGGACGGACGCGTGGAGGAACAGCTCTACAACGAATATGTGGCGCTGAACCTCTCCTCGCCGCCGCGCATCACCCGGGTATCACACATTTCCGCGGCGCTGCAACTGCTTGAGCAGAAGCATTTCGACCTCATCATCGCCATGCCGGGCATGGATATCAGCGAAACCTTCACCGGAGCCCGCGAAATAAAAAAGGCCTACCCCGACATCCCCTTCGTAGTTCTGACGCCATTCTCCAAAGAGGTGTCAAGGCGTCTTTCCGCCGAGGACTTCTCGGGCATCGACTATGTGTTCTCGTGGCTTGGCAACGTAGACCTGCTGCTGGCGATAATCAAGCTGCTTGAGGACAAGATGAACGCCGAGAACGATGTGCTCGAAGTGGGTGTGCGGATGATTCTGATGGTGGAGGACTCGGTGAGATTCTACTCCTCCATACTTCCGCACCTCTATAAGTTCATGCTGGGGCAGAGCCTCCTGTTCTCGACCGAGGCGCTCAACGAGCATGAAAAGATGCTCCGTATGCGCGGCCGTCCGAAAGTAATCCTGGCCCGCGACTACGAGGAGGCCCGGATGCTTTACGACAAATATTCCGACAAGATGCTCGGCCTCATCACCGACGTTTCATTCATGCGCGAAGGTGTGAAGGACACCAAGGCCGGCCTGCGCCTGGCACGCTACGTCAGGGAGCACGACCGCTACCTGCCGATTATCGTGGAGTCGACCGAGAGCGAAAACCGCAGCGCATGCGATGATTTCGCCGGAATATTCCTTGACAAGAACTCGAAGAAACTCCCCGTAGACCTTGGCAATGCCGTGCGACGCAACTTCGGCTTCGGCGACTTTGTGCTGCGCAACCCCTCCGACGGGCGCGAGATAATGCACATCAAATCAATCAACGAGTTTCAGAAGAGGATGTTCGAGATTCCGTCGGAGTCGCTCCTTTACCATGCAAGGCGCAACGACATTTCACGCTGGCTCTACTCCCGCGCGATGTTCGGTATAGCCGACGTGGTGCGCGCCCACCATTTCACCGACATCAGCAAGGCGCGCGAGGTGAAACAGCTATTCTTCGACCTCATAGTGAAATACCGCCGCATGAAAAACCGCGGCGTGGTGGCCGAATTCAAAAAAGAGCGCTTCGACCATTACTCCAACTTCGCACGCATCGGCCAGGGGTCGATGGGGGGCAAAGGGCGCGGCCTGGCGTTCATCGACTCCATAATCAAACGCAACCCTGAGTTCGACAATTTCAACGGCCTCTCCATCTCCATACCGCGCACTGTGGTGCTCTGCACCGACATCTTCGATGAGTTCATGGCCGACAACGACCTCTACCCCGTGGCACTGAGCGATGCCTCCGACGCAGAGATACTGCGCCGCTTCATGGCGGCGCGGCTGCCTCAGCGCGTGCGCGACGACCTGCTGGCACTCATCGAGGTGGTCGACTCCCCCTTGGCCGTGCGCTCCTCCTCGCTGCTTGAGGACAGCCACTACCAGCCTTTCGCCGGAGTGTACGCCACATACATGGTGCCGCCGGCCGACACCCCGGCCGCCATGCTTGAGGACCTCGCATCGGCCGTGAAAGGGGTCTACGCCTCGGTGTTCTATGAGGAATCGAAAGCCTACATGACCGCCACATCCAACGTCATCGACCAGGAGAAAATGGCCGTGATAATACAGGAGGTGGCAGGGCGCGACACCGACGGATACTATTTCCCATCCTTTTCCGGAGTGGCCCGCTCGCTCAACTATTACCCCCTGGGCGACGAGCAGCCGCAGGACGGCGTTGCCGAAGTGTCGATAGGCCTTGGAAAATATATCGTTGACGGCGGCCGCGGCCTGCGCTTCTCACCCCGCCACAGCTCACGCGTGCTCCAGACCTCCACCCTCGACCTCGCCCTGCGCGACACCCAGCGCAAGCTCTACGCCCTGCCGCTGCGGCAGCCCGACGGCAGCGGCGAGCCAAAGAAAGATATGCACGATGCCATCTCCACCGACGACGCCTTCAACCTGGCTCAGATCAACATACAGAAATTCGCCTCCCGCCCCGACGCACTCCGGCTGATGGTATCGACCTACGACGCCAACGACGGAATGCTGCGCGACTCACACCTCGGACCGGGACGTAAGGTGGCCACCTTCGCCAACATGCTCGGCCCCGGCGCGCCATTCCCCCTCGCTCCGGCCGTCGACCTCATGCTCTCAAAAGGGCAGCATGCCATGCAGCGCCCGGTAGAAATCGAGTTCGCGGGAATGGTAAACGCCGCAGGCTCCCCGCAGGCCGGCCACATCTACTGGCTGCAGATCCGCCCGATTATCGACCGCAAGGAGGATGTGGATCCCTCGCTACTCGATCTCACCGACAACGAACTGCTCCTGCGCTCCAACACAGCCCTCGGCCACGGCACCACCGACACTGTGCAGACAGTGGTCTACATACGTCCCGAGCGCTTCTCGCAGATGCATAACCCGGAAACAGCACGCGAGATTGCCGAAATCAACCGACGGTTCGTGGAAACCGGCGAGGGCTACATACTAATCGGTCCCGGCCGATGGGGCTCGTCCGACTTCGCCCTCGGAGTGCCCGTGCGCTGGCCCGACATCTCGGCGGCACGCCTCATTGTGGAGACCACCCTGGCCAATTACAGGGTAGAGCCGTCGCAGGGCACACATTTCTTCCAGAACCTCACCTCGGCAGGCGTGGGATATTTCACCGTGAATCCGTTCGCCACCGCAGCCCGGGCCGGCCGACGGGCCGACTACTTCAATCCGGCAGTGCTTGACGCCATGCCGGCCGAATATGAATCCGACGCAGTGCGGGTGGTGCGCTTCCCCGCCCCTCTCCTCATCGGCATAAACGGCAAAAAAGGTATCGGCGTGGTGCGCCTCCCCGACTCCCGATAATAACGAGTGGGAAAGCTACCATACAACAACTTTTTTAATAATTGAAAATCATGGTCAACTCCATATGCGAGAGTTGACCATGATTTTTTACATATCTGTTTCCATACTGCTGATTTCACCTCAAGGTTAATCAAGCCAAACTTCACAGGAATGACTATGATAACTATTGTATGTTGCAGACAAGTGATCTTCACAGTATTTTTGCAGACAATTATTAGCGTATGGAAACAGATAAACCATTTTTAAAAGAATTTGGCCTTAAAATCCAACAACGAAGAAAACAGCTCGGAATATCACAAGAAGAGCTTGCTTTCCGAGCTGGATTCCATCGTACATACATAGGTATGATTGAGAGAGCAGAAAGAAACATCACACTTAGTAATCTCAAAAGATTAGCCGACGCTTTAGATATCAAAATCAAAACACTTTTTGAATAATGGAAATGCTAACGATACAGGATGCCGTAAATAAGATAAAGATTCTGATTGAAAACGCAATAATCAATGGCGGTGTCGTCGAAAAAAACAACCTTATCCGCACACAAATGCCAATTTGCCTTCTACATGACGCAACTAAAGCATCATTCATAAACGAAGGCATAAATCCAAATTTTGTTGCACCTGCATATGGGCAACATGCTGGAGAAAAGAAACTGGCAGGATTCTTCAAATATAAGGATCAGGATATATGCTTCATGCCTAATAATTATAATATGCATGAAGAAATACTGAACTTTAATGGCATATTAAAAGGGAAGAAAGACTCTTTCGGACAACAGTTGACTGAACATATTCTATCAGTTAACGTTCGTAGTCAACTTAGCAGTACAGCCAAGAATTTCGATACTCTGTATGAGCGAACGTATGCAGAAGCGTTGAATTTGCATCTAAGGTGCAAAAAAATGGTATTGGGTGAGTTATATATGATTCCTGTATATGAATACGACGATATTCTTGCGAAAAAGAATGTTGTCGGATTTAAAAACAACCGCAATATCTCGAAACATCTGGAAAAATATATTTACTCATTTAATGCGGTAAATGACAGAAAAACCACGCATGGAGAGGAATATAAATATGAACGTGTGTGCCTGCTGATTGTAGACTTCAATAGGCCTCAGCCAAAAATCTACAACACAAACGCAGAATTAATTGCTGACAATTTATTATCGGCAAACACAAATGCATTCATCGATAACATGAACTATACCAACTTTGCTAAAGATTTGGTAAAGATTTATGAACAACGATTTGGAACAGGTAGATTTATCTGATATATTTCTTCTAAATATGAGTTTAATTCATCCCTGTCAGAAACAGCCCTGATATGCTCAATCTGAGTAGTATTCAGATTAGGGATTGTAAATTTTTCGATGAAGTTTTTCTGATAACACGGATAGCCCCCCTCAATGGCAACACTCGTGGCTGTAATATAATAGTTCATAATCTCAGAGTTGAGAATTTTCTGTATGACATCTAAATTCTCAATATCAGAAATAGAATTATATTCAAACAGATTTTCGGCAGTTTCACGCAAATAAATACCATATCCGTTTGTAAAAAGACTATTCTCATCTAAATCTATAAGGAAGCGAGGATATTTACTAAAAGTAGGCGTGTATATCCTCACACCTCTCCTATTTAAGCCTTGAGTCCGGCCATATGAATAAAACGGAGTGTACTTATGCTTACCCTTACCTCTTGATGCCAAAATATCCTTGACATGATTGAAATAGTCGTAACAGAAAGGATACATAGATGACATCTCATCTTCAGTAATTGGTGCCATCTTTCCATTTATCATCTTGTATGGAAAGATAAAACGTCGACTGTTTGCACCAATATCAGCCTGACATTTCATCTCTGAAACCTTTATAGTGTTACGAGTCAGATCTTTCTCTATTTTCCAAGATATATTATCCCTGACAAAATAATAATATTTGTCATCTGAAGATATAGGTATAAATGAATATACATCATCCTTTAGCGTTGCGATTCCGACACAAATATTAAACAATTTCCCAATTGGCTCGCCAATTGATTCAATCTGACTGATGATATATCGCTCTTCCCCACATAACAGGCGCCATTTCTTTACATTCAGACTATCATAAAAATTTGACGACAAACCAACATTTTCTAAAAATTCATGTGGAGACTGGCCGTCATTAATTCGTCCGTATCCTATCGTTTCATTACGATGTCTGTTCAAAAATGATATCGCCGTATAAGTCTGAACATCAAAAACTTTAGTCGCATTAAAGTCAACAATTTCATATACACACTGATGTTGCTGAAAAAAAGTGCGCAGCGATTCACCTGCAAGAGATGTAAAATAGTTATTGGGTGTTATATATCCCAATCTTCCATTTTCGGATAAAAGATTATAACCTAATTCAAAGAAAGCAAAGTACAGGTTATAGGT
Organism: Muribaculaceae bacterium Isolate-013 (NCI); assembly: GCA_004102785.1. Lineage (GTDB taxonomy): Bacteria > Bacteroidota > Bacteroidia > Bacteroidales > Muribaculaceae > UBA7173. Next base: position 103,851 of record SCEJ01000001.1, read on the forward strand.
TCCAAATGAGGTTGTACGCCAATTTGATGAAAGATAACCACGACTTTCAATCGACATATCCTGGAACTTTACATATGGAGGGTTGCCGACGATACAATCAAACACTCGATTCCACCTGTAGCGAAGACTATCACAACATATTACATTGATATCCGACTCTTCTATAATCTCATTATGATGTGATGCAAAGAGGCAAATCAAGAGTTTTGCTCGTCTGACATTGTAATCCAATATATCAGCTCCAAAAAGATTATTACAGAGAATATCTTTAACAGACATATTGAATTTATGCATATAATATTTAATAATCCCCAAAAGAAATGCACCGCAGCCACAACTTACATCAGCGATTGATTCATTACGAGTAGGCGATATAATTTTAATAATATAATCCACTATATAAGACGGGGTAAAAAATGCACCATTAATTATCCTATCCGACTCAGGGATTAGAAGCTCGAACGCAACCGCCAGATCCTCGAGAGTGTATGCTCCGAGAGACTTTATTTCATCCATGAGACTTGATTCAGGTGAAAAAATTCCGATGTATTCCGTTAGGAACTGGAAGTCTGACTGCTTTATACTGTTATTTTCGATATATCTTAGTACTAATGACTTTTCTATATCTGAAATATCATATTTTGCTACAATATTATTAAATCGGGCTGTATTTATCATATTTTATAATTATAAAATGGTTTGATTTATATTTTCTACCACAATATCAAGAATTTGACATGCATCCTTTTCAGTTGATATAACGCAGAATACCTTATCGGCAAGCCAAATCTTTCTAAGCTCACTATAATCCAGATTAAGCTTCGATGCAATTTTAGCAATTTGGGACTCTTTTACTTGCCTAAGACCTCTTTCATATCGACTATACATGGGCACATCAACAGATACAGTTTCAGCCATATCCCTCTGGGACAGTCCTAACAGCTCACGTTGCTGCCTTATATATTCATAAAAACGCATATTTTTATTTGTCTAATTTTGACAAAATTACACCAATTATTATTCATAACCAAATAATTGCATAACTAAATATCATTAAACCTGCATCAATCCTGAAATGAAGCAACACAACAAGTATCAGAGATTTTTTTGCGGTCGGCGGCAAAATAATGCCGGCGACCGCTGTTGTAAACCAACAAAAATTCGTAAATTTGCCTAATTTAACGCACCTCCTGCATCCCGGAGGTATTAACAGTGCAAAAACGGAATCCCGATATGGCTTTTTTTGAAAAACTAAGACGTGCGTTCGGCCTGGACGACTCGGTTGACTATGATGATGAAATCGAAGGAATCGATGCCACCGTCACCCCACTGAAACAGCGCCGTCAGGAGCAGGCGGCCGAAGCTGCCGCGCGTGCCGCCCTGCCTGAAAGCGAGGCTGACCCCGCCGGCAACACTCCTGACGCCGAGCAGCCCGACACCACCCCGCTCCCCCAGGCTCAGGCTGAAAATGCCGGCGACATCACATCGGCGGCAGCCCCTGTGCCCGCCATTGACCTACTCTCCGGCGATGACAACCACACTGTGCCTGCCGGTATATTCCGCACCGTGGTGGAGATTTTCAACAAGTCGCTGCCCGATTTTCTGAGTTCGACAGTCGACACCGCCCGTCAGGAACAATACCTCTACGATGCACTGGAAAAAGGGATGAAAGGATACCTCGACTCGCTCCAGGCCCAGGCCCAGAGGCAGTATGCCGAGCAGCGGCAGAGCGACATGCTCCGCATGGAAGCCGAACTACATCAGCTACGCGAGGGGATGCGCCAGCGCGAGGAGGAAGCCTCCGACACAAAAAAACTTCAGCTCAGCGCAGAGCGTCAGAAGCGCGCCCTCACCGAGCGCGTGCATGACCTCGAAAAGCAGATAGCATCGCTTGAGGCCGAAGCCGAACAATATGACCTGGAGAACAAAAGCCTCGTAAACAAACTGCGCCTGGCCAGCCTCCAGGAAAAAAGCATGGAGACGGTGCGCGCCGACGAGGAGGAGCGCAATGCCGAACTCGAGACACTCCGCGCCGAAAACCGCCAGCTAACCGACGCCGTAGAGCAACTCAAACTCAAGGAGACCCTGGGGCAGACGATGGTCAACGACCTTCAGGCCCGGGCATCAGACGCCCTGAAAGCTTTGGCCGACAAAGAGCAGATTTTTGCAGAAAACACCGCGGAACTGAACCGGCGTATGCAGGAATCAGAAGCAGAGCTCACCTCAATGCGCCTCGACATGGAGGCGGCCAACCAGCGCGCGGCCACCGCAGAACAGGCCACGGCACGCGCCACTGCCACTGCCGAAGAGCTGCGCATCAAACTTGAGGAATACCTTGCCGACCGGCAGGAAGCCCAGGCACTGGCAGCCACCCTCCAGTCGCAGCTCGACAAATCGCGCGAGAAACTCTCTGTAATCACCGAGATACAGCAGCAACTCGAAAAACTCGAGGAAGCATCGCTGAAATCCGATGCCATCATACGCCGCCACAAGGACGAACTGATGGAAAAGGACGAACTCCTGAAAAACAAGGACGCCGACCTGCGCGACAAAAACATGATTCTCGCACAGAAGGACGCCCTCATCAAGCGGCTTGAGGACCAGACCGACGCCCTGCGCCGCCAGCTCGAGGATGCAGATTACGAGAAGTCGCAGTCGGAGAGCGCTCTCCGCGCCGAAATATCGCGACTGAAGAACCTCCCGACCGCGACTGCCACAACGACCACCGCGCCCGACGCGGCACTAAACGGAGCAGACACCCCTGCCGACGCCAATGCCGACGAAAAAACAGGCGCCGCCGGTGCCATCGACTACATGCTCGACGACCTCCCCATCATCGAAAAAACTGAAACAACAGGTAAAAAAGTCGAAACTTCGTCCGTTTCAGAAAAAAAAGCCAAAGTGCTGAACGAACCAGCCTCCGAAGCCGTTGTTGTCAAACCTGCCCGGACGCGGCGCAAAACGCGCAATGCCGCTCCCGCTGTCAGCGAGCCGGAAACTGCTCCGGCCGCAGACGGCACCGACTCCATCATAGACGACCTCGACGCTACCGACTGGCTTGTGGCGACCCCCGCGCCGAAAAAGCGCGCCGGACGCCGCGCCGACACCCCTGAAAACGATGACTTCGGCTACCATGAGCCGCCGCGCGCCAATCATCCCGACAATCCGGCGCAGATGTCGCTCTTCTGACCTATCTTGGCTCCATCCATTACACAAAACAACCCGACAAGATATGAAACACCCCATAGTATGCGCCCTGCTGACTGCAGGCCTCTCCATAGCCGCCACAACGGCATCGCACGCAGCAGTGCCCCGCCTTGACGTGGCAGGGATATCAAAATACGTTTATCCCGACAACCGCCGCTGCAACCTCACCGCCACCCCCGCATACATGCCCGACGGCGAGACATACCTGCAGGTATCAGCCGACGGCAAAAAAATTATCAGCTACAACACTGCCGACGGTAAAGAGACGGCAACCATCTTCGACTCGGCTACAACACGCGAAAACAAGCTTCCGGGCGACATCGAAGGCTTCACCCTTTCGCCCGACGCCTCGAAACTGCTGGTATGGACCGGCTCCGAACCCGTTTACCGACGCTCGTCAAAAGCCCGCTACTATATCTTCGAGATAAAGCGCAACATTCTGCGCCCCCTCTCGAAAGATAGCGACAGACAGCAGGCCCCGCTATTCTCCCCCGACAGCCGCATGGTGGCCTTCGTAACCGGCAACAACATCCACATCCGCAAATGGGACTACGACACCGAAGTGGAAGTAACCACCGACGGCTCACACGGCAAAATCATCAACGGCATACCCGACTGGACTTATGAGGAGGAATTCTCGGCAGTATGCTCGATGGCATGGTCGCCCGACAATGCCACCCTCTGCTATCTGCGCTACGACGAGGAGCAGGTGCCATGGTACTCACTCCCCATATACAAAGGCTACTGCGATGCCGACGACCGCTATGCGCTCTATCCCGGCACCTTCACATACAAATATCCGGTGGCCGGCGAGAAAAACTCCACCGTCACCCTCCACAGCTATGACGTAGACAACCGTAAAACCAAAAACATCACCCTCCCCGACAGCCGCATCGAGTATATACCCCGCATCGGCTTCGGAGGCTCCGATTCCGAGCGGCTGATTGTAACCACCCTCAACCGCGACCAGAACCGCATGGAGGTCTACTCGGTCAACCCGCGCTCCACTGTATCGAAATCGATAATCGTGGAGGAGGCCGGCAACGGATGGCTCAACCCCATGACCTATGAGGACATGCGCCTCCAGGACAACGGCATCATCCTTTTCTCAGAGCGCTCCGGATGGAATCACCTCTACCTCTACTCCTACACCGGCCAGATGCTCCGGCAGCTCACATCGGGCGACTTCGACGTAACCGACTACTATGGCACGGATGCCGCCGGTGCAGTCTATTATCAGGCCGAGCCGTCGACCGGCAAACCCTCCGATGCCCTCAACCGCGCCGTCTACCGCCTCAACACCAAAAACAACAAGACCGAAGCCCTTACCCCGGCCGAAGGATGGGCCTCAGCCGAATTCACCCCCGCCAAAAACTATTTCACCCTCTGTTACAGCACCGCAGCAACACCGCCGGTATACACCCTCTGCAACAGCAAGAACCGCACCGTGCGCACCCTTGCCGACAACGCCGGGTATGCCGCCGAATATGCCGGAGCCCCGGTAAAGGAATTCTTCACCATCAGCTCCGACGGAAATGAGCTGAACGCCTACATGGTGAAACCGGCCGGTTTCGACCCGTCGCGCCGCTACCCCGTGATAATGTGGCAGTACTCCGGCCCCGGCTCGCAGGAGGTCTATAACCGATGGGCCATGGACTGGGACATCTATGCCGCCACGCAAGGCTTCCTCGTTGTGTGCGTTGACGGACGCGGCACCGGAGGCCGCGGCGCCGCATTCCGCAACATCGTCTACAAACAGTTGGGACGCTACGAGACCATTGACCAGATAAACGCTGCGCGCCACATAGCCTCCCTGCCCTACGTAAACCCCGACGCCATCGGAATCGCCGGCTGGAGCTACGGCGGCTACGAGACACTCATGTGCGCCACCGACGGCTCGGCGCCCTATGCCGCCGCTGTGGCGGTGGCACCAGTCACCTCCTGGCGCTTCTACGACACTGTCTACTCCGAACGCTTCATGCTCACACCACAGCAGAACGCCTCCGGCTACGACTCATCGGCTCCCCTGGAGCGCGCCGGCAGCCTGAAATGCCCGCTCCTGCTCATGTACGGCACAGCCGACGACAACGTGCACCCCGAGAACACTATCGAATTCGTCAGCCGCCTTCAGGAGGCCGGCATGGACTGCGATGTGCTGATGTTCCCAAACATGAACCATTCCATCAACGGATGTGGCTCGCGCCGCGTGGTCTACGCCAAAATGATTGATTTCTTCCGCCGCAACCTTAAATAACAGAACAAGTGTATCGCTCACATGAACGTCGACAGGGGATGACCGTAGCAATCTTCGGATTGTGGCGCAACTGGGCCGTGGCCGTGGGAGTGCTCACCGTTCTGGCCTTCCTCGCCCCCATAGTGCCCCGGGTATGGCTTCTGCCCATCGACATCGTGGCCTATATCGGCCTGCAGATTATGCGCAGGGTGCTGCGCGGCCGCCATGTGCCCTCGTGCATGCGCCTTATACAGGAAGTCAGCACCATCGTGCTGATTTCGGCATGCCTGATTTCGCTGATATGCATCCTCACCCCAACCGGTCTGATACGCGACATTTCAGGCAACCAGTTCACAGCCGACACCCCGCTGCTGGCCATACTCATCACGGCGCCCACCACCTGCATCGTCACAGCCTGCTTTCTGCTCAACCGCACGGAGCCTCACGTGTGCCGTCAGTGCAAGATGCGCTACGGCAATGTGATAGAGCACGGATTCATCGGGGGGCTTTTCAGGCGCGAATGGTGCTATCAGACCCGGCTTCTGATGCTGCTCTCGCTCGCCCTCACCCTGGTCGACTGGAGCTATTACATCATAAACTATGTGAATGTCAACCTCAACCGTGCTGACTTCTTCTACTTTCTGTGGATGCCGCTGGTGATATATATCCTGTCGCTGATATATCTCGGCTCGCGCTACTACTCTATGTGGGTGTATTATTGCCACAACGACGAGGGGCATTACGTGGAGACCCCCGGGGCCACCACCCTGCGGTTCCTGCTGATAAACGACAACCGGATGCTCATCGACCTGCCGGGCCTGGACACCACCCGCAATTCAGCCGCCCGGGGAGTGAAATTCGACACTCCGGTGAGCGTAAAGCTACCCTACCGCGAGAATGAGTCGCTATCCGACGCCATCTCCCTTTTCAGGCAGCGCACCGGCATCGCCGACGCCGAAATCCGCCATATCTACAACAGTCCCGACCCGGTGACATACCAGAACATGTTCCACTATTTCGCATTCATCCCAGGAAGCGGGCTGCCCGAAGGGGCGCAGATTTCAGGCGAGTGGCTCACCCTCGGCGAAATCTACGAGCTCGGCCGGTACGGAGCCATAAACCGCACCCTCATAACGGAACTGCGCCGCATCTATGAAGTGGCCATGGCCTGGAAAACCTACGACAGGGAGGGGCGCCGTCTCTACGACATAAAACACTACCAGCCCACATTCCGCCTGCGCGACCTCCATAAATGGGATGTGGACTACGATGACGAGACGTGGCTTCGTGTGCGTCAACTGAACCAGGACAAACCTCTGTGGCGCCTGCGCAGCCTCTTCCGCAAGGCCGCCGACAAACTCACTATGCAAGCATGAAAAGCCTCCACGCCATGCCGATAATCGCCGTTGTCGGCCCAACCGCCTCCGGCAAGACGCGCCGCGCCGTAGAGCTTGCCCGCGCACTCGGAGGAGAAATCATCAGTGCCGACTCGCGCCAGGTGTACCGCGGCATGGACCTCGGCACCGGCAAGGATATCGCCGAATACGGCGATGTGCCATATCACCTCATCGACATCTGCCCCGCCGGCACGAAATACAACCTCTACGAATACCTGCGCGACGCCCGCGCGGCCGTGGCCGATATTTCAGGCCGCGGGCTACGTCCGATAATATGCGGCGGCACAGGACTGTATGTCGAATCACTCCTCAAAGGGATGTACCTGCCGGAGGTTCCGGAAAATCCGGCTCTGCGGGCCTCGCTCAGGGGCAAGAGCCTCGAAGAACTCACCGGTATACTCGCCGGAATGAAAACCCTCCACAACGTTACCGACGTGGATTCTCCCCAGCGCGCCATCCGCGCCATAGAGATTCAGACATTCTACGCCGACCATCCCGACCAGGCACGCATGGCCACCTCACCCGAGCCGCTCCCTGCCGCGGTTGTCGGTGTCGACATCCCGCGCGACGAGCGGCGCCGGCGCATCACCCTCCGCCTTGACCAAAGACTGCAGGAGGGGATGGTGGCCGAAGTGGAGCGGCTGCTTGCCGGCGGCGTTGGGGCCGACGACCTTATATATTATGGTCTCGAATACAAATACCTGACACTCTACGCCACCGGGCGCATCACGTATCAGCAGATGCACGATGAGCTCGAGACAGCCATCCATCAGTTTGCCAAACGGCAGATGACATGGTTCCGCGGCATGGAACGCCGGGGCATACCTATACACTGGCTCCCATACGACCTCCCCTCCGAAGAATTCGTGGCAGCCGTAACCACCCTGCTCCATAAGCAACAATGAATCCCATACTTAAGCTTATCGCCGCCACAGCTCCGGTATGCATCGCGATGGCTCCGGCCATGGCGCAGACCGTCACGGAGTTTCCGGCCACAAAGCTTAAAAAGGGGGAGACTCTAACACTGCCGCTTGACACCGCCCTACACCGGCAGTCGGCCGAAGTGCGCGCCGCCGTAGGCTCCAATCCCGCACATGGCAAAGCCAACTGGAGCGCGACGATACTCGACTCCGACGGCATACCACTCTGCCGCGCCACTGTGAGCTGGGGTGAGACAGGCTTTGACGACGCTTTCTCGCAACGCTACCTGAGGCTTTCGGTCGACACCGCCGACGCCTCTGGCAGACTCCTGCCGGCATCGCACTATGACCGTTATGAGAACGTCGACCTGCACCGCGGGGCAAACTCACTGGCAATCGACATCACCGGCTCACGGGTGGCCTTCGCAGTGGGCGATGACCTGCTCGTGCACGCCGGCGAAGCGCATATGCCGCGCCCCGGCGCCACAATATCAGTGACGGGCGACCGCACTCTGCGTGTAGACCACGCCGCGGTAAAATCTTATCCCGGGCGCAAATCAGCCCTTACAACCGCCTGGACCACTGACTCACTGGCGGCCTACTTCTCCTCGGCACAGCACCTCGACCCGGTCGAAGGTGTATGGACTTTTCTTGACCGCGACAATGACCCGCGATGGGCGCTCCCAGGCGGCTTCTACACCCTTGCGATAGTCCGCTCCGGCAACCACCCGGAGGAATTCGACATCCTTTACCTATCCGGTGCGCGCACCAACAGCCAGATGTGGAACGCCTGCATGATCAAAGGCCGCCTTACATCAACCCGCTTCCTTGACCACTACCTGATGCAGTGGTTCGACGCCGCAGGCAACGATGCCGGCCCGGAATGCTCGGCCGACATACAGAACCAGGCAATACTTCAACTAAACTTCCCGCTGCACCACTCCCGCATCCGCTTCGCACGCTCCGACAACCGGCTACTGCAATCTGCCGAAAAGCAGAGCAAATAAACACCCAACTGAAATTTTTCACAGCATTTTGCGATACATTACAAATTTTTGGCGTATATTTGCAGCAAATTCAACTATTCTGACGCAATCAGACAGGTCACAACCTTTCTAAAAAACTTCTTTAATATAATCCGGGGGGATGTTTCAATTGAATACCCCACTCTAATCGAACTGCTTAATGAAAAAAGCTACATCAACGCCGTGCTGGCGGCAGGGGTAGCGGCGGCAGGCAACGCCGCAGGCCGCGTGACATCGGCCGTAGCACCGGGCATCTATCTGGTACGCACCCCGGCCGGGACCGTAAAGACCGCCGTCAGATAACCCCTTCCCGACACCATTGACACACGTTTAAAACACGTCCTTTTCATTCCCCGGTACGGTTTTGCCGTATCGGGGAATTTTTGTACCTTTGCCGAAAATGTCGATTCATATGAAAAAGGTTATTTTATCACTCATACTGGCCGTGACGGCCATGGCGGCCGCCTTCGCCCAGGCGCCCGCCAATCCGGTGGCATGGCGCTCGAACGTGAAGATGCAGAGCGCCACGAAAGGCACTGTCACCTTCACCGCAATCGTAAGCGAAGGCTGGCACCTCTACGGAATGCAGATGCCCAAGGGAGGGCCCAAGCCCACAACGTTCAGCTTCGCAGGGTCGCAGGGCGTGAAATTCGCGGGCGCTCCCGTGCCGTCGGTGCAGCCGGTGAAGAAACACGACAAAATGTTCGATGCCGACGTCACTTATTGGGAAGGACGTGTGAAATTCACTGTGGACTTCGAGATTACCGACCCGGCGAAAACCGCCCTGGCCGCCTCCGTAACCTATATGGGATGCAACGACCAGACCTGCTCCCCACCGAAAACCCATAAATTCACACTCCGCATACCAGCAGCTAAATAATAGCTCTATAATAGCTTGATGATGAGAAAGCATGTTATTCTGCTCCTTATAGCCATAGCCGGAGCATTTACAGCAGCAGCACAGACACTCCAGCCTGTGACATGGAGCGTGACAACCGAAAGCACCTCCCGCACCGAAGCCACTGTGGTGCTACACGCCAAAGTGGAAAAGGGATGGCATCTCTACGGGCTGACACTCCCCGACGACGGGCCGAACGCCACACAGATCACATTCCAGCTTCCGGAAGGGATCAAGACCGACGGCCCCCTCACCCCCTCGGTACAGCCTGTGGAGAAATTCGACCCGATATTCTCGCTCAACCTCTCATGGTGGGATACCGACGTGAATTTCACGCAGAAGCTCATACTGACCGACTCACGCAGCCACAAAGGCTCGGTGAAAATAATGTTTCAGGGATGCAACGACCAGACCTGCATCTCGCCCCAGCGTCTCACCCTCGACTTCCAGGTAGGCTCAGGCCCGGCTGCCGCCGACGAGGCCGCCGACTCCACTGCCGAGCCGGAAGAAACAGCCGTGCCATCCATCGCCGACAAGGCTGTGGAAAACAGCACTGCCGACTGGTGGGAGCCGGTCGACATCACCGCCGACATGGCCGGCGCCCAGGATATCGCCCCCTCCTCGTGGTGGAAGATATTCCTCTGGGGATTCGGCGGCGGACTGCTCGCCCTGCTGACCCCCTGCGTGTGGCCCATGATTCCGATGACAGTGAGCTTCTTCCTTAAAAAAAGCAAGTCACGCAGCCGCGCCATCACCGATGCCGTGACCTACGGGCTGAGCATCATCGTGATATACCTCACCCTCGGTCTCGCCATCACCGGCATATGCGGAGCCTCCACCCTCAACGAGCTGGCCACAAACGCATGGTTCAACATGGCTTTCTTCCTGCTGCTGGTGATTTTCGGCATATCGTTCCTCGGCGGATTCGATATAAAGCTCCCCTCGCGGTGGTCAAACACCGTTGACTCCAAGGCCGAAAGCACCTCCGGCCTGGTGAGCATCTTCTTCATGGCATTCACCCTGGCGCTGGTATCATTTTCATGCACCGGTCCCATCATAGGGACACTCCTCGTGGAGGCCGCCACCCAGGGCAACTTCGTAGGTCCGGCAATAGGAATGGGCGGGTTCGCGCTGGCACTGGCACTGCCGTTCACCCTCTTCGCCCTCTTCCCCTCCTGGCTCAAAGAGATGCCCCGCTCGGGCGGATGGCTCAACTCCGTGAAGGTGGTGCTCGGCTTTCTGGAGCTGGCGCTCTCGCTGAAATTCCTGTCGGTGGCCGACCTGGCCTATGGCTGGGGGATACTTGACCGCGAGGTTTTCGTAAGCCTGTGGGTGGTGATTTTCGCACTGCTGGGCGTATACCTCCTGGGAAAGATACGTTTCAGCCACGACTCACCGCTTGAGACAGTGTCGCTGCCGCGCTTCTTCCTTTCGCTGGCATCGTTCTCATTCGCCATATACCTCATCCCCGGCCTGTGGGGCGCCCCGCTCAAAGGGGTCAGCGCGTTTGTGCCGCCGCTCTACACCCAGGACTTCTCGCTCTACACCGGCGGCCAGTTCGAGGAATTCGACGATTATGACGCCGGCATGGCCTACGCCGCCGAGCACAACCGCCCGGTGCTCATCGACTTCTCCGGCTACGGATGCGTGAACTGCCGAAAGATGGAGGCCGCCGTGTTCGATACCCCCCGCGTGGAAGAGGTAATCAAGGAGAACTTCGTGCTCATCAAGCTCATGGTCGACGACAAGGCTAAACTTTCCACCCCTATAACCGTCAAAGAGAATAACCGCACCGAGACTCTCGAAACCGTGGGCGAGAAATGGAGCTACCTCCAGCGCCACAAATTCCAGTCGAACTCGCAGCCTTACTATATCATTCTTGACAACGAAGGCGCAGCACTCACCGCCCCCACATTCTACGACGAGAATATCACGAAGTTTGTGGAATGGCTCGAGACCGGCATGAAAAATTATCAGAACGAAAAATGACTGAAAAATTCACACCCCACACCCGTGAGGAAAAGATAGAGGCCCTGGGACGCGTGCTCGACGTGCTCGACACTCTGCGCGTGAAATGCCCCTGGGATGCCAAGCAGACCAACGAGTCGCTGCGCCCCAACACCGTAGAGGAGGTGTTCGAGCTATGCGACGCCCTCATCAAGGAGGACAATGCCGAAATCCGCAAGGAGCTGGGCGATGTGCTCCTCCACGTGCTCTTCTACGCCCGTATCGGCGAGGAAAAGGGGGCATTCGATATCGTTACGGTGGCCGACTCGCTGGCACAGAAACTGATATTCCGCCACCCCCACGTCTATGGCCAGGTTCAGGCCGACAACGCGCATCAGGTGGAGCAGAACTGGGAGCAGATAAAGCTCAAGGAGAAGGACGGCAACCGCTCGGTGCTCGCCGGAGTGCCCCGCGCTCTGCCAGCGCTCATCAAGGCCTACCGCATACAGGAGAAAGCCGCCAACTCGGGATTCGACTGGGAACAGCCCTCGCAGGTATGGGACAAGGTGCGCGAGGAAATCGCTGAATTCGAGGCCGCGGCAAAGAGCGGCAACGAAAAGGACATGGAGGCCGAGATGGGCGATGTGTTCTTCTCTCTGGTCAACGCAGCCCGCCTCTACGGCATCATACCCGAAAACGCCCTCGAACGCACAAACAAGAAATTCATCTCGCGCTTTGAGTTCCTCGAGCGCCGCGCCCGCGAGGCCGGACGCAGCCTCAAGGAAATGACCCTCGCCGAAATGGACCTTCTATGGGAGGAAAGCAAAGGGCTTGAGGCCGAAAGCTGACGCCCCCCCGAGGCTGTATCAGAATCACCGCGACCGCTTTGCCACACGGTTTCCTCCGATAAAAACCACAATAAAAGAACTCAACAGTTACTTATAACTAATTTCCAAGGTATGAAAGCATTACGTTTCGCAGCAATAATGCTGCTCGCCGGCGGCGCAATGGCTGTCGCCCCCCAGGCCGCACACGCCCAGGTAAACCAGCTCGACGCTGAAATCAACATCATTCCCGACAAGGTGACCCCCATCGACAACGGCGTGCGCCTCCAGATTGTGCTCATGGGCATCCCCGGCACCTCGCAGCGCATCGACGGCATCGACCTCAACATCGGCTCGAAACTCATCAAGGCCACCGACATCGACGGCGTGGACTTCGAGCGCCACTTCCAGTTCGAGGATACCGGTGTGCAGGTTATTGAAGTTGATTTCCCCTTCAAAGGCACCCTTCCCCGCACCGCCACCCTCACATTCCACACCGAAAAAGGCGACATCACAGCACCCGCCCGCCAGTAACTGAATGATACTCTGCATCACCGAGAAACCGAGTGTAGCACGCGACATAGCCGACATCCTCAAAGCCGACCGCCGTCACGACGGTTTCTACGAGGGTGGCGGCTACTGTGTGACGTGGACCTTCGGACACCTCTGCTGCCTTAAGGAACCCGATGACTACACCCCCATGTGGAAACGGTGGTCGCTCGGAGCACTCCCCATGATTCCACCGAAATTCGGCATAAAGCTCATTGACGACGAGGGGATACGCCGGCAGTTCGCCGTTATCGAGCGCCTCGCGGCGCAGGCCGACGAGATTGTCAACTGCGGCGATGCCGGCCAGGAGGGCGAGCTTATACAGCGGTGGGTGATGCAGAAAGCCGGGGTGAAATGCCCGGTGAAGCGACTGTGGATTTCATCGCTGACCGACGAGTCCATACGCGAAGGCTTCGCCTCGCTGCGTCCCGCCGCCGACTTCGACAACCTCTACTTCGCCGGCCTCTCGCGCGCTATCGGCGACTGGATTCTGGGGATGAACGGCACACGCCTCTATTCCCTCAAATATGGCCAGTCGTCAACCGGCGCACGCAACAACGTGCTCTCGATAGGACGCGTGCAGACCCCTACCCTCGCCCTTATCGTGCAGCGGCAGAAAGAAATCACCGACTTCAGGCCCGAAGACTACTGGGAGCTGAAAACCCTCTACCGCGACACCACATTCTCGGCCACCTCCGGCAAATTCAAAAACATGGAGCAGGCGCAGGCCATCGTGGAGCGCATCGCCGCAGCACCCTTCACAGTCACCGACATAACACAGAAAAACGGGCGCGAGGCTCCTCCCCGCCTGTTCGACCTCACGTCGCTTCAGGTGGAGTGCAACAAAAACTGGGGATGGACCGCAGATGAATCGCTGCGCCTCATCCAGAGCCTCTACGAGAAAAAGGTGACCACATACCCGCGTGTCGACACCACATATCTCTCCGACGACATATACCCCAAAGTGCCAGGCATACTCCGCCAGATGACACCCTATGCGGCACTGACCGCTCCGGTGCTCGCCGGCAAACTGCCGAAAAGCAAAAAGGTGTTCGACAACTCGAAAGTCACCGACCACCACGCCATCATCCCCACCGGCCAGTCGCCCGAGCGGCTTGTAGGGAACGAACGGTTGATGTACCACCTCATCGCACGGCGCTTTATCGCCGCATTCTATCCCGACTGCCTCTATCAGGCCACAACCGTGACCGGAAAGGCCGACGATGTGGAGTTCCGGGCCAACGGCAAGGTTATCACCTCGCCGGGATGGCGCGATGTGTATAAAAACGACCGGCCGGCACGCGGCGCCGACGACACCCAGGCAAAGGAGGGAGCCGAGACCGACAGCATACTGCCACAGTTCGAGCGCGGAGAGTCGGGACCGCACACGCCGTCGCTTGCCAAGAAAACAACCCAGCCCCCGAAATACTATACCGAGGGCACGCTGCTGCGCGCCATGGAGTCGGCCGGCAAGACCGTTGACGACGAGACCCTGCGCGAAGCAATGAAAGAGAACGGCATCGGACGCCCGTCGACCCGCGCCGCCATAATCGAGACCCTCTTCCGCCGCCGCTACATACAGCGCCAGCGCAAAAGCATCACCGCCACGCAGGCCGGAATAGACCTCATCGACACCATCAACGAGGAGATTCTCAAAAGTGCCAAACTCACCGGACTGTGGGAGAACAAACTCCGCCGCATAGAGCGCGGCGAGTTCTCTGCCGCCGAATTCATAACCGAGCTTAAAGGGATGATGCAGCAGATAGTGGTGAGCGTGCTTAGCGACAACTCCAACCGCCAGATTGATGCCGGGCAGAACCTCTCCGCCGGTAAAAAGGATGGTGCCGGCGCTGCACAGCCCGCCAGCAGTGCGTCAACACCTGAAAAAGCTCCGAAAAAGAGGAAACCGCCCGTGAAAAAAATCGAGCAGATACCATGCCCGCAATGCGGCAAAGGGCATCTGCTCAAAGGGCATACCGCCTACGGATGCTCGGAATTCCGCAACGGCTGCACACTGCGCCTTGATTTCGCCGCTTATCCCGCCGAACTGACTCCGGCCAAACTCAACACCCTTGTAAAAAAGAACTTCAAAACCGCCAGATGACAACAAACCTCATCATACAGTGGATATCGATAGGGATAATATTCCTCATAATCCTTATAATAGCCATCCGCAAAATCATGCGCGTCGTGAAAGGGGAAAAACCATCTGCCGGATGCTCATGCGGCGACTGCCGGTCGTGCCACTCCTGCACATCAGCCACCGGATGCTCCGACAAAAACGATGCGCCTCAATCCGAGGAAAAATAAAATAGCCGCAAAATTTGCTGGATTGCAAAATTATGTGTAACTTTGCAACCGCAAAGAGAAAGGGACCCCGTCACTAAGTCCGACAGACCTTTTAAAAGCTAATAAAGCGATTCTTTGTGCTTTTCAACATTTTGGTACCATGGCCGAGTGGTTAGGTAACGGTCTGCAAAACCGTCTACAGCGGTTCGATTCCGCTTGGTACCTCAGTTAATTCAAATCGGCCTCCGGCTCACACCGAAGGCCGATTTTATTTTTCAGGCTGTCAGAAACCGATGTCGACAAACAGCCTTTCCCTCACCAATTCCCCACCCCGCGAATCTACTACCGGCTCACTTCTACCGTTCACACTATGGAGAGACTCATGCACTTCGTATGGCACCACCGTCTCGGCCTGAGGGGCGACCTCCACACCGTGGACGGACGTCGCGTGCGTGTGCTTGACCAGGGAACGCTCAACAACGATGCCGGACCCGATTTCTTCAACGCATCCATTGAAATCGACGGCCAATGCTGGGCCGGAAATGTGGAGATGCATGTACGCGCCTCCGACTGGTACAACCACCGCCATCACCTCGACCACGCATACGACTCGGTAGTGCTCCACGTAGTGCTGCATGACGACCGCGAGGTATGCCGCCCCGACGGCTCCGTGATACCACAGATGGTAATCCGGTGCTCGGCCGAGGCCGCCGACCGGTGCAACCGCCTCACCGAGCAGGCTTCATGGGACCTGCCGTGCCGCGACACCATTTCAGGCATTCCGCCGGTCTACATCACCGACTGGATTACAGCCCTGGCATTTGAGCGCTTCCTATGCAAAAGCGAGCGGCTGCGCGACGACGTGGCCGAAAGCAACGGCAACTGGAGCGCCGCCGCCTACCGGATGCTGGCCCGCGGACTCGGCTTCGGACTCAATGCCCAGCCCTTCGAGCAACTCGCACGCTCCCTGCCGCTGGAGGTGCTGCGGCGCCACAGCGACGACCACACACTCTGCGAGGCCATGGTGATAGGGCAGGCAGGCCTGATTCCCGACCCGCTCATTGACGAGGACCCGTATGTCACGCTGCTGCGCCGCAACTACACTTTCATGGCCAATAAGTTCGGACTCAAATGCACAAATCCGGCATGGAAAATGGGGCGCACACGCCCACAGAACCTCCCCTACCGCCGGCTGGCCTACCTGGCCCAATTCGTGTGCTATTCATCGGAATTCATCGACCTCCTCGAAAGCGCCCGCACACTCGACGACATGCGCGACGTTTTCGACCACCCGCTGCTCGGCTTCTGGGCATCGCATTTCACCTTCAGCCCCGGAGCCGGACGCGAACGCTCGGCCCGAGCCGTGTCGCGCAGCTCCATCGACCGGCTTCTGATCAATGTTGCGCTGCCCCTCCTCCACGCCCGCGCAATGTGGCGCGGCGACATCGACGGCGCCTCCGCCGTGATAGAGCGCCTCGAAAGCCTTCCGCCCGAGGACAATGCCATAACCCGACTCTTCGCCACCGCGTCGCTGAAAAACACCAGCGCCTTTACATCGCAGGCACTGATACAGTTGCGGCGCGAATACTGCGAGAAGAAAAAATGCCTCTACTGCCGTTTCGGCCACCGTATGCTGTCGGCCGAAATTCAGAAATAGCCATCGTGCCGCCAGCTTATGTAGCTAAATTAGCAACACGGAAATATCATTACATTCCGCAACTTCAGGCGGTAGTTTACAGATTTTTTGTAACTTTGGAGGGTAATCCGTTCCGGAGCGTTGGATGAGTTCCGGCCCATTACCTAAAAGATAAATTGAATATGGCAGTAGTTAATGATGTAAAACCCCGCAGGCCGCGCCGCTCCAAAGCCGACATCGAGGAGGCGATACAGAAGGCAGCCACCGCACAGATCAAGAAAAAAGGATTCTCGCTGGCACTGGTCACCGACATTGTGAAGCGCGCTAAAATCGAACCGATTGTATTTTACAACCGCTACAAGAATCTTGATGAATTCTATGACGGATTTGTGAAACAGTACGATTACTGGCTGAGCGACCTTATACGCAGCAACGCCGCCGACCCGTCGACAGAAGAGGGGCTGGCATCGCTGCTGGAGGCGCTCTTCGAGAAACTTCTCTCCGACAAGATCATGACCGAACTCCTGCGATGGGAAATTACAGAGGGGAATCATATTACAGAGCGCACCGCCCGTCTGCGCGAACTTCATTCAATGGAGCTTATCAACCATTTCAACGATATGTTCCGCGACGGCGACATCGACATGGTGGCCACATCGACACTAATTGTGGCCGGGCTCTACTATATGGTGCTCCACAAGGACCGCTCAACATTCGGCGGCATCGACATCAACTCGCCCGAAGGCCGCGGACGCATACACGCGGCATGCCGCTCGGTATTATCGCTGTTTTTCCGCCGCATCGAATGCGACAGCCGCATCGACCGCATAGCCGAGAGGATGCGCGCCGAAGGCATCGACGAGGAATCCATAGCACGCTGCATCAACGCCGGCTGACGGCTTCAGCCGGCACTGCCGTTATCCGCGCCACCGGTGCCCCACCGACTCTGCTGCAAGGCGGCCGCGCGCTCCTCGGCCGGGTTACTGCACGGATTCCAGAAACGTGTGCCCACGAGCGCATCAGGCAAAAACTGCTGCCTGACGAAATTGCCGGGATAGTCATGGGCATATTTGTAATCTGCGCCATAGCCCAGTTTCTTCATAAGTGATGTAGGGGCATTGCGGATGTGAAGCGGCACCGGCAGGTCGCCGGTAGTCTCCACGCGGCCCAGCGCAGCATTTATGGCCATATAGGCTGAATTGCTTTTCGGCGATGTGGCCAGGTAGATTGTACACTCCGCCAAAGGTATCCGCCCCTCGGGCATACCGATTTTTGTGATGGTGTCGAAAGTGGCGTTTGCCAGCAGCAGTGCGTTGGGATTGGCAAGGCCGATATCCTCGGAGGCGAGAATCACCAGCCGTCGGGCAATAAACACGGGATCCTCTCCTCCGGCAATCATCCGCGCGAGCCAGTACACGGCGGCATCCGGGTCGGAGCCGCGCACACTCTTGATGAAAGCCGAGATAATATCATAGTGCATGTCGCCCTGCTTGTCGTAGGCGGCAGGATTCTCCTGCAGGCGGTCGATAACCTCCTTGTCGTTGATTACCAGCGGAGCGCCGTGGGGAGTCGACTGCTCCATCAGGTCAAGGATGTTGAGCAGTTTCCGTGCGTCGCCCCCCGAGAACCGGAAAAGGGCATCGGTCTGCTCCACGCGCACATCGCGCCTGGAGAGAACCTCGTCGCCGCTCAACGCCCGGTCAAGAAGCACCCGGAGCTCCGAAGCCTCCAGCGGCCTGAGAGTATAGACCTGCGCGCGCGACAACAACGGACGTATCACCTCGAACGACGGATTTTCGGTCGTGGCACCGATTAGCGTCACAGTTCCGTTCTCCACCGCCCCCAGCAGCGAATCCTGCTGCGACTTGGAGAACCGGTGTATTTCATCTATAAACAATATCGGGCGCCCCTGCGAGAACATGCTCTGCGCCTCCTGGCGGCAGCGGTCAATCACCTCGCGCACATCCTTCACACCGGAGGTCACGGCCGAAAGCGTGAAAAATTTAGTCTGCGTGGTATTGGCGATAATCTTCGCAAGGGTGGTCTTGCCGACCCCCGGAGGTCCCCATAAGATAAAGGAGCTTACCCGTCCGGAATCAATCATCCGGCGGAGTATGCTTCCCGGGCCTACAAGATGGGTCTGGCCTATATATTCATCAAGGTTGCGCGGGCGCAGCCTCTCGGCAAGTGGAGCAAGCATCAGTAAAAAACTACAATAAAGCGTTCAGATTTTTTCAGCCACAAATTTAACGATTTCAGGCGGCAGGATTCAGGCTCACATATGTTAATGATACTTAATATTAAGCATATATTTAACATTCACCCCCGATTTTTAGTTAATTTTGGAACTCAACTCTCATAATGAACATTCAACCCTCTGCGGTGTTAAAAATTAAAGAGTGGATGGATTTAACATCATGTTCAACCATTGTCAGATGCAGACACTCGCCAAACACACTCTGAGAGCCAACTAAAACTGAAAATTATGGAACGAGACGATAACATGCGCCGCCACCCGGGCACCCCCTACACAATGCGTGTGGTGTTCGGTATCTTCATGATAATATTTTATGTGGCCATCGGCGTGCTCATCCTTGCCGGCGTGCTCAACTTCTACGGCGACTGGGAATGGCTGCGCTGGGTTGCCGGAATCATACTGGTTGCCTACGGTATATGGCGCGGATACAGGCAGTTCGCCAGCCGCGACAACGACTGACAGCCGCCGAAAGCGCATGGCGCCACACCCCGCACCGGCAACCCCGGCCAAGGCCGGGGCGCCTGATTTTACATTTTTGTAGCGCAATTATTTCATAATTGGCAAAAGTTCTGTAACTTTGCTTTGCAAACTCAACCGCTTCCCACCCCAGATGAAAATTCTCACTACATTCACACTCGCCGCCGCCGCGACACTGGCCCTGACCGCCTGCCACGGCACCGGCAAAAAAAAGCCACCTCAGGAAAACTCCTCCACATCAGGCACACTGGTGATGGCCTGCGACGCTTCATTCGAGAATATCATGGAGCAGGAGATTGAAGTGTTCGAGTTCTGCTACCCACATGCATCGGTGCTTCCCTATTATATCGACAACCGCTCGGCTATCGACTCACTGATGAACGGATCGGCGCGTGTGGCCGTGACGGCCACCCCCCTCACTCCCGAGCAGGAGAAGGTGCTTCGCGGCAAGAAGCATTTCGCCAAAAGCAAACGCATCGCAGTCGACGCCATCGCAGTCATAGTGAATCCCGACAACGACGTGGAAAACCTCTCGGTAAGCGAACTCGCCGACATCCTCACCGGCAAAGTGACCCGATGGGACGAAATCGCCCCCTCGCGGCTCGGCAACATACAGGTGGTGTTCGACGGCAACGGCTCCTCTGTGGTGACCTACGCAGTCGACTCCATAATGCACGGCGAAAAGTTCGCCCCGAACGTTTACTCGGCCAACTCCATGAAAGGGGTGTTCGATGCCGTGCGCGAACGCCGCAACGCCGTAGGGCTTGTAGGCGTAAGCTGGATATCGTCCGATTTGCGCACAGCCGACATGTCGGTCGAGGAGAAGACCCGCACCCTGGAGCGCGATGACTCCACCGCCACCGACTTCGTCAGCGACATCAAAGTGATGCCCGTGCGCCGCGACAACTCTCTGCACGCGGTGAAACCCTACCAGGCCTACATCTTCGACGGCACCTATCCGCTCTTCCGCTCCATATGGATGATCAACACCGGAGCCACAGGCTCACTGGCCAACGGATTCTTCGCCTTCGTAACCTCCTTCCAGGGGCAGAAACTCATTCAGACCACCGGAGTGCTTCCGGGCACCGTACACCGCCGGATGGTAGAAGTCAACTGATACACCGACAACGGTTAATCCCTATCACTCTCTTAAAGTCAAAAAGGAAAAAGTAATATAAAAAAAATAGACTCTCATGAAATCTAAATTCTTACTGACACTCCTGGCCGGCGCCGCGCTCAGCGCTTCAGCCCAAGGCTTCAAGGACGGCGTGGAATACTACCGCGCCGACCAGCCCGAAGAAGCGGCCATCATCATCAACAACAACCTCAACGAGGCAGGAATCGACCAGGCCTCGGCCTATTACTTCCTGGGCCAGATCGCTCTCAAGAACGGCAACAAGGCAAAAGCCCGCGAATACTTCGACAAAGGCCTGGGAGTGAACCCCGACAACGCCTACAACTACATCGGACTCGGCGCACTCGCCCTTGCCGACGGAAACACCTCCGACGCCTCACGCTACTTCAAGGATGCCAAAGGGAAAGCCAAGAAAGACCCCGACATGCTCACCGAAATCGCCCGCGCATACTTCGTGGCCGACCCCGTGAAATACTCCGACGAGATTTCAAAAGCCCTCGCCGATGCCAAGAAAGCCAAAAAGAACGCACCCGCGCCCTTCATCCTCGAAGGCGACATGCTGGCCGGCACCAACGCCGGTGAGGCTGCAGGCATGTATGAGATGGCCGCACAGTTCGACACCGACCAGACCCACCCCGAGGCTTATGTGAAGTACGCGCGCACATACTTCCCCGTAAACGCCACCTTCGCCATCAACAAGCTCAAGGACCTCCTCGCCCAGCAGCCCAACTCGGCCCTGGCACAGCGCGAGCTCGCCGAAAAATACTACGACAACAACCAGCTCACAATGGCCGCCGAGCAATATGAGCAGTATATCAAAAACCCCAACAGCTTCAAGAAGGACAAGCAGCGCCTGGTAGGCCTCCTCTTCTTCGCAAAGCGCTATCCCGAGAGCTACAACCTCGCAAGTGAGATTCTGCGCGAAGACCCCGCCAACTACTACATGCAGCGCCTGCAGTTCTACAACAAGAAAGCCATGGGTGAGAACGAAGCAGCAAAAGCTGCCGCCGAGACCCTCTTCGCCAACTCCAAGGCCGAGCTCAACTCGCAGGACTACTCACAGTACGGCGACCTGCTTCAGGAAATGGGCCAGGACACCCTTGCCGTCGCCGCATTCGAGAAGGCCGTGACCATCGACCCGAAGAAAACATCCCTGCTCAAAGACCTCTCGGCAGCCTACAACACCGCCAAAATGTACGACAAAGCCGCCGAGGCAATGCAGAAATATGTAGATGCAATGGGCGACGACGTTGACCCCAACGATGTGTTCCAGCTCGCACGCCGCTACCAGAATCTCGCCATCACCAACATGGACGGCGACCAGGCGGCATTCGATGCAGCCATTGCCAAGGCCAAGGCCACAATGGAGCAGGTAATCGCCAGAGTTCCCGATAATCCCCTGGTGCTCAACACAAGCAGCGACATCATCCGCACCGGCAACAAAGGCGAGGTTG
Source organism: Muribaculaceae bacterium Isolate-013 (NCI) (assembly GCA_004102785.1). GTDB lineage: Bacteria > Bacteroidota > Bacteroidia > Bacteroidales > Muribaculaceae > UBA7173. Next base: position 126,099 of record SCEJ01000001.1, read on the forward strand.
ACCAGGCCGTTATCGACGCCGACATGAAGACCCTTGCCGTGCTCGATGCCGATCCCGCCAACAAGGAGAAACGCGCCAACATCTACCGCGCCATCTACTCGCGTCTGGCTCCCTACTACCAGAAGCAGAAGGATATTCCCACCGCAAAACTCTATTACGAGAAATTCTACGAAGTGGATCCCTCGCCCGAGCTCCGCGACTTCATCGACAACCAGCTCAAATAATCCCCGGCAGCAAGACACCTCTCCGGAAGTGACATAAACAAAGCCCGCACCCGGGCGGTACAGACACCGCTTGCCCGGTGCGGGCTTTTCCTGCCGGAGACTCCGTGCCCCGTATTGCATACCACCTTATTATTTCCTGACATAAACCACACCGCCATGAACATCTTCGAAGCAATTCTCACACGCCGCTCCTGGCGCACATACAACGGACTACGCCTCGACGAAAACACCATATCGCAGGTGGAATCGATTATTTCGGCCGCCAACGCCGCAGCCTCGGAGCCGCTGACCCGCGATGCCGCTGTGCCCGCTCCGCGCGTGGTGCTGCTCGAAGACGAATCGCTCAACGGATTATCCGGCACCTACGGAGCCATACGGGGAGCCCGTCACTTCATGGCACTCATATCAACATCGTCAGAGGGAGCACAGATCGATGCCGGCGCGCTGATGGAAAACATCATCATCAGCCTCACCGCCATCGGCCTCGATACCTGCTGGCTCGGCGGCACATTCTCACGCTCGCGATTCGGCGCCGCTGCCGCGCTCGCCGACGGCGAGGAAATCCTGGCGGTATCGCCCGTGGGACACCGCTCCCCCTCCACGCGGTTCGCCGAGCGCATGATGCAGCGCCTGGCACGCTCATCGCGCCGCAAACCGTTCCAGGAGCTTTTCAGCGGAGTTAACACCCCCGACCTCTCGGCCATCACACGCCCCTCCGACTCCATGACCGACCGCGAGCGCATATCCATCATTCTCGACATGGTGCGCCACGCCCCCTCGTCAAGCAACAGCCAGCCCTGGAGAGCGGCAGTGAGCCCCGACGGCCGCAAGGTGCGCCTTTACAGCACCCGCCACTCGCGCTACTCGCTGCTCGACATGGGGATAGCCCTCGACCATTTCCTCGAATCGGCCGCCATGCTCGGACAGAACTGGAAAGCACGCCTGGATGCCGCCGCTCCCGACATAACCATAAATCTGCAGCTTGACTGACTCCGGCGGCGAACACAATCGGCCGCCCGTACGTTCAACTGCAACACCTCTGGGACTTGCACCCCGGCACACCTGAAGAAAAAAGCGGTATCTCTTGGCTATCCGCGCCAAATTCGATACCTTTGCCTGACAAAAAAAGTGACCGTCCCCTCAACAGCAGGGCCACATCACCTCCCACTCCCCTGAATCAACTACCTTAAACAATAATAATCTCAACATATTTCCCAACTCCACAAGAATGGAAAACGAACAACTGCTGAAATCAGTAAAGGAAAAAGCCATGGTATGGCTTACCGACCAATATGACGAGGCCACACGCGCCGAAGTAAAACAGATGCTCGACGCCGAAGACCCCACCCCGCTCATCGAAGCCTTCTACAAGGACCTTGAATTCGGCACCGGCGGTCTGCGCGGCATTATGGGCGCCGGCACAAACCGCATGAACATCTACACCGTGGGCGCAGCCACCCAGGGTCTGGCCAACTATCTGAAAGAGGCCTTCAAGGACCTCCCCCAGATTTCCGTAGCCGTAGGTCACGACGTGCGCAACAACTCACGCAAATTCGCCGAAATCGTTGCTAATATCTTCTCGGCCAACGGCATCAAGGCATATCTCTTCGACAGCTTCCGCCCCACCCCCGAGCTTTCGTTCGCAATCCGTCACCTCGGATGCCAGAGCGGCGTGAACATCACCGCCTCGCACAACCCCAAGGAATACAACGGCTACAAAGCCTACTGGGCTGACGGCGCACAGATCATCGCCCCCCACGACGTGAACATCATCAACCATGTGGAGCGCATCAAGAATGTGAGCGAAATCAAATTCAACGGCAACCCCGACCTCATCGAGATTATCGGCGACAAGATGGACGCCGACTACCTCGACGCAATCAAGGGTCTGAGCCTCTCGCCCGAAATCAACAAAAAATACTCCGACCTCAAGATTGTCTACACCCCCATCCACGGCACAGGAGTGGAACTCGTGCCCCGCTCGCTGAAAAACTACGGCTTCACCAACATCATCCACGTGCCCGAACAGGATATCCCCTCGGGCGACTTCCCCACCGTTGACTCCCCCAACCCCGAGAACGCCTCGGCAATGGCTATGGCCGTGGCCAAAGCCAAGGAAGTGGGCGCCGACCTGGTGATGGCCTCCGACCCCGACGCCGACCGCATCGGCTGCGTGATCCGCGACACCAACGGCGACTACGTGCTCGTCAACGGCAACCAGATTGTGATGATTCTCCTCAACTACCTGATGAGCCGCAACGCCGAACTGGGCACTCTCACCGGCAAGGAGTATATCGTCAAGACAATCGTGACCACCGAGACCATCAAGAGCATCGCCGATGCCAACAACATCCGAATGTTCGACTGCTACACCGGATTCAAATGGATCGCCTCCGTAATCCGCGACAACGAGCAGACAATGCGCTATCTCGGCGGCGGCGAGGAGAGCTATGGCTTCCTGGCCGAGACTTTCGCCCGCGACAAAGACTCCGTTTCGGCAATCTCACTCATGGCCGAATGCCTTGCATGGGCCAAGGACAAAGGGATGAGTTTCATGGAGATGCTTCAGGACATCTACGTGAAATACGGCTTCTCTCGCGAATGCGGCATCTCTGTGGTACGCCCCGGCAAAACCGGCGCCGAGGAAATCCAGGCTATGATGAAAGGCTTCCGCGAGAATCCCCCCAAGGAGCTGGGCGGCTCGAAAGTGACCGTAATCAAGGATTACGCCACTCTCGACGAGACCTGCGTGGAATGCGGCAAAGTCACCAAACTCGACTTCCCCACAACATCAAACGTGCTCCAGTACTTCACCGAGGACGGAACCAAAGTATCCGTACGCCCCTCAGGCACCGAACCCAAAATCAAATTCTACATCGAAGTACGCGGCAAGATGGCATCGCGCGCCGAATACCACGACGCAGAGGCTGCAGCCGACGCCAAGATTGAAATTGTAAAGAAAGAGCTGGGCATCTGAATACCACAACCATAAAAAGCAACGACACCGGATATACCCCTTGCACAAGGGGTGTATCCGGTGCGTGCTCATAGCGGCTGCTGACTATAAGAGGTTGTTTATGTAAATAAACTCTAAATGGATATACTCTACGAAGACAATCACATCATCATTGTAAACAAGGCTCCCGGAGAGATTGTGCAGGGCGACAAGACCGGCGACGAACCGCTTGTGGAGACACTCCGGAGCTGGCTCAAAGAGAAATACAACAAACCCGGCAACGTGTTCTGCGGAGTGGTGCACCGGCTCGACAGGCCGGTAGGCGGCCTGGTGGTGTTTGCCAAAACCTCCAAGGCACTCACCCGCCTCAACGATATGTTCCGCAAAGGAGAGGTGCACAAAACCTACTGGGCCATAAGCCGTAACGCACCTGCCGAGCCGCAGGCCGAGCTGCACCACTGGATAACCACCGTGGAACGCACCAATAAATCGACCGCCCACAACCGGCCGCGTCCCGACGGCAAAGAGGCGCGCCTGCGCTACCGCCATATAGCGTCGTCGGAGCGCTACCACCTCCTGGAAGTAGAGCTTCTCACCGGACGCAAACACCAGATACGCGTGCAGTTGTCGGCCATCGGATGCCCCATAAAAGGAGACCTGAAATATGGCGACAAACGCTCGAACCCCGACGGCTCCATCTCCCTGCTTGCCCGCCACATAGAGTTCGTGCACCCCGTAAGCGGCAAAGAGATTTCAGTCACGGCCCCCCTGCCTGACGACCCTCTGTGGAAAGCCCTCGGCAGCGCCGCCGGCGCCTGACCGCCCACAGTCCCACTCCATAAAACCACAAGAATCAGTATTTTTGAACAGTTACTTAATCTCAGAATGAACATAGTATTTTTCGGCACACCTGAATTCGCAGTAGAGAGCCTTGACGCCATAGTCAAAGCCGGATTCGATGTGGTTGCAGCCGTGACAATGCCCGACAAACCCGCCGGCCGCGGCCACCGCATGTATCAGTCGCCGGTGAAGGAATACGCCGTGGCCAATGGCATCAAGCTGCTCCAGCCCGTCAGACTTAAAGACCCCGGATTTCTCGACGAGCTCAGAGCGCTCGGCGCCGATCTCTTCGTTGTGATTGCATTCCGAATGCTTCCGGAGGCCGTATGGCAGATGCCGCCAAAGGGCACATTCAACCTCCACGCCTCACTGCTGCCGCGCTATCGAGGCGCCGCGCCAATCAACTGGGCCGTGATGAACGGCGACACCGAAACCGGCGTGACCACCTTCTTCCTCAAGCACGAAATCGACACCGGCGACATCATCAGCCAGGAACGCGTGGAGATACTGCCGTCCGACAACGTCGAGGATGTGCATGACCGCCTGATGCATCTTGGCGCGCGCCTCACGGTCAACACCGTGCGCGCCATCGCCGACGGCACTGTCACCACAATACCGCAGGAGCGGATGCTGACCTCGGGCGAGACACCCACCCCCGCACCGAAAATCTTCAAGGAGACATGCCGCATTGACTGGAACCGTCCCGCCCGCCAAATACACAACCACGTGCGCGGCCTCTCCCCCTACCCCTGCGCCTGGACCGAGCTTTTCCGCAACGGCAGCGACACCCCCGTGGCGACACTCAAGATACAGGCCACCGGCCACACCGGCCACAAAAGCTGTGCGCCCGCAGGTACAGTCATTGCCGGCAACGGCACACTGGAAATCGTATGCGGCGACGGGCAAACACTCGAAATCTGCCGTCTGCAGCCCTCCGGCAAACGCCCCATGGAGGCCGCCGAATTCCTCCGGGGAGCCCGCCTTGAGGGAGATTACACCTGCCGGTAGACTCCACCGGCGCCCCTTGCTTCATTTTTTACAAAATAAATGCAAAAAAAAGCCCGAAAATAATCAGATATTAAAAAAATGATTATCTTTGCGGCTGAGAGAGGAATCCTGAAATCCGATTCCTCACACCCTGACATCCCAAAGTCATTCACAATTCTTGACCGAACAAAAATTATCGCAAGATGAAAAAGCACAATTTCTACGCCGGCCCCTCGATTATGAGCCAGTACACCATCCGCAACACCGCCGATGCAGTGCTCGATTTCGCCAACACCGGCCTTTCGATTCTCGAAGTTTCGCACCGCTCGAAAGAGTTCCAGGCTGTTATGGACGAGGCGCAGGCTCTGGTAAAAGAGCTCCTCGAGGTGCCCGAAGGATATCATGTGCTGTTCCTCGGCGGTGGCGCGTCGCTGCAGTTCGCCATGGTTCCCTTCAACCTGCTCCGCACCAAGGCCGCATACCTCGACACCGGTGTATGGGCGCACAAAGCCATCAAAGAGGCCAAACTTTTCGGTGAAGTCGATGTGGTAGCCTCTTCCGAGGACCGCAACTACAACTACATCCCGCGTGACTTCGTTGTGCCCGGCGACGCAGACTACTTCCACTACACCACCAACAACACCATCTACGGCACGGAAATCCGCAAGGATCCCGATGTGCCCGTACGTCTCGTTGCCGATATGTCGTCGGATATATTCTCACGTCCGGTCGACGTTTCAAAATACGATATCATCTACGCCGGAGCGCAGAAGAACCTCGCCCCCGCCGGAGCAACCCTCATCATCGTGCGCGAGGACTGCCTGGGCAAAATGGAGCGTCCGATTCCCACAATGCTCAACTACAAGACCCACACCGCAAAGGGCTCGATGTTCAACACCCCCCCGGTGCTCCCCATATTCTCCGCACTCCAGACTCTGAAATATTACAAAGAGATGGGCGGCATCAGGGAGCTCGAACGCCGCGACCTGGCCAAAGCCGCAAAACTCTACGAGGCCATCGACTCAAGCCGCATATTCGAGGCCACTGTGCCCAGCCATGACGACCGCTCGATAATGAACGTATGCTTCGTGATGAAACCCGAATACGCAGCTCTAGAGAAGGACTTCATGGAATTCGCCGCCTCGAAGGGTATTGTCGGCATCAAAGGCCACCGCTCTGTGGGAGGTTTCCGCGCGTCGCTCTACAACGCCCTCCCCATGGAAAGCGTGGACGTGCTCGTGCAGGCAATGAAAGAATTCCAGGACAAACACTGACTTTCATTCTTAACCGATCAGAAACACCAGAAAGCAATGAAAGTACTTGTAGCTACCGAAAAGCCGTTCGCAGCAGTAGCCGTCGACGGCATACGCAAAGTAATCGAGGATGCCGGCTATGAGCTTGAGCTCCTTGAAAAATACACCTCGAAAGAGGAACTCCTCGCCGCCGTAGCCACCGCCGACGGCCTCATAATCCGCTCCGATAAAGTCGATGCCGAAGTGCTCGACGCCGCAGGGCAACTTAAAGTTGTGGTGCGCGCAGGCGCAGGCTACGACAACGTAGACCTCCAGGCTGCAACTGCCCACAACGTGTGCGTGGAGAACACTCCGGGTCAGAACTCCAACGCCGTGGCCGAACTCGTTTTCGGCATGGCGGTGATGGCCGTACGCAACATGTACAACGGCATCTCCGGCACCGAACTCAAGGGCAAACCCCTCGGCATACACGCCTTCGGCCAGGTAGGCCGCAACGTGGCCCGCATAGCCAAAGGCTTTGAGATGGAAGTGTCGGCTCTCGACCCCTACTGCCCCGACGATGCGATATCGGCCGCAGGCGTGCGCCCGGTGCACTCCGTTGAGGAGCTCTACAAGGAGAACCGCGTGGTGTCGCTCCACATCCCGGCGACCGACGAGACCCGCAGATCAGTAGGCTATGACCAGTTCATGATGATGCCCAAGAACGGCCTGCTTGTCAACACCGCCCGCAAGGAGGTAATCGACGAGGAGGGGCTGCGCAAAGCCCTGGCCGAGCGCGCCGACCTTAAATACGTGGCAGATATACGCCCCGACATCGCCGACACTCTCGAAGCCGAATTCCCCGGCCGCGTGTTCTTCACCCCAAAAAAAATGGGCGCGCAGACAGCCGAGGCCAACATCAACGCCGGCATAGCCGCAGCCAACCAGGTTGTAGCCTTCCTGCGCGACGGCATCGACCGCTTCCGCGTAAACAAATAAACGAGAAATCAACTATCACATAAACACATGAGGGGGGATGTGCGCCGTTTCGGCGCACGTCTCTCTGTGTGTCTGAACCAAGCTTATCATATAAGATGAAGAAAATCATGATTGTAACAGCGGCGGCTACATTCGCCCTCTCGGCGGCTGCCGCTCCGCTGCAGTTCAACAAGCGCCTGTTCAAGGCCGCTGCCGAACCCGGCCTCATCCTCAACGAGGACTTTGAAGGCTATCAGAGCTCAACCGACTGGCTTCCCCAAGGATGGTCAATCGAATGCAAGGGCGACACACATGCCGAAGGCGACATACTCGGCAACTGGCATGTGCAGCCCCGCACAAGTTTCCAACTCCCCGCACCCTCCAGCGGCATGCATTACGCCTGCTGCTTCTACCAGAGCAGCAGCACAGCCAAATCCGACGAATGGCTCTATACTCCGGAGATTTCCCTTAACCAGGGAGAGAGCCTGTCATTCTATCTGTGGATTGATCCGGGCACAATGTTCAATGTACCCGGCGACGCCGAACTTGACGATGTAAACAACTTCGATGTAAAGGCCACCTTCCAGGTGTGGATGCTCCCCGAAGGGGATGAGCCGGTGATGCTCGAGGATGTTGCCGACCGCTACAAAGGGATAACACTCCGCGAGATGTATGCCAACGCATCAAACGACCTGCTGAAGCAGACTTACAGCCTGAAAGACTATGCCGGCAAAAAAGTGAAAATCGGTTTCCGCTATGTCGGATCTGACGGCAACGCATTCTTCCTTGACGACGTGCGCGTGAGCCTGCCCGACGCAACCGCAAGGTATGAACTCCCCTGGTCCACGCTCTACGCCGGATTCAGCCTCTACGACGAGAACTGGGACTATCTGCCCCAGGACTGCGCCGTGTTCCCCGCCTACACCGACCTCACCCTGACCGCCGACTATGCTCCTGGTCACAATTACTCATGGGAATACCAGGTACCCGGCCACAACTCACAGTTCAGCTCGGCCGAGGGCGATGAGCTGACCATGACCATGCTTCCCGACTTCTCAAACGAAGCCACAGCGGCCAACAGCCTCTACTCCCTCCCGGCTCTCACCGCTTCGGGCAACAACCTCATTACCGCCAGCTACATGCATCCCGCTAAAATCATGATGGCAGGCGGCAATCCCGCGCGCCACGTGATGGATCAGACCACCGGCAACGATTTCTACATCAACTACGGCCTGCTCCCCTTCCCGGTGAACCACGACGGCGTTGACATATATGTCGAGGAGCCTATGGCATTCGGTGAGCCGGGGGTACCTATCTTCGGTTACTCCGACCGCGTGAACGAATGGTGGTTCAATCACTTCTTTGAAGGTGAGCCGGAAGAAGGCGATGCCATGCGTATGATAGGCTTCATGAACATGTACTTCGCCACCGAGCAGCCACTGGTAATCGACAAGATATGGGTAATGGCCAAAGGCCAGTATGACAGCAACATCCGCCTCAAAGCCCAGATTCGCGCACTGAACGAGGATTTTGAAGACAACGGCGACGTTCTGGCCGAAGCCTTCTGCACCGCAGAGAATGTGATGTGGGCTCAGGGCGGCGTGCAGCAGTTCCTCACACTCGTGTTCCCCTTCGACGAGCCGATATCAGTCTCGACACAGGATTGCCCCTACTACATCGTGGAAATCTCAGGCTTCGAGAACGGCGGCGTGACCTGGCTGGCTCCCGAGCAGTCATATATGCCCGACCACTCAGGTCTCTGCAGAGGATGGGTCTCCCTTGAGGCAAGCCGTGGAGGCGTGACCGGTACCACTATGGTGCCCATCGCCAACTTCAAGAACGAGTACAACGAGAATATGTACAACAGCTTCGCAATCAACCTCGGCGCCTCATTCCCCTATCTGCGTGCCGCCGACGAGACTGCCGAAGCACCCGAGCTTTCCGACGACTGCCCCCGTGTTGAAGTGCCCCTGCTCTCATGGTATCCCGGCGAGCAGCTCACCGTTGACGTTCCCGACGGCTTCGAGGCCGCAGTTGAAGGCCGCTGGAACCAGGCCCGCCTGGTGCTCACCGCCCTCAAGGACGGCCCTGCCGGCAACTTCACCGCCAAAGTGAAATGCCCCGGAATCGAACTGGCCGTACCCTTCTCCTCCAAGGGTGTGACAGTCGCCATCAACGACATCCTCAACGACGGCTCGGCCCGCACCGTGACAGGCATCTTCACCACTGACGGCCGCGACACCGGCATCACCGACATCGCCCGTCTGCCCGAAGGAATCTACATCGTGCGCTACGCCGACGGCACTGCCGCCAAAATCTCGCGCTAATCCCCGCATCCCCGCATAATACACCGGCTGGAAACGCTCCCGCTCCCGGGAATCCGTTTCCAGCCGTTTTTTACATTCACACACCATTACAAACACAGACCGCTGTGCCTTGTGGGGCACAGCGGTCTGTGTACGGATTGGTATTTATCGGGGGAATCAGCCTTCGATGAGGTTGTGGCCGGTCATTTCGGCAGGCTGCGGAAGCCCCATGATGTGAAGGATGGTGGGAGCCACATCGGCCAGGATACCGTTCTCCACACGGGCATTCTTATCGTCGGTCACATATACACACGGCACGGGGTTGAGCGAGTGTGCGGTGTTGGGGGTGCCGTCGGCGTTGATGGCATTGTCGGCATTGCCGTGGTCGGCGATGATGATAACCTCATAGCCGGTAGCCTTGGCGGCCTCCACCACCTCGCGGCAGCAATTGTCGACAGTCTCCACAGCCTTCTGAATGGCCGGGTAGATGCCGGTATGGCCTACCATGTCGCCGTTGGCGAAGTTCACAACTACAAAGTCATATACATCGCGGCGTATCTCGGCAGCCAGTTTTTCGGCCACCTCGGGGGCGCTCATCTCCGGCTGGAGGTCATAGGTAGCGACCTTGGGCGATGCCACCAGAATGCGGTCCTCCCCTTCGTACGGCTCCTCGCGTCCGCCGTTGAAGAAGAATGTCACATGGGCGTATTTCTCAGTCTCGGCGATGTGGAGCTGCTTCTTGCCCAGGTTAGAGAGGTATTCGCCCAGAGTGTTGTTGACATTCTCCTTGGGGAAGAGGATGTGCACACCGGTGAACGATGAATCGTAGGGGGTCATGCAGTAGTACTGCAGTCCGGGAATGGTTTTCATCCCCTGCTCGGGCATATCATGCTGTGTGAGCACTACCGTAAGCTCCTTTGCGCGGTCGTTGCGGTAGTTGAAGAAAATCACGGCATCGTCGGGCTTGATTGTGCCGTCGACTGTGGAGTTGTTTATCGGCTTGATAAACTCGTCGGTGACATCCTCGTCGTAGCTCTCCTGCATGGCCTGCACCATATCGGCGGCCTGCTTGCCCTTGCCTTCCACCAGGAGGTCGTAGGCCACTTTCACGCGGTCCCAGCGCTTGTCGCGGTCCATGGCGTAGTAGCGGCCCACAATCGAGGCGATTGTGCCGGCCGACTTGTCGCAATGGGCCTGGAGCTCTTCTATGAAGCCTTTGCCCGAACGGGGATCGGTGTCGCGGCCGTCCATGAAGCAGTGGATGTAGACCTTTGTGAGGCCATACTTCTTTGCCAGGTCGCAGAGGGCATATAGATGCTCGAGCGAAGAGTGCACGCCGCCGTTTGAGGTAAGCCCCATGAAGTGGATGGCGCGGTCGTTGTCGCGGGCATATGAGAATGCGCTCACGATTTCAGGGTTTTCGGCGATAGAGCCGTCGGCGATGGCGCGGTTGATTTTCACCAGGTCCTGGTAGAGCACGCGGCCGGCGCCGATATTGAGGTGTCCGACCTCGGAGTTGCCCATCTGGCCGTCGGGGAGACCAACGTTCTCGCCCGAAGCCTGGAGCTCGGAGTGAGGGTAATCTTTCAGAAGGGAATCCCAGTAAGGGGTAGGCGTGGAGAAGATGGCGTCACTCTTTGAGTGGTTGCCGATTCCCCAGCCGTCGAGAATCATTAATAATGCTTTGTGTGCCATTAATTTATTGTGATTATATCACCTGCGGTGATGTATCAGGACTGCCATGAACCGCTCTGCCGCAGGAGCGCTCCGAAGAGCGTCCCTGCATCAGGGCGGGTTCAACGGTTCTGATACATCTACTATGATGAAACGTTTTTTTATTTCGCAATGGGGCAGGCCGCGCACTTCTCCTGAATCTTCTTGAAGAAGTCGTTGCCTTTATTGTCAACAAGGATGAAGGCGGGGAAGTTCTCCACCTCGATTTTCCAGATGGCTTCCATGCCGAGTTCGGGATACTCCAGGAGCTCCACGTTCTTGATGGAGTTGGAGGCCAGCACAGCGGCGGGACCGCCGATGGAGCCGAGATAGAAACCGCCGTTGTCGCGGCAGGCGTCGGTCACCTGCTGGCTGCGGTTACCCTTGGCTATCATTATCATCGAGCCGCCGGCTTTCTGGAACTGGTCGACATACGGGTCCATGCGTCCGGCTGTGGTCGGGCCGAACGAGCCGGAGGGCATCCCCTTGGGGGTCTTGGCAGGGCCGGCGTAGTAGATGGGATGGTCCTTGAGATACTGCGGCATGGGCTCGCCGGCGTCAAGACGCTCCTTGATTTTCGCATGGGCTATGTCGCGGCCCACGATGATGGTGCCGGTGAGGTTGAGGCGGGTAGCCACGGGATATTTGTCGAGCTCGGCGAGCACCTCGCTCATGGGGCGGTTGAGGTCGATGTTCACGGCGTTCGACTCCTCGGGGTTGCGCATTTCGGCGGGGATAAGCTCGCCGGGGTTGGAGTCGAGTTTTTCCAGCCAGAGACCGTCGCGGTTGATTTTGGCCTTGATGTTGCGGTCGGCCGAGCAGCTCACACCCATACCGATTGGGCAGGATGCGCCGTGGCGAGGCAGACGGATCACACGGATGTCGTGGGCGAAATATTTGCCGCCGAACTGTGCGCCGAGGCCGATTTCCTCAGAGGCTTTCTTGAGTTCTTTCTCCAGCTCCACGTCGCGGAAGGCGCGTCCGTATTCGTTGCCGGTGGTGGGGAGGGCGTCGTAATATTTGATGGAGGCCTTCTTCACAGTCTCAAGATTCTTTTCGGCCGAAGTGCCGCCGATCACGAAAGCGATATGGTAGGGAGGGCAGGCTGCGGTGCCGAGAGTCTTCATCTTCTCCACAAGGAAAGGCACCAGAGTCTTGGGGTTGATGATAGCCTTGGTTTCCTGATAGAGGTATGTCTTGTTGGCCGAGCCGCCACCCTTGGCCACGAATACGAAATGGTATTCGTCGCCCTCGCCGGCATGGATGTCAATCTGCGCCGGGAGGTTGCAGCCGGTGTTGACTTCATCATACATGTTCAGAGGAGCGTTCTGCGAGTAGCGGAGGTTGTCGGTGGTGTATGTGTCGTACACACCGCGCGAAATCTTCTCGGCGTCGTCGCATCCGGTGTAGACGCGCTGCCCCTTTTCGCCGTGCACGATGGCGGTGCCGGTATCCTGGCAGAAGGGGAGCTCGCCCTTAGCGGCGATTTCGGCATTGCGCAGCATTGTGAGCGCCACGAACTTGTCGTTATCCGAAGCCTCGGGGTCGTGCAGAATTTTAGCAACCATCTCGTTATGCTCGCGGCGGAGCATGAAGGCATTGTCGTGCGTGGCCTGGCGGGCAAGCACGGTGAGCGCCTCCGGATCAACAACGAGGAATTCATGGCCACCCCAGTTTTCCACCTTCACATAGTCGGAAGTAAGGCGGTAATACTCAGTGGTATCGGGGCCGAGCGGAAACATCGGCTGATAATGGAACGGTTTAGTTGCCATAGTGAAATATATGTAGTATGTTTAGTTTGTTCATCTCCTGCAAAGGTACGAAAAAGCGTTGAAAAATAGCTCTAAATCACCCTACAAATATTATCGGGTAAATTTCCATGTTTATTATTTTGGAAATCTAATATCTTTTTTTTTACATTTGCAAAATCCAATACTACCAAGTACACCGTGCTTCTATCAAAGTTCAAACGCAATCAATTAACGCCTATGAAAAAACTATTACTCTACACATTAATAACTGCATCCGCTGTTACTGCCAATGCACAGATTAATGCTCCGTCCTATCCGTGGTTTGCCGACGGAGGGCTCTGCTTCCGGGTTATATCAGAAGAGGACGGTACGGCCGGACTTGCCATGCCCTGCAATACGTTGGAATCACCCGACGCCATTGCTGATGCCGACAATCATCTCAACAGCCTTACCGAACTGACCGTGCCGTCGACTGCCACCGATGCCGCCACGGGAAAGGACTACCGGGTGACAGAGATTTTCAGCGGCCCGTTGGACGGGCGTCCCAATCTCCGAAAAATCACTGTTTCCGAGGGAGTGACGAGCATCACTGGCATCATCGGATGCAGCGCCCTGGCCGAAGTGAATCTGCCGCAATCTCTTGTATCACTCTCAGGCATGCAATCGCTCCCCTCTCTCGAAAGCATCGAGCTGCCCTCCGGTCTTAAAGTTATCGGCGACCAGAGTTTCATAGAAACCGGCCTCAAATCACTTACGATACCTTCTGGTGTGGAAATCATACCTCTGCTGTCGATACGCGACAACGACAACCTTGAGGAACTTGACCTCTCGAACGTGAAGATGTTTCTCCAAGGGAGCGTGTGCAACAGCGATAATATTAAACGTCTTGTATTGCCCGACTCTCCGTTTGACACCGACTACTACACATTCTCGCTGTCAGGGCTGGAGGAACTCTGGATCGGAAGTCGTCTCACGTCAAACGAGGCTTCCATCTGCTCACAGGCATTCTCCGGACTCACATCACTGAGCCGTATATATATAGCGCGCACAGAACCTCCGGTGATAACCGAGCAGAACCCTATGTATCACCCTTTGTGTTTCGACGGCACAAGCAATTGGAATAACATCACACTTTATGTGCCCGCCGGATATAAGGACGCTTATTGTGCCGCCTATTGCTGGCAGAATATGAACATTGTGGAGCATAACTTCGAGAGTTCGCTGTCCGAAGTGAATCGCTCCGGCGCCAATATCGCCGCCGTACCCGGTGGCATCCGCGTCGAAGCAGAAGGGACACACTCTGTTGCCGTGTACTCCGCCTCCGGCTCGATGCTACATTCGTCAGCAGCATCACAAGGGGATGTTCTTCCCCTCGACGGCGGACTTTACATTGTGGTTTGCAACGGGTCAGCCGCCAAAATCATGGTGAAATAATACTGACTGCCCTCTTCATCAAGTGGAGAGACGAAATAAAAACTGGAATGTATCGCTGCGATACATTCCAGTTTTTATTTCCGTTGAGTGACAGATTATTTTTTCTTGCGGTCGCCGTAGCGCGAGCGGAATTTGTCGACGCGGCCTGCGGTGTCGACGAGCTTCTGCTTGCCGGTGAAGAAGGGGTGCGACGAGCTGGTGATTTCAAGCTTCACCAGGGGATAGGTCACGCCATCGATTTCAATAGTTTCCTTGGCAGCGACGGTCGAGCGGGTGATGAAAATTTCCTCGTTCGACATATCTTTGAATACAACCTCGCGATAGTTGGAGGGATGAAGATCTTTTTTCATTATTTTGTAGTTCTACAAATTATAAATCAAAATTTGTTGGAAGCATCGCTGGTAGGGCGATTCGTAGTAATGGCCTGCAAATTTACGCATTTTTCCACAAACAGCAAAACTTCCGGACTTTTTTATCGATTTTTACTGCGCGCTCTGCGAACCCTCTCTACGAACCTTACCCTCTGCGAGTGCAACCGCAACCGAATCCGCATCAGTAGACCGGTCATGATTACATTAAAGCTCTTTACCTTACCTCTATTTACACATTTCCATGTTCTACAACACAAATCAAACTTTTTTTCTACAATTAATTTGTTTTTTTATTTTTTTGAATTATCTTTGCCAATACAAACATTGAAGCCTATATCATCCATTCGCTGAATAGTTACACATTGAAATCAGTTCAACACTTTATAGAGACTCCATATTAACAACTTTTCCCTAAAAGACTATGCCAAGAACAATCCTAATCCTTTTGACTGTACTGACAGCCATCGGTGTTCAAGCCGAATGGTTGTCTTTAGCCGGCCATGTACCGCCACACATGGTTCAATATGAACCTGCCGACAATGAGTCGACCCCGAAAATAAATCTTACCTTCGGCAATGACTCCACATCCCTGACATTTGACCTCCGCATACCATTTGCTGAAATTACCTCAGACACCCTTTTTCCAGGCACTTTCTTTTGGAACCTCGAAACGTATCGCCTTACGACAACTATCATCTGACAGTACACAGTCACAACAAGATTCCGTTTACCATCGATGTCATTGATGGCAGAACGAGCTTTTCAGGACCTGTAATCCTAAAAAATATGCAGCCGTTTACGCCTGCTATTGCAAAAGCCGTGCAGTCAGATAAAAACGTCATCAATGTTGACATTGAAAACTATGATCCTGAAATAACTCTCGGAACGTATTCAGTAGAGTTGCGTGACTTGAACAACAATCTTCTTGATCAAGTCAATATTACAGAAAAAACCGAGCAAGTTTCATTGCACCCTGGACGCATCATGGGAAAAATATATGTTGTCACGCTCTGCAATGACGGAAATCCTGTCGACTATAAAAAAATAACCCTCAAATAGTTTTCACATGAAAAAAATTCTACTAATATTGTTGCTGACAATATGCAGCACACCAGCATGGGCTGATGGCTACAATTGGTTCATGGACGGCGGCTTATACTTCCGCATAATATCGGAGGAGGACGGTACGGCCGGACTGTCAATGCCTTATAACACAGCGGAAGTGCCAAATGCCGTAACCGAAGCCAACGCGTACCTCAACTCATTGACAGAGCTATACGTACCGGCAACCGCTGCCGATATATCAACTGGACGCAAATACAAAGTTACTACCGTGTTCAACGATGTAATCTGTAAACGTGCCGGCCTTGAAAGAGTGGAGTTTGCCAACGGCATTGAGCATATCGAAGGTTTATCCGACTGTTCTCGTCTTAAAGAGATTACCCTGCCTGAAAGTCTTGTTTCTATCAAAGGTGTCAGTCAGCTTCCTGAGCTGAAAACACTGGAGCTTCCGTATGGACTTGCAGAGATTGGAGAATATACTGTTTCTGAAACCGGCATCAGGAAACTCGTCATTCCATCAACAGTATTGACTTTAGGCATAGGGGCTGTCTTAAATAACAACGAGCTTGCAGAGATCAATCTTGGCAATGTGGAACTATTTCAACACCACAGCTTAGGCATATTGCCAGCCATTAAGAGGATTGTATTCCCCAACACTTCATTTGAAGCCCAATATTACACACTGGAAGCTCAGAACATCGAGGAGATTTGGATTGGCGATAAAGCCACCGACAACCCGGCGATGATATGCTCGCAAGGGATTATCGCAGGGAAGAGCCTCAAGAAAGTTTACTGTGCCCGGACTGTGCCTCCTACAATCACCGAGCAGAACCCGATGTTCGATCCGGCCTGCTTTGGAGGTGAGGCTCACTGGCCTGACATCACGCTATATGTTCCAGTCGGCTGCAAGGATGTGTACGCCCGGGCATACTGCTTTAAGGATATGAAAATTGAAGAGTATGACTTTGGAGCAGGTATATCCTCTGCAGAATGTAATGCTAATTCCATACAGGCTATCCCTGGCGGCATACGTTATGTAGGCGATGCAGCCGCGCCGGTAGCAGTCTACACCGCATCAGGCACACGCATTGCTTTAGAAGCGATGCGTTCTGGCGAAGTTATGCAGCTTCCATCAGGAATCTTCATCGTTTCCTGCAAAGGAAACAACACCAAGGTTACCATCCGATAACACCGCTACAACGAAAAAGAATGGATGGCGCTTCTGAGCAGAGCGTCATCCATTCGCTTTTTTGTTCAGATAGGCTTTGTTCGGATGGTTATTGCCGAAAGCAGCCGCACTCCCAGGTGGGGGATGCGGCTGCCGATAAATTTTGTCAGTGAGACGGATGGGCCGTACGTGCTGCCCGGAGGCTGTGTACTGTTATTTTGCTTTCTTAAGCACTTTCTCGTTGACCTTGGCCGGGTATTTGCGTGCAAGCTCTTCCTTCCACTGCTCCTCGAGGAGGTTCTGATAGTCGGTGGTCACCACGCCGCGCTCGTCGGCGGCCTCTTCGGGGGCTGCAATCACGCGGTTGAGGTAGGGGAAGTAGAAAGCCCATTTGCCTTTCGGCTCGGGTTTGGGGCCGTTGAAGCCGAGATAGTCGGTGATGGGATTCTCGCCCTGGGCGGCGATAACTTTCTCCACCTTCACATCTTTGCCGAACTGTTTGCGGAGAGTTGTCACCAGCGAATCGGCTCCGATTTTGTTTTCGTTGAGGAAATTCTGCGCGAGGTTCATCACGGAGTCGGAAGTGGCGAACACCACGTAGCTCTTGAACTTGGGAGCGTTCCAGGTGTAGCGGTCACGGTTTTCGTTGAAGTATTTCTCCAGTCCCTCCTTATCGTTCTTGGCACGCGACCACACGTTCTGGTCGGAAATCTCGAAGAGGAGCATACCGTCGCGGTACTCGTTGAGGAGGTTGCGGTAATCGGCATTGTTGCGGGCGAGGTCATCGCGCTCAAGCTCCACAACGGCGTTGTCGAGGTTGCGGTTTACAATGCGGTCGAAATCGGCCACTGCGGCCTCGGCGCTGCCCTGCTGGTTGGGGAGCATTTCGGAAGCGACTTCCGACAGGAGCACAACATCATTCTTTCCGGCGCGGGCCAGTGCGAGGTCAGATGTGATGAACTCGGCGCGGAGGGTGGAGTCGACCGAACCGTTGGCCATTATGCGTCCGCGCACCTGGTCCATATTCTTGTCAAGAATCTGAGCCTTGAACTTCTTGCGGAGCTGGGCTACTTTGCGCTCCTGGGCGAGATTGCCGCGCTCGTCGCGCGAGATGATGTTCTTTATCTGCGGACGCATGGCTTCGAGCGAGTCGATGCCCTTATGCTCCAGGCGGCGTATGATATGATATCCGTAGGCGGTGGGGAAAGGCTCTGAAATCTCGCCGTCGTTGAGCGAGAAAGCCACCTGCTCGAATTCCGGCACCATCTGCCCTGTGCCGAACCAGCGGAGGCGTCCGCCCATCTTGGCGGAGCCTGGATCCTCTGACTCCACAGTGGCGATCTGTGCGAAATCGGCGCCGTTCTTCACGAGATTATAGATGGAGTCGATCTGCTCCTTTTTCCTGGCGGCCTCCTCAGCGGGGAGCCCCTGGGTGAGTTTGAGTATATGCTCCACAAGCACCATGCCCTGCGCCGGGCGTGTGCCGTGAACTTTCACTATATGGTATCCCACCGGGGTAGAGATTACCGGCGATATGTTGCCGGGAGCGGTGGTGTAGGCGGCATCCTCGAATGTGTAGGGAAGGCGGCAGGCAATGATATAGCCCATGTGGCCGCCGTTGCGCACCACTGCGCGGTCGATGGAGTATTTGCGCGCCATGGCCTCGAAGTCGGCGCCGGCGAGGATAGAGTCGCGCACGGAGTTGAGGAGCTCGCGCTGGTCGGCATGAGTGTCGGGGGCTGTGTGGGCCACCATGATGTGGCTCACGTCGACCTCGGTGCCCATGCGGGCGTACTCGGCGTTTATGATGGAGTCTTCCACCTCCTGCACAGTGAGATAGGGGGCGGCAAGGTCACGGCGGTAGCCGTCGAACTCGCGCTGGAAGGCCTGGCTCTTGTCTATGCCGGCTTCCTCGGCCGCTGCTACCTTCTGCTTGTAGGTGATAAACATCTGCAGGTACTCGTCGATTGTCTGCGGAGCTAGCTGCTGCGAGTTGTTTTTGTGATAAAGATATTCAAACTCACTGAGCGTCACCGGCTTGTCGGCTATTGTAAGGAGCACGGGGTCCTTAGGCGCACCGGCATACAGCATACCGGCGGCGGCAGCTACGACAGTCAGTGAAAGAAGACTTTTTTTCATATCTGGTTTATACTATTTATTTTCTATGTAACGAGTGCACAGAAACACTATCGAAATAACGAGTATAACCCTTTATTATTGCGTGGTGCCAATAAAAAAATAAGTGTTACAGCCGTCATCCGAATGCGCTCAAAACAATAGCAGGGCGCCTGGTGTTATAACTATTAAATAAAAAAATCCGTTCATCAGCACATCATCCACACATTATGAAAAGGTTAGCCATCTCCACATTATTCATGGCCATCATCTGTCTGGCAGCAGGAGCGTCAGCCGTCGACGAGCATCTCGACTCCCTCTCGCATTCCAGGCAATTCATCACCACCGGCGGACAGACCCTCTCCCGGGCGGAGGCCGACTCGCTCACAAGGGTCATATATGGCTTCTACTACAACCAGTTCCGCCATTCGCAGGACCCCGACGCACCTTACTTTATGTTTATCTCAAAGGAAGCCAATGTGATGATGGGCATAGGCGGGGTGGTGCGTATGCGCGGATGGTACGACTGGGGCGGGGCAATCCCGGCCAACGGCTTCGCTCCGGCCCTGATTCCGATTCCGGCCGACCCGGCCCGGTCGCGGCACCTGGGCACATCGCCGTCGGGCACATCGCTGTATTTCCGTCTGATCGGCACCAACAAAGTGCTCGGCGAATACCAGCTATACATCGAGGCGAACTTCAACGGCTACAGTTCGCGCGACTTCAAACTTAAGAAAGCCTACGCCCAGCTACACGATTTCACTGTGGGCTACGCGCCATCGACCTTCAGCGACCCTGCCGCCATACCGCCCACAGTCGACGCGCAAGGCCCGTCAAACAAAATCTCGCCTACGGCGGTGCTCGTGCGCTGGATGCCGCAGTTCGGGAAATGGAGCCTCGCCATATCGGCCGAAACGCCCGACGGAGTAATCTCCGTCGACGACACCTTTACCGCAAAATCGAGCCAATGGCTCCCCGACGGCGCCGCATTCGTGCAATACGGCTGGGCATCAGGGCAGCACATCCGCCTGGCCGGCACAGTGCGCGGCCTGAGCTACCGCGACCTTGTGGCCCAACGCAACCGCACCGTGGCCGGCTGGGGACTTCAGCTTAGCTCTGTGGCCCATCCGTGGCACCCGGTCACCACCTATCTCTCAGCCTGCTACGGGCACGGCATCGGCTCGATAACAAACGACCTTATGGTTGTGACATCCGACCTCGAGGCCGACAACAACACCCCGGGACGCCTGTACGCCACAGCCGGCTGGGGATATTGCGCCGGTGTGCAGTATAATTTCACCCCCGACCTCTTCTGCTCGGCCCAGTTCTCTCAGACCACACTTCAGAAGAAGAGCGGCCATCAATTGCCCGACGATTACAAATATGGCTGGTGTGCGTCGGCAAACATATTCTGGAACCCGACACCCCGGCTGCAGTTAGGGGCTGAGATTGACTTCGCAAAAAGAGAGAACCAGTCGGGCGCGCACCGCTATGCGCGCCGGGCCGGAGCCCTGGTGCAATTCTCATTCTGATACGAAAGGCTACCTCACCGCAATCCGGCCGACAGCCGTGGCCGTAGCCGTGGCTGCTTTCACAACATACACTCCGGGGGCACACCCCAAGAGGTCGACCATCCATTCCGAAGCCTCCGGATGCACCGCCGACACACATCTGCCGGCCATATCGTAGACCGCCACCCACTCAAGCTCCATGCCATAGGCCCGGACCTCGACACATGCCGCACCGGCGGCTACGATGTCCGGCGTGCAATTTCCGCCCGCCGGCGCGGCCACCGACCCCATGGCCAAAGCCTCCTTGAGACCGGCGTAGGCGTCAAGCACTCCCCCGCCCCACCGGGCATTGCCGTCGGGAGGGGGCGACGCCGTGCGCGATGCGATTTCCAGAATATCCGAAGGCTCAAGATGCGGATTGGCTTCAAGCCACAGGGCGAACACTCCGGCGGCAAACGGCGATGACATCGAAGTGCCCGACGACTCCATCCAGTAATACTCCCGGCCACCCTCCGTGGCGGAGACAAGCCCGGAAACATCCTCGCCACAATCCCTCACCCACGGCCCGGAGACAGACGAAACAACGCCGCCACCAGGCGCACAAATCGACGGAAGCACCCTGCCGTCGCCCAGCGTGCCGAAACTGCTGAAATCTGAAACCGTGAGCGGCAACATGGTCCCGCCGGCATCAGAGCGCGATGTGAGCGAGCCCACAGCCGCCACTCCCGGGCCGCAGGCAAGGTCGTTGATTGAGCGGCGGTTCGAGCATTCGGCACTCAGCTCATTGCCGAGGAGCATGAAATTGATTCCCGACGAAGCATATACCTCCCCATGCGAGCCTGGCTCACCCTCCACCTCTACTCCGATCCAATGGTTTGTAAAATCGCCGTGATTGGTCACATCGAAAGCCATTGTGGCGTTGTACCGTCCGTTGTCAGGATTTACCTCGCACGACACCATGACGTAGCCCGCGCCAAACAGCCGGGAGAAATCCGCGTCAACGTCGCCGTAGCCATAACCGGGAGTGGTGAGCTGCATGGAGGTCACCCCGGCAGCGAAATCCACAGTAGGGAACGATGCCACAACCTCGCGTGTATCCGAATCATACACCAGCACACGCAGCGACAGCGGGCGCGCGTCGGCGCTCCACAGGTCGACCACACCACTCACCCTGTGTGGGGAATACGTAGGATATTCACGGCAGAACGCCTGTACCCGCGGTTTTTCCGGAGTATGTTCATAGGGGAAGAAGCCGCCCCACTTGCTGCCGTCGTTGCCGGCCGACACGCATACCACCGCATCTTCCGCCAGACGCCGGAGATACTGATTGAACAGCGAAGTGCCGTCGTGCGGGCCGAGCGACGACGATATCGACATATTCACAACCGGCACCGGGGCATCAACACCGACGGCATAGTCAATAACCTCCTCCATCCCCGCCAGCAGATGCGCCTCGTGAAGCCCGGAAGTAGTGGCGACTATATCGGCAGCATGAGCCACACCTTGGAAGCCGTTGCCCATATAGCCGCCGGCCATGATGCCGGCCACATGCGTGGCGTGCCAGTTGGCGGAATCATCAGTATCCCATGCCGCTATCTCTCCGGCCGACAGCAGCCGCACCGGTTCCCGGCTCTCGACAGAATAATCAACCAGACGGCGCACACGCGAACTGCCGCCGCTACCGGCAAAAGCCACATGACCGGGGTCGAAGCCAAGGTCCGTGAACCCCGCTACAACCCCTTTTCCGGAGAACGAGCCGCCATCGGGATGCAAGGCATCAACCTCCGGCAGCCGGCAGAAGCCGCGTGCAAGGTCCATGGCGGGGGTAGCACATATGCCCGACTCCATCCGGAGCACGCCCGGCGCCGACAGCACATCCGAGAGGCGCTCCTGCGGCACGGAAACGAGCACAAGGTCGCCGCGGCGTGCATATTCATAAACGAACCCTGGCACCGGAGCCGAAGCGTCGTCCAGCCGCATCACAGCAGGGATGAACATCCGGCCGGACTCGCCGTCCGACCGTGGCGCGGCCATGCGGGCCGGCTGCGGCGCATCAAACACAATGCGCGTCAACGGCGAAGCCGTACCCTCCCCCGTTGCGGGGAAAGATACGGCTGCGGCTAATGCAAAGAGAGAAAAATGTTTTTTCAAATCAGTTTACTTTACAACAATCTTGTGCGAAAGCGAGGAGGTGGCTGTGGCGGCGCGGAGCACATATACACCCGAGGGGAGACCGTCGGTTGTCACCTCTACCTCCGAACCGGCCGAAGTGAATTCGGCAGCCTGCGCTCCCTGCATGTTGTAGAGAGCTACGGTGATGCCGCTTTCAGCCGGGGAGGCCACTTCATACACGCCGTTGCCGGCGGGGTTGATCATTATCGCCGACTCGGCAGCGCTGACACCCTTTACGGCAGATTCGCCGAGGATATATTTCAGCCCCTTGTAGGCATCGACCAGACCGTTGGCACCCCATTTGTCGGAAGCGTCCTCAGGTTTGTATGATGTCTCCCTTATCACGTTGCGGATATCCTCGGTGGTAAGCTCGGGATTTGCCTGGAGCCAGAGGGCGGCCACACCGGCCATATGGGGCGACGCCATCGAAGTGCCGGCCATGATGGTCCAGTAATACGGCTTGCCTGTGGCGGGATCCTCGTAGGTATCCTTCACCGGGGTGCCGTAATAGCTGAGGTTGTTGAAGTTTGAACGCGCGTAATAGGTGTTCATCGTAGAGATAATCACATATCCGGGAGCCAGCACATCAGGCTTGAGTGTGCCGTCAAGCTTATGCCCCCATGAAGAGAATGACACAGGACCATGGATTTCAGGCTCGGGAGCATAAATCGGTGAACCGCTGACAGTATCCTCGCCACCCTGACGGGAGGAGTATGCGCCCACAACGATGAAGTTGTCGCCGCAGGCCATCGAGTTGAGAGTGCCGTCGCCTGTGCTGTCGTCAAAACCGGGCATATCCTTCGAGCCGAAGCCAATGTAAAAGTCATAAGACCGTTGGAATTGGTTGTATTCCGTGCCGGCATATGCATGCACTTTCTGTCCGGGAGCGCCCACCACACGTATTGCCACAGCATAACGGCGGTTGTTGGCACGGGTGCTGGCTTTCAGGTCAAAGGCCATCTCCACACGATAGCAGCCGTTGACCGGCGAAACACCACGCTGGCCTCCCATATAGGACTGGCTGTAAACCGAGGTGAACTCGGTGACATTGCGGTCGATTTCCGATGATGCCACGCCGCTGGGAGAGCTCCATCCCGATGCAATAAACTTTTTCCGCCCCTCCACGAGGTTGAGCGAATATATGGGGGCGTCGGGACGCTCGAGATCGTAAATATCGATGAAGGCATCAAGCGGATCGGCTGTATCGGCCCATACCGAAACTGCGCCCATGCCCTGCGACAATGAGCCAGGACCTCCGTAAGAGTCGTTGTTGACCGTCGGCTCGACGAAGGTGTTAAGGGTGTTGTCTGTTTCGGTAAATTCCTTGTACACACCGGACTTGTAGTCGCCTTCGTTGCCTGAGGACATAAACACATGCACCCCATCTTCGCCGGCGATAGAGTTCAGCGAACGTGTGAAAGTGTCAGTGCCGTCATGAGGTCCGTCGTCGTTTGAGCCCCATGAGAAGTTGACAACGCACGGCTTGCCCTGCTCCTTGGCATAATTGGCGATGCGGCGAAGAGCTCCGGTGAAGTTGGCGTCATATCCCACCCCATCGGCGGCCACGATTTCAGCACCGGTGGCAACTCCGGAATAGTCGTTTCCGCTGGCCAGCGGCACATAACTTGAAGCAAGAGAGCCGAGTGTATGGCATCCGTGTGTTTCGGTATAGTTGCCGGCATACTTGCTTATATCATCTCCTATATATATATCGCATTCATCACTGCTTCCGGTGAAGTTGAAGAAGCGCGACACACGGAGATTGCCGTCGGCATCTTTGAAGGCGATGTGGTTGGGATCAATTCCGGAGTCGAAGATACCGGCAATCACACCGGTGCCGTCGTAAGGTTGCAGAAGTCCCTCGCCGGAACGCACCTTGTCAACACCGGTGGCCTCGCGCCCGAGGTTGTTGAGCAGCTTGCGTCTGGAACCGAGCTGGGCATCCTCCACACCTGTGACATTCAGAGTGTTCGCCACAGCATCCAGGGGCACTTCGCAGATTACGATATTCCCCTCCTGCTGGAGCACATTCACTCCGGCTGCTTTAAGGCCGGCGACTGCCTCGTCGCCGGCGACACGATAGAACACACTGACCGAAGCCTTTGCTGGAGCACCGACAGCAGAAAGCGATTTGGCACCCTGCGACTGCATATCGGCCAGACGCATCTGGTCGGAAAGGCTCAACTGAGTCTGAGCGGAAGCGCAAAAGCCTAAACCTGCGGCTGTTGCGAATATCCAAAATTTCTTCATCCGTATAAATTATATATCCGCAGCCCTGCAAAAGCCATGCCCCGAGGCTGCATAAGGGACTGTAAGCAATTCGTTATTAGATTGGCTGTTGGCAAAGATACGCAAAATTTTGTAAAAACAATGCATAACTCACATTTTTTCAAACATTATGCATCAATATGTTCTCAAGGCATCTATGGACCACTTGTTCCACTGAATAGCGAAGAGTCGCTCCATGCAGCGGCTGCAAGACAGTCAAATCTCTGTGATTTATCTGTTTTACAGCCGCAGCACGGGGCGACTCCACAGCCTGGTGCAATTCCGTTGTATATTATGCAGGGAATCCGGCGCCGGCTCAACGGGCCGCGAACATGGCGGGAGCGGCAGCCTCGCGATATGCCATAAGGCCGGCATCGGAGAGCTCGTAAGCCTGATATGAACCGTCAGGCATAATCATGTTCACATGGGTGTCGTCGATGAAGCTCATGAACTTCACGGTCTGGTCATCGGTCACCACGCTCCAGGAGCGGTCGGCCTCGTCGAAGTCAAGGCGCACCACGCTCTTGTCGTTGAGCGAGGTGATGGTGTATCCGCGGCCATCGCAATCCACGAGATATTTGCCGTCCTTGCCGTCGATGATGCTCTTGCCCTGGGCTATGGGGTTGGAGCCGCTCCAGAATTCGATGGAGTTGAGCACCAGCACATCGGCCAAAGCGGTTACTTCATAGACGGGTATCACCCAGAATGCGAAGAATACCAGTTCGTTGACAAATTTGTTGCTCACCTGGTTGTTCCATGCCAGGAGTTTGTTGGTGAGCGCGAAAGAACCGATACATGAGGTCAGCATCGAACCTGCGAGGATAGCGGCGACAGCCACGGGGATGTAACGCTTTTTCATAATGTGTAAATAATGTTTCTAAGTAACTGGTCGAAATTATTTTAATGTTTATGCGGATAAACATTGAAATAAGATGACCGGTTAATATAAAATAATTTTGAACAGTTACTTAACCTTAAAAAGGTTTTAATGATGAAAATTGTTCGCGGATGACAGCGATTTTTTTCAGACTATATTTTCGGATGCTCCTCGGAGCGTCCCTACGCTATGTCAAGGCCGATTCAGTGATTTGAAACGCCCTGCTCTGTCACGATGGAATCCTGGCGCTGGCGCGGGCATAGAAATCAAGAACCTTGCGCACATACTCCACCGTCTGGCGCCCGCGGAAATATCCGTTGCGGCACACCGGGTCGGTATAATACTCCGGATTTGATTTCCACATCAGCGCCGTCTCCACATTCCCCTCCCACAGGGCCGGGTCCTTGCCGTGCTTTCCGGCCAGGGCGATGGCATCGTAGATATGTCCGATTCCTGAATTATAGGCCGCTATGCTGAATTTGCGCCGCTCGACAGGGTCGGAGACATATTTCGACAGGGAGCGGTCGATGTCGCGCATAATCTTGGCGGCGGCCTCGATGTTGAGTTCAGGGTCAGTGACGGTGGCGTCGGTCAGCCCGTAGCCGCGCATAGCCACCGGCATAAGCTGCATTATGCCTCTGGCTCCGGCCCACGACACAAGGTCGTTGCGGAAATGGCTCTCCACATATCCCTGGGCGGCCAGCATGCGCCAGTCCTGGCCGTAGGCCGAGGCATAGCGGCGGAAGTAAGCGTCGTATGGCGAAATCACACCTTTCGAAAAATCGATATTGACCACATACGGCTCCGTGTTTTTCGACAGCTCGAAATAGCGTTTGAGCAGCTCGGCGTTGCGTTTTCTGGGCGATTCCTGGGCGAGCCAGCCGTTGACCGAATCGGCCAGCCAGCTCCGGCCGCGCGCCACGGCCCACTGCGAGCGCTGTGGGAAACTGAGCGGCAGCGATATGTCGAGGTCGGGATAATAGGTTTTGTTTACGCGGGCTATATCGCTGTCGACCACCGTCAGCGGCACCTCCCCCTCCGACACCATCTCTATCAGGTCCTCGGCCATGATTGTGTCGCGGTCGATTACATGGATGTTGACCCCGCCGCCGAGCTCCTCGTTGAGGTTCTGCATACGGTAGAGATATTTGGAGTGAGCCTCCACATAAACGTCGCGCCCCACAAGCTGGGTCTCGTCAGTGATGAACCCCTCTCCACCTTTCCGGGGCTGTACAAGCACCTGGTGCGTGAACGTCTCCGGGCCGCACGGCACTGTGCGGCGGCGGTATTCGGCCGTCACCGGCACCTCATATGCCAGCAGGTCGACCATGCCTGAATCCAGGAGCTCGACCATGGCCGCAAGCGAGGGTGCGACAGTGAGGTCAAGAGCCATCCCCTTGTCGGAGGCGAACTGCTTCACCAGCGAATAGTCATAGCCCATCTCCTCGTCGCGGAAGAGGAAGTAGGACGACGGCGAATAGAGTGTGGCCACGCGCAGGGTGTCGGGCAGCGGATGCGACTCGGCATTCCGCTGCGCGGTGTCCGTTGCGGTATCGACGTTCTTTTTTTCGGAGCACCCCCACAGAAGCAGCATCAGCGATGCCGCCACAAAGGATAAGATGTGCCGCAGCCCTCTCATTCCGGCAGAAATCAGTACTCGAATGTGCCGTGCTCGCCGGTGATGGTGAGGCGGGGGATGTCGGAAGCCTCCACATAACCCACCACCTGGGCCGGGATGCCGAAGCTGCGCGATATGGCAATCACGCGGGCGGCGTGCTCGGGCGAGAGGTATATCTCCATGCGGTGTCCCATGTTGAACACCTTGTACATCTCCTTCCAGTCGGTGCCCGACTGGCTCTGAATCATGGCGAAGAGCGGGGGCACAGGGAAAAGGTTGTCCTTGACCACGTGAACATTGTCGACGAAATGCATCACCTTGGTCTGAGCTCCGCCGGTGCAGTGTATCATGCCGTGGATGTCGGCGCGCATCTCCTCGAGTATCTTCTTTATCACGGGGGCATAGGTGCGTGTGGGCGACAGCACCAGGCGTCCGGCATCGAGTTCCACGCCGTCAACGGCATCGGTCAGGTCCTTTGAGCCGCTGTAAGCCAGCTCGTCGGGAATCTCTCCGTCGTAGGTCTCGGGGTATTCGCGTGCCACGGCCTTGGAGAACACATCATGACGCGCGGAGGTAAGGCCGTTGCTTCCCATCCCGCCGTTGTAGGAATCCTCGTATGTGGCCTGCCCGAAAGAGGCGAGTCCCACAATCACATCGCCGGGACGTATGTTGGCGTTGTCAATCACATCTGCGCGGCGCATGCGGCATGTCACGGTGGAGTCAACGATGATAGTGCGCACGAGGTCGCCCACATCGGCGGTCTCGCCGCCGGTGCTGTAAATCCCCACACCGAGCGAGCGGAGGGTTTCAAGCAACTCCTCCGTGCCGTTGATGATGGCTGCGATCACCTCGCCGGGGATAAGGCGCTTGTTGCGCCCGATTGTCGACGACACAAGGATATTGTCGGTGGCTCCCACGCAGAGGAGGTCGTCGATATTCATTATCAGTGCATCCTGCGCTATACCTTTCCATACCGAAAGGTCGCCGGTGCGGCGCCAGTAGGCATAGGCGAGCGACGACTTGGTGCCGGCGCCGTCGGCATGCATTATGTTGCACCACTGCGGGTCACCGCCGAGCATATCGGGGATAATCTTGCAGAACGCCTTGGGGTACAGCCCCTTGTCGATATTCTTTATAGCGTTGTGCACATCTTCTTTAGCCGCGGATACACCGCGCATCATATATCGTTCGTTCATTGGAATAGGTGTTTAGAATGAAGTTACCGCCATAAGATAGGCGAACACTGCCGGGGTTACAAGCAGGAGTGAGTCTATGCGGTCGAGGATTCCGCCGTGACCGGGCAGGAGGTTGCCAGAATCCTTTACGCCGAGGGTGCGCTTTATAAGCGACTCTACAAGGTCGCCCCACGTGCCGAACACGCACACTATGGCTCCGAATCCGAGCATCTGCCAGAGATTAAGCCCTACTCCGAGCCCTTTGCCGAAGAAATGGTAGCAGAGCGCCGCGGCAAGACAGAATGCCAGGCCGCCGAAGAAACCTTCCCACGACTTCTTGGGCGATATGCGCTCGAAAAGCTTATGCTTGCCGATGAGCGACCCCACGCAGAAAGCGCCGGTGTCGCTGAGCCAGATGAGGATGAACATCCCCAGCACGAACCAGCAGTTGGTCATTGCATAGAGCGCGCACATAAGTCCCATTGGCAGAGCGATATAGAGCTGCCCCATCAGAGAGTTGGCATAATGCGCCAGAGCGTTGCCGTCCTGGATGTAGAGCTGGCTCACCAGGCGCGCCATCAGATACACGAGATAAGCGAAAAGGAATGTTTTCAGGCTCCAGGCCCCGAACATGAATGAGGGCAGACTGAGATTCAGGAAACATGCTATGCCTGAAATGAGGAAGAATGCGCCTATGATGTCAATCAGGCGGCTTGTGTTGGATATGTGACCCTTGTTGGATATACGGTTGAACTCATTGACTCCCAGCACACCGAAGAGTACTGCAAGCCCCCAGAGCCACCATCCGCCGGCCATGACGGCGCCCACGATTACGGCAATATAAAGCACACCGGTAAAGAGGCGTGTGAAAACGTTTTTCATTTCGCTATTTGTTTATTCCGCACAAAAGTACGCATTTTCCGCGATATGACAAAAGTTTACCAACCCCCAAGACAAGTTTGTATCAATGTTTACATAATGAAAACAAGCGCACCCCGGCGACCGATGCGGCTGCCGGGGTGCGGATATGTGGTACGTAGCTTTCTTAGCGTTCGGAGGCGGAGTAGTTGGGGGCCTCGGAGGTGATGGCTACGTCGTGGGGGTGGCTTTCGGCCACACCGGCGTTGGTGATGCGGGTGAAGCGGGCGCTGTGGAGGGCCTCGATGCTGGGGGCGCCACAGTAGCCCATGCCGGCGCGGAGGCCGCCCAGCATCTGATATACAACCTCATAGAGGGTGCCTTTATAGGGCACACGGGCTGCAATGCCTTCGGGCACGAGTTTCTTCGTGTCGGTCTCGCCGGCCTGGAAATAGCGGTCTTTCGAGCCTTTCTCCATGGCTTCGAGCGAGCCCATGCCGCGGTATGACTTATATTTACGTCCGTTGTAGATTATGGTGTCGCCGGGCGATTCCTCAGTACCGGCGAGCATACCGCCGAGCATCACGGAATATCCGCCGGCAGCGAGCGCCTTTACAATGTCGCCGCTGTAACGGATGCCGCCGTCGGCAATCAGGGGCACACCTGTGCCTTCAAGCGCCTTGGCCACATCGTAAACGGCTGAGAGCTGGGGCACACCCACACCGGCGATAACGCGTGTGGTGCATATCGAGCCGGGGCCGATACCAACTTTAACACCGTCGGCACCGTTCTCTGCCAGGAATCTGGCTGCGGCGCCGGTGGCGATATTGCCAACAACGACGTCAATCTGCGGGTATTTCTCCTTTACGGCGCGGAGCACACCTACCACACCGGCCGAATGACCGTGGGCTGTATCGATAACGATGGCATCGACACCGGCGGCTACCAGGGCGTCAACGCGTTCCATGGAGTCGGCAGTGACACCTACGCCGGCGGCCACGCGGAGGCGTCCGAGGGCATCCTTGCAGGCATTGGGTTTATCCTTGGCTTTTGTAATATCCTTGTAGGTCACCAGGCCAACGAGATGCCCCTCCTTGTCAACTACGGGGAGTTTCTCGATTTTATGGCTCTGGAGTATGTCGGCAGCCTCCTCGAGGTTGGTCGACTGCGATGTGGTGACAAGGTTTTCGGTAGTCATCACCTCATCAATCTTGCGGTTGAGGTCGCGCTCGAAGCGGAGGTCGCGGTTGGTAACGATACCCACCAGCATCCGGTTCTCGTCAACCACAGGGATACCGCCGATATGGTATTCCTCCATGATACTGAGGGCATCGCCCACGGTGGCGCCGCGGCGTATGGTCACCGGGTCGTAAATCATACCGTTTTCGGCGCGCTTTACAGCGTGCACCTGACGGGCCTGCTCCTGGATTGACATATTTTTGTGTATCACACCGATACCACCCTCCCGGGCGATTGCAATAGCCATCTTGGCTTCCGTAACGGTATCCATGGCGGCAGAAACCAATGGCACATTCAGTGTTATATTCCTTGAGAATTTCGACTGAAGGTTAACGCTCTTAGGGAGCACTTCGGAGTAAGCCGGGATAAGGAGGACATCATCGAATGTGAGTCCGTCCATCTCCACGCGATCTGTAAGAAATGACGACATAAGCGATAAATAAATTTATTGCACGCAAAGTTACGAATTTTTCGCGACCCGCCCAT
This sequence comes from Muribaculaceae bacterium Isolate-013 (NCI), assembly GCA_004102785.1. Taxonomy (GTDB): domain Bacteria; phylum Bacteroidota; class Bacteroidia; order Bacteroidales; family Muribaculaceae; genus UBA7173. Next base: position 157,440 of record SCEJ01000001.1, read on the forward strand.
CATCCCCTCCACTTTTTCTTTTCCCCTCTCCCAAAATTCCCGTAGAAGAAGCAAACAAATCACGAGATAATGTAAGTATCAGAAAGGGGTCAGCGGCGGGGGCGACGGATGCGGGGGAAGAGGCGGCGGAAACGGAGGAGGGGGCGGGTGATGGAGCCGCCGGCAATGATGAAGGTTACGGCCATGAGGATGAGGAGGATGCCGCATATCTGGCGGAATGTGAGGGGGTCACCGAAAACGGCGATGCTCACAATGAGTGCTACCACCGGCTCGAGCGCACCGAGTATGGCCGTAGGGGTGGGGCCGATTTTCTGTATCGCGGCCGTGGTGCACACAAACGACACCGCAGTAGGGAGCACTGAAAGGGCGACAATGCACCCCCATAGATACCAGTGGGCCGGAAGGAGCAGTTCTCCTTTATATATAAGGCGCCCGGCAAACACGAACACGCCGAAAAAAAGTCCGTAGAATATGATGCGCAACGTGGGCACACGCGCCAGGCGCGGACGGTTGATCGCCACGATATATATGGCATAGGTAAGCGACGACACCATCACAAGCAGCACGCCGGTGAGGCTCAGCGGCGCCCCTGAGACGGTGTGGTTCAACATAACGATACCGATGAGCGCCAGCCCGATGCATACTATCGTGGAAACCGGCAGACGCTCACGGAAAAGCGCCGCCATGATGAGCGCCACCATCACGGGATAGACAAACAGCAGGGTCGACGCCACACCGGAGTCCATGAAGTTGTACGACTCGAACAGGGTCAGCGATGACACAGCCATCAGCAGCCCCATGGCGGCAAGCGGCCACAGTTCCCCCTTTTCAGGCCGCAGTGACCGGCCGCGCAACACAATCATGGCTCCGATAATCGGCAGGGCTATGAGGTAGCGGAAAAAGAGCACTGAGTCGGCGTCCATCCCGCCGTCGCCATAGAGCGGGAGGGCGAAGAGCGGGTTCATGCCGTAAGTGGCGGCCGCCACTGCTCCGAGGATATATCCCTTGCTTTTGTCGCTTAACATCGGTGCGGAAAGCGTTTTGATCAGAAAAGTTTGCGGGGGCGGGTAGCCTGAAAGTCCTTAAGATAGGTCGGCACAGAGTATGCCAGGTCAAGGAAGCGCCCGGCGCGGAAATCACGGTCGGCCAGCGCCAGCATATCCACCGCCAGCGGCTTTATGTCGCTGATGAACCTGGCATTGGGATGGGTGATTACCTCACGTGCCTTGTCGGAACCGTTGCCGAAGAACAACACCGGCCCACGGTCAAGATACTCCCGGTAAGAATCTCCGTCGAGTATCAGCGGCCGCGGCGCCATCAGCTCCTCAAGAGCCAGGGAATAGACTCCGGTATAGATCTCCATGCGGCGTGCGTCGATCATCGGGGCAAACATGGCGTCGGGCTCCACATCGTGGGAGAACATCACCGATACCGCCATAAGCTGCAGTGTGTCAACACCGACAAGAGGCACATCAAGGGCATAAGCCAGCCCCTTGGCCTCCGACAGGCCGATACGCAGCCCCGTGTAGCTCCCCGGGCCGAGGCTCACAGCCACGGCATCGAGTTTCATCTCATGTTTACGCAGGTGGTCAAGACACCCTTTTATGAAATCGCTCAGCACCACAGCGTGGCTCATCGGTCGGAACTCCTCGAAATGCACCAGCACAGCCCCTTCGGCAGTCAGCGCTGCGGAGCATACATCGGTCGAGGTCTCAATATGGAGTATAACGGGCATAGTTTAGAGGTTGTTTGGCCGCAAAATTACGAATTTTTTCTTATTTGGGCAAACTCGGTGATTTTCAGAGGGGTTTGGAGAGGCGTGGGTACTAATCGTGTACTTTTGTGGAAGTTGATAGAAAGCCGAGGAAATTGAATTTTAGATTTTTGTGTTGCGTTAAATATTTTTAACTGTCCTAATTTGCCTATTTTTACCGATTCCGACGGCTACAAAGTACACCCTCTCGCAGATTATCAGCCGAGATATTTGGATGTAATCCTATCTCCAATTCATAATTTTGCGCACCACAAAAGTAATCATATTTTTTGGAACACAGTAATATCACGCGATAAATCTGAAACGCTCTGCGATGCTGGACATCGAATAGCCGCGTCGCCGGAAGATGTGCAACCGGGGACGGTTGTTCTCATCTTACGACTGAACACGGTCATTCCATGTCCCCGCAGGTATTCAATCCACGGGGATAAAGACCGGCAGTTGTCCTGACCTCCGTTGCCCTCCGGCTTGAACAACTGCCGGACATTATCCTGTTCCGGGATTGCACTCTACTTTCTATTTATCATAGCCTGATAGCTGTCCTTGACAGGACGGTTCCGGATTTCCATATTGCCTCACTGCGATGTGGAACATCGAATATCCGTGCCGCCGAAAGATGTGCAACCGGGGACGGTTGTCCACATCTTACGACTGAACACGGCCATTCCATGTCCCGCAGGGGATTCAATCTACGGGGATAAAGACCGTCATTTGCTCTGCGCCTCCGTTGCCCTCCGGCTTGAACAGATGCCGGACATTATCCTATTCCGGGATTGCATAGCAATTCCTTTTTCCTCACTGCCATTTTCTTGTTTTCCGATATTCCATTATGATGCCGTTCAGTAAAGTCCGGCATTTTTTGATTTCAATGTCGTCCTGTGGCTTTCCTGTATATCGGGGAGGCCATTTTCATCTGATGCATACCTGAGTCTTGTGGGTCAGTTGGAGTCGCTTGCCAAAATAAACGTGTGGCAAAGGAACATTCGCGTCGATCCGGAAAAATCTCCACTCTGCGAGTAGTATTTTTCCGTCTTGCCGTGAACATCCCTTCTTTTGTGCCACACGCCTTTCAGGTGTCAAGCAACTCAAACAACCACACTGTCTTTGGACGCATGAGGTTAAAAAAAAGCCCCCACCGATATGAAAGCCACAGAACAACATATAAATAGGTCAAGGCAAGCTCGCCAATCCTCCTATCATTACCGCATAAGCAAGGCGGTTGCAAAGGTGGCGAAAGTGATACTGATTGTCATCGGAGCAATCGTTGGTCTGACTATCGGTTGGCTGATTAAAAGAATATTCCGAGGCATAGGTTGGATAATCTCAATCCTCTCCGCATTAGGGATAATCTATTGGATAATAACTACACTCTAAAACATTTACGACTATGGCAAGCAACACGATGAAAGGAACACAATCGTTCCAAGACACAATCAAGACTTATCTTGAAACAATGGCGGAGAATGACGCTCTGTTCGCAGTCAAGTACGCCAATCCATCAAAGTCAGTATCCGACTGCTGTACTTTTATCATTAACCAAGTGCAGAAAAGCGGTTGCAACGGCTTCGCAGACGATGAAATCTTCGGAATGGCAGTCCATTTCTATGAAGAAAATGAGATAGAGGTTGGCAAGCCTATCAACTGCCAAGTGGTAGTGAACCATACGGTAGAACTTACCGAGGAAGAAAAGGAACAGGCACGGCAGGACGCCATCAATAAACTCCGTGACGAGGAAATGGCGAAAATGCGCAGGCCCACGCAATCCAAGAAAGTGAATGAGAATAAACCTCAAGTTGAACAACCCAGTCTATTCGACTTCTAAACATTAAGGCTATGAAACCCAAGACAGCATTACAAAAGCAAGTGGCAGGGCTATCCGCCACACTGCGACCCATAACCGAGGCACAAGAGCGTTGGGCATACCGCCACTGCTTTGAGCATTTCGCCTATCGCACAAATAGCGGAACAATGACCTGCTCCGACTGCGGACACGTTTGGAAGGGTCAGAAAGGCAATCTTTGCGACACTGTCGCAGGTTGCAAATGCCCCCACTGCGGAGCTGAACTGAAAGTGAAGGACACCCGCAAACGCACCCATAAGGGAACCGCATATTTCAGCGTCATAACGGCACACAAGGGTTTTCAAGTAATCCGTGTGACGCAGATAACGAGCGAAAGCCGTAAGGGAGAGGTCAGGCAACTCTATTGTCAGGAGGTCGTGCAAAGGTGGATTTCTCCCGACGGCAAAGTTACCGATATGGCTCTGCTCCGTGGGTTTACCTTCCATTACTGCGACTGCTGGTCGTATTGGAGCGATATGGAGATACGCCCGCACAACAGTCTGTATGATGATGTTGTCGCATGGAGTGAGGTCTATCCGAGAATGTCGGTCATTCCCCAACTCAAACGCAACGGCTTCAAGGGCGATTTCTACGGAATATCCCCCGTCAGACTTTTCAAGGCTCTGCTTGCCGACCCAAGAATGGAGACGCTGATGAAAGCCAGAGAGATTGAGGAAATGAAATACTTTCTTTCTAATCCCTGCAATGCGGATGAATTTTGGGCATCGTACCTTATCGCCAAACGCCACCGCTATCATATCAACAACATCGGAATGTGGTGCGACTATCTGCGGATGCTGAAAAACCTCGGCAAAGACCTACGCAATCCAAAGAATATCTGCCCCGAAGATTTCATAGAGGCGCACGACAGACTAAGCCGAATGATAGAGGACAGACGCAGAAGGGAGCGTGAGGAAGCCGAGCGCAGAAGAACCGAGGAAAGACTGCTCCGAGAGAAAGAGAACGAAGAACAGTTCAAGGCTCAAAAATCCAAGTTCTTCGGTTTGGTAATCTCCGACAATGAAATATCGGTAAAGGTGCTTGAGAGTATAGAGGAATACTGCCAGGAGGGTAACACACAGCACATCTGCGTATTCTCATCGTCCTACTACCTTAAAAAGAACACGCTGGTATTGTCGGCAAGGATTGGCGATACCATAATAGAGACGGTAGAGGTTGACTTGCAGACCCTCAAAGTGGTGCAATGCCACGGAAAATATAACAAGGACACCGAGTACCACGACCGCATCATCAATCTCGTGAACTCAAACGCCCGACTTATCAAGGAGAGAATAACCGCCTAAATGTCTAACACGACCTGCGTCAGCAATGGCGCAGGTCATAAAACCCACCGATATGAACGTAATAATTGAAAGTCTGATATTTGATTTTGACAACAAGGTACGTGAAACAGTCCTTGAACTGATAAACCGCATAGTGCTTACGAAAGATGAAAGGGATTGCGGGAAACAATCTCGGCATATGCCCTTCGTAGCGACTTTGACAGATACTTCGTCTATGGCTTCGGTAAACACCACTTTTGGGTAAAACAACGTAAGGTCAGCGACCATGAACAAACTTTTGAACAACGTATGATATTTATAAAATTCTAAAACTTGAAGATATGGCAACCAAAATGACCGCCAACGGAGTAAGCACGACCACTACTCCCGGCACTGAACAATACGAGGTGTTTTACACCGGATGCCGCACACGGCGAAAAAAGCATTACCAATATGACTATCGCCACACTGACGGGGAATTGTATTCCTGCGTGGCTGATACTCTCAAAGAGTGCAGACAACGCCGTGATGAATGGCTGAACAAGAAAATCAACAACTGAGATAAAATTTGCCAAGTCGTAATATAGCAGATGGAGCGACCTCGTGATGAAGTCGCTCCATTGATTTTGCTGAAAATTTCGGCCGCCACAGGCGGCATTATGGGGCGTTTATTCAAATATTCTACTGATTGCCAAGCACAAACTACAATATTTATGCTTTCTCATTAAGAATTAAGTTGACAAATGAAGTTATAGTCTGATGGTATTCCATTTGCTTATAAAGGTTGTTGATGTAATAAGACGGCAAGGAAGAATAACCAAACCTCGCACCCAGAATAGCACAGGCAATAGCTCCGTTTGTGTCGGCATCCCCTCCTTCATTGACAACAGAGAATAGCCCATTTTTAAATGATGTGGAATGCCAATAACACCATAGCGCAGCCGAAAGTGTACGCAGTGTGTACCCAATAGAATATGTCTCATCCAAATTAAGCATGGATATTTCGGAACTGTTATATGCTGCATCTACCCATTCGAGTATCCGCTCATCGTATCTTTGAGCGATATTTTTTATATCTTCATAGGATAACTCATTGTTATACCATACAAGATTGTGGATTATTGAAGACGCAATCACACAAGAACCCACACAACGTGGGTCATAATGCGTTAGCTTGCATATGGCCTCAGCTTGAACTTCGATATTGGTTTGAGCAAGTCCGACAACTGATGTTCTCATCAATGCGCCATTAGCCGCACTCTGTTGACGAGACAGTTCCCACCAAAGTTTAGAACACATCTCCGGTTGCTCAACATAATCTGCCATGCACAGCACCTTGTAAGTGTGATTCCCAATGCCCATAGGTGTGCCATTGAACCAATCCTTGAAATTGGAGGCGACCCGATGAAGGTTGAAGGCTTCGTTATCATAACCATTAAGTATGCACAACATCATATCTGTGTCATCGGTCCATGCGCCTTTAGCCCATCTTCGTCTATGAGCATCTTGAATTATCTGGTCATAATTCTTTAATCCATTGGGATAATTCTTTTTTACCTCATCCTTGCTCATAAACTCAGAGCCAAGACCAAGAGCATCTCCAATGGCTTGTCCGTATAGACATCCCAGCATTTTATCTTTTAAGAATTCAGTATCCATTGAAATATCTTATAATAGGAGTGTTGTTTCAATCAAAGATGATTTTACCCTTTGTATATCCGTAATTAGATTCAATAATCACAACTACTTCTTTGGAATAAGAAGCCCATTCATGGCAATAACGAGTTTCAACACAAATATCTGTGTCTTTAATCTGATAAAGATTATCTCCGATTTTTGTTACGCTCACTACATATTTTCCAGTATCGACTTTTGTCGGAGTTAAAATGTATTTGACTTCTACCGTTTTATCGTATGTGCCGACAGCTTTTGTTCCTGATGGAGCTTTTATCACCGAATAGAGTTCTGAAATATCATAATTGCTTTCTGCATAAGTAAAAGAAGTTGCCATCATAAACATCAGGCATAATGCGATTGTCTTAATATGTGTCATAAGTATGTTTTATTAAAGAATTAATGCAATGAAATCCATTTTCAAACGTTATTGTCTTACATATACTTATCTCTCCAATTATGTCAAGACAAGCAACGAAGATAAATATAAGCGAGGAGCAACGAA
>SCEJ01000189.1 GCA_004102785.1 Muribaculaceae bacterium Isolate-013 (NCI)
TGCGTGAGATGAGCGACTCCTTGTCAAACGGACTCAGTGACCGCTCGACGCGTTTCATCTCGGCCACAATCGAGTCGTGGAGGTCGCGATCGGCCTCATAGGTGACGTGATAGACAGTGTTCCACATCACGCCCTCGGCTGAGCGGTAGCTGCGGCGTCCGTCACATGACATCAGCCCGCTCATGACGGCCACGCAGCTTATATATATAATAAGGTGTAATAAAAGTCTCGTTTTCATAACAAATTAAAAATGCCCCGCAAAATTACGAAAATCCCGCAAAAGTATGGTAAAATTGTTAAAATCATCTTTACGGAAGTGTTGTAGCCGTAGAATGACAATAATACCATTACGTTAAACACTTATTGTGGGACAAGTCTTATCGATCACTTAGACATTTGCATATGTGTAAACAACATACACCACGTCCGTCAGGCTGAGAGAAGCCATACTATTAG
>SCEJ01000190.1 GCA_004102785.1 Muribaculaceae bacterium Isolate-013 (NCI)
ACCACTTGAATTTGAAATTGGGGGAGGAATGGTAATAGCAGGTTTTGATGAGGGTGTAACCGGTATGGTAGTAGGAGAAAAGAAAACGATCCATATTCCTTTCGACCAGGCATATGGTCCGAAACAAGAAGAAATGATCATGGAGTTTCCGAAAGATAAATTTCCTCCGGATATGACTCCTGAAGTGGGTATGCAACTCAATATGAGCAATGGCTCCGGACAAAACTTTCCGGTAACCATTGCTGCTGTTAAAGAAGATGTAGTGGTTTTAGATGCAAATCATCCACTAGCCGGCGAAGACCTAATATTCGACCTTGAGCTAGTGGCGATTGATGCTAAGTCTATGATTATTATGCCTTAGTTTTTCTATTCAACCACCAGCCCAACCAAAGACCGGTTAAGCCCCACATCGCTATATAGTCGATCAGGTATGCCCGTATATCAAAGAGTTTATAC
>SCEJ01000191.1 GCA_004102785.1 Muribaculaceae bacterium Isolate-013 (NCI)
AAGCGATATACTTCCCGCCGGGATGCCAATAAGGATATACGCACGCCGAAAGCGTAGAGTCCGTTTTCGTATTCAGCATTTCGCGTTTTCCATCAATCTGCATCAAGGTTCCGCCATTCTTTCCGCGAATGTGCAGGCTCAAATAATCGGGATTGGTTTTATTGAAAGCATGGCAATTCAGGCACATCCCGGTTACCATTGTATTCTCCAGCAAAGGACGCTCGTCGAAAGAAGAAAGATTGCGCTCGTAAATGCCCATCTTGCTATACACCTCATAGCCCGGCGCCAACTTACGATATACCACTCCATAATCTATCGGATAAGGACTGACATACATGGGGAAAGGGCGGTACTGCCTCCATATTCCTCCTTGCCTGATACATACCGTAAACAAAAGGCTGTCTCCCTTGTTTGCTTCCAAAAGAGCCCGCCATTCGTCTTGCGAGAATGATAC
>SCEJ01000192.1 GCA_004102785.1 Muribaculaceae bacterium Isolate-013 (NCI)
TACCGGGATATTGAACATCTCTTCCGCTACGTCAATCATCGTGCCAAGGGCTTCGGAGCGCATCTTCTCATGGCGCAACTCCTTTTTCAGACGGGTGATTTCCGCGCGCAAGGCATCGTAATCTTCGGCGCTGACGTCTTTCTTCTTTTTTCGCATGACAGGTGTCTCTGAAAGTTCTGACGCGAAGTTACGAATAATATATTCAACCGTGCGCACCTGAACGCCATTTACTTCGGCTATTTCGCCATAACTCATGTCGGTCTCGGCATAATGCCTGAGAACCTCTTCCCGGATTGCCTGACGTTTTTGTCGCGGCAAACTCTGAAATTTAATCATAATTTGACTCTTTTATGAGTCAACTTTTTTCAGGGCAAGACATTATGAATTGCAACCACTCACGCGACGCACAATGGCGTCAGCAACTACGCGACCAGATATCCGCAAAAGAGCGCAC
>SCEJ01000193.1 GCA_004102785.1 Muribaculaceae bacterium Isolate-013 (NCI)
GTGGATGCCATTCCTCTGGGCATGCGCCTCGGTATTGCACCTGCCATCGGTCTGATGCTGTTAAACATCGGTGTAGGCTCCAATGCAGGTATCTATTCCGAGAACGGCGGACCTTTCTATGCTATTAGAGACTTCTTCGGTGCACTGACACCTTCACTGGCTAAGACAAATATGGGTTCTGGCTATTCCGCAATGGTTCTGTCCGTTGTCACCATGTTCGTAGGTCTGTTTGCTATTGTTGTTCTGGCACAGAGAGGTGTTAAGGGTGCTGTATTACTGGGCATGCTGATCTCCAGCATCATCTACTGGGCAGGAGAGGCTATCTTCCTGGGAACCAATCCCTTTGCTTCTCTGGCAACCGCATCCTTCTTACCTGCTTTCGGGGATATGGCTTCCACCATACTGTTTAAGTTTGACTTCCGGGGATTTGCAGGTATTGACTGGTTTACCGCC
>SCEJ01000194.1 GCA_004102785.1 Muribaculaceae bacterium Isolate-013 (NCI)
GATGGATGCCGGACGTTCGGGTGATATGCTTGACTTTGTCGCCGATTGCGCCGGAGCTGTCGCGGGGATGATGCTTGCGGCGAGAGTACTCGCGTCGCTGAGCAAACAAAACGGCAACGATAGCGGTTGTTTCTGAAGGGGTTTTTATAGTTCTAACGAGTTGGATATATTCATCTTCGAGCAAATATCACTCGAAAAATCACTCGCTGATAATATAAAATAATTTTTACGACTTACTTATCGAGATGACAGAATCATTGGTAATGGATCTGGCGGAGTCGTTCCGCCGCAATCAGAGTGTCGACGCATTGTCAGACCTTAACGGAGAGGCTATCACGTACGCGGAGCTTACGCAACGCATAGCGCGAATGCATGTGCTGTTGCGACATGCGGGGATAAAGCGCGGCGACAAGATAGCGCTGTGTGCGAAAAATTCATCACACTGGGCGCTG
>SCEJ01000195.1 GCA_004102785.1 Muribaculaceae bacterium Isolate-013 (NCI)
TGTGATTACCGGACTGGAGTAGCGGAACTCGCTTGCGTATTCAACTTCTACCGGCACACGGGCAATATCCTGCAAAAGACGTTTGCCTATCAATCCGGCATGCCATGATGTTCCACAAGCCACTATGATTATACGATCAGCTGATGCGAAAATCTCGCTATTTTCGTTAATGCCGGAAAGCTGAATATGATTATTTACCACACGGCCGCGTATGCTATCCTCGATCGTAGAAGTCTGTTCAAATATTTCCTTCAGCATAAGATGCGGATATCCTCCCTTTTCAAGCTGAGAAACAGAAAGTTTCAAAGTTTTGATGTCTATATTTGAAGGCTCGTTGTCGGAGGTGATAACGCGTAACGGCTCATTATTTTTTATAATGGCGATTTCATCGTCATTAAGATATACCACTTTATCGGTATAATCAATAATCGGGGTTGCATCGGATGCTAGG
>SCEJ01000020.1 GCA_004102785.1 Muribaculaceae bacterium Isolate-013 (NCI)
ATCTACTGCTGATGGTGATGCAGAAGGGGCTGAAACGCCAGTGGAGCTTCTCCGGGCTGGCAACAATGGTCAGAATTACCCTGAAGTACTACGTTGACTTCAACAGCCTGTTTAACAACCCAAAAAAGAGTGGGAAATCATCCTTTCCGAGGCCTCCGGAGCGCCTCCCGAACCGACACTGTTTGACTGAGGGGGCTTGTAAAGTAAAAAAGAAGACTCGAACACCGTAAAATCAGCGTTCGAGCCATACTTTATTGCGCTATTTGAGTTTTATCGGACAGCAATAATAATATATGTTGAAAAACATGATATTGAATATTGCGTATTTCTGGGTGTTTGATTATATTTGCAAAATGAGAAGTTGCTGCTTGCTAATAATTGCTTTTTGTTATAGTATATCGTTAAATGCTAAACAAAAGATAGCGGAAGCTTATTATGTATCTGCATATAATCAAATTTCCTCAATGCTTGATGGTCAAGATACAATTTCTATAAAAAGAGCTGTATATCTTGCCGAATGGGCTTATTATGAAGGAAAATTAGATTATAAAACTGATTTTTGTGACGAAATAGACCGTATAACTAAGTTTATTAATCTATTTTATGATGTCAACCAATACAAGATGTATAAGACCGGAAAACAATTGGCGATAAACGAATATTTTTTTAGACCATATTCAGGCAATTATTATAAACCATATCTTTATGACTTTGAAAACTTCTCAATGGATAAGGAATTATGGGAGAACCAGTTTGTTTCAAAGGTTCTACAAACACATGAAGGTCAATGTCGTTCACTGCCATGGATGTATAAAATCATCGCCAATGAAATAGGAGCTGATGTCGCGATAGCACATGCTCCAGGACACACGTATATAATGTATAAGGATGAAGATAAGTTCACACCGGAAGAATGGGTTAATCTTGAGCTCACTACTCATCAGAAGCAACCTTATTTTTGGATAAAGCAGAATTTTGAAATTCGAGATTCGGCTGTAACAGTAGGCACTTACATGACTCCTTTATCTGATGTACAAACAGTGGCTTGCCAGTTGGCTGATCTTGCGTTAGGTTATTATAATAAATTTAAACGTTATGATGACTTTACCTTTTATTGTGCAAGTAAATCATTGGAATATTTTCCGAAGTACCCTAATGCCGTAATAATCAGAGGTAAATCTTTAGAACGTTTTTTGTTGGATCATTTAGATAGAAATCATGATATTTTTGATGATTACGCAGAATATCTTTTAAAACTGATTGACGAAACGAAAGAGATGTTGGATAGAACGTTTATGACAGTTGAAACAGAAGAATACAGGGAGCGTAGACGTCAACAGGCAAAAGAGGCTGAAAGATATACAAAAGAAAATTTAATACCGAAATGAAAAAGATTTTAATATCATTTTTTCGTATTGCTGTTCTCATTTATCAGCAATGCATATCCTCCTTTATCGCCATATTCTTATTGTGGTGGAGATCCGGTAAATTGTATTGACCCTACCGGAGAGGATATTGTTGTGTTAAATTTTGGCCATGATATTATGCATCAGCATCTTGCTATGTTAATCCAAAATAAAGACGGTAAGTGGCAGTATTATTCAGTTAACGGTGATAATGTTTATATTTCAGGTGAACATAAAGGAGGTCGTCCATTTAATGATATCGCTGTTGGATCATGGGATTTTCCTCAGGAATTCTTTAATTCTCCATATAATGTCCGAACTGATAATAGCAAAAATGATAAATCTGTGAACCATTTTGGTTTTCAAGAAGGATATAGGATTTCAACTTCTCCGGAACAGGATGCAAGTATGCGTAAAGATTTTAAAGAAGAATCTAAGAAAAAGTATACTCCATTAGGAAATAATTGTGCAACTGTTGTTCAAAAAGTGATGTTTAATGCAGGTATTCAAGTTGCTTCGCCTGTTTATGAAAAAATTAGTATTCCGGAAAATATTTTTTTAGGTGAGCCAGCTTATGAAATTGTTCGGCCAAATTTCAATAATATTCCAAGTATTGCTTTTGAATCATTTATGAATTTAAATCCAGGAGGAATATATTATTATCGGTAAGATGAGATGGAATGAAATGGAACTGGATTGGGAGGGTATTGTCCGTTTGTGTAGAATCGGGATGAGATACCTTGTGGCGAACTATGTTGTTTTGCTGAAAAAACTGATAGCGTATCTTTATCTTTACGGTTGCTTTACATTTCAGGTTTTTTATTATGCCTGTAATGTGAGGGAAGCTGTAAAGCCGCTCAGTTGGCTTATTGTATCAATGATACAGGCGATATGTTTAGTAGCTTATGTGGTAGTCAACCACTTGTTGGTGAGATATGTGATACCGCATAAAGCGCTTTTGATTTTTGATGCTCTTCTTTTACTTGCTTTATTGGCATTACTCCAGGCTGATTTGACGGTCGAGAACTTGTGATTTAGTTCATGCAGGAGTGTCACTGGCGTCGGCAAAACAATATAAAACCATCAACGGTGTGCCGGATTTCCGGCACACCGTTCTGTTTTATATCGGGGATGGGGGGATCAGTTCTGACGGTCGGAGTAGAACTTCTGGATGCGGTTGTCAACTTTCTTGTTGCCGCGGAGCACTGCGCCGATGGAGCGCTGGAAGGAGAGGCCGCCCTGAGTGTAGTTGAAGGCCTGAGAGTCCTGGCCGAAGTTGAATTCGCGGGCCTGAGAGTCTTCGCTTACAACCTGGAATACGGATACGCCGCGCGATGTGGCGAAGGGTCCTACAAGCTGGCCTTTCTTGGCCATCATCACGTTGGCTGCCAGAGCGGCGTCGGCGCCGCGGCCGAAGGCTACGGTGGTGGTGTCGACGCTCACACCCATTGCCTTGGCGTAGTCGGCCACGTTGTTGGCTTTGCCTTTGTAGTCGGCCACGAGTTTGTCGGCTTTCTTGCGGGTGATTACCTGTTTTTTGATGAAGCTGTTGACTTCCTTGTCGGTCATGGGGATGAAATCACCGTTGTAGTCGGCTACGAGAGCAGCGCCCATGAGGCGGTCGCCGCGTTCGTCGGTGAACACGCCCGACACCTCGCCGGTCTTGGCTCCGAGAGCCCATTTGCACACGTTGCGGCTGTCGCGGAGGTTGCCCACCTGGAGGGTGCCGTCGGTGATGTATGCGTCGAAGGGGGAGTAGCCGGCTTCAACAGCCTTGGCAATGAATTTCTCGGCGGTGTTGTTGGTCGAGAGGAAGTTGCGCAGGTCGTTGTTGAGTTTCTCCACGGTAGCTGCCGAAGGCTCTACATCGTAGGTTACCTGGGCGATGTCGTAAACGGTGACGGGCGCCTTGCGGGTGCGGACGCGCAGGAGCATCCCTTTCTGGGGTGCGGCCTTGGGTGCGAAGTATGAGCCGGTCTCGGCTGTGGCAAGCTCATCCTTGAAGAGTGCCATCTGGGGGTCCACGAGCGAGGTCCAGATTGAATCCTGGGCCTGTACCTTGTCGGTGCCGATGGCGTCGGCCTTGAGGCCGGAGTTGAGCTGGGCCATCACGGAGTCGGTGAGGGCGGCGTCGGTTACCATTGCCATGTCGACGAGCACGGAGTCAACCTGTGATGTGGAGCCGATGAGTTTGGCCAGGGTGTAGGTGTTGTTGAGGAATGATACCTCGGTTACGGTGTCGGCCTGTATGCGGGCGAGGGCGTTGCGGAGCTGGGGTGCCATTGCAGAGGCGGGAGCGTTCACGCGGTTGATTACGAAAGCGGTGTTGCCGTCGAGGCCTTCTGTGCCGTTCTGGGTGCGGAGCGAGGCGATGGCGCCGTTGACTACTTTGCGTGCCTCGGCCAGGTCGGCTTCGGAGGGGTTGACGTTGACCGATACGTATGAAATCACTTTAGTGGGCTCCTGGAGGCGGAAGAGGCCTTTCTGGGCGTTGTATTCGGCCTGCATCTCGGCATCGGTGGGCTCGAAGCCTTTGTCGTCGAGTGTTGCTGCATCCTTGGCGGCCTGTGCGATTTTCCAGGTGCGTGTGGTTTCGGCATAGGCGGCCTGTGCGTCGAGTTTGTTGGCGTTGAGCGAGCCCAGGAGCAGGTTCTGGAATTTGGAAGCCATGAGCATCTCCTCGGTCTGTTTCTCGATGGCGGCCCAGGCTTCGCGGAGCTGTGCGATTTGCTGGGGATCCTGTATGCCCTGTTTCTGCGGATTTGCCACGGCGTCGTAGAACATCTTGGGGTCGCCGATGCCCATCTGCTGCATCATCTGGAGCACGTAGGGGTGGGGAGTCTCGCCGAGAATGGCTTTTGACAGCTCGTTGTCGGTGACGGTGAGTCCCAGGCGGGCATATTCGTTCTTCAGGAGGGTTTCCTGAATCATTTCCTGGAGCACTTCGGTCTGAAGCTGGTCGCGGTCAACGTTGTTATAGCCTTGGTTCTGGTAGTTCTGCTGAACCTGCTCCACGCGTTTCTGGAATTCAAGGTAGTCGATTTTCTCGCCGTCCACCTTGGCCACTGTGTGGTTGTCGGAGAACAGTTCCTGCGGGCGGTCGACCGCCGTGAGGATGAACAGCAGCAATGCCACGCCCAGGATAGAGATAATCAGGACGGGGCGCTGTCGGATTTGCTCAAGTGTTGACATTTAATAATAAATGGTTTATGATTTGTTTATTTATATTCTTTGTGCGGGGATGGCGCAGGCTGCTGCCTGCACCGTGCAATAAGCGCACAAAGATACGGATTTTCGAGTGAACGCGCAAAGGTTGTCGGAAAGTTTTCATTAAAACTTTTCGCCACAGGGCTTTTTGGCTCTGAGATGTGGCAGCAGGCCGGTGCCTCCTGCTGAAAAACAGACTTGCGCCGATGCTGTCGCCGCGGGAGGTTGATACGGATGAGGGCGCATCGGAAAAATCCGATGCGCCCTCGGGGAATCACTAATCTAATCCGGATGGATGTCAGTTTTTGAGCACTTTCTTGCCGGCTACGATATAGATGCCGGGGGCAAGGCCGTCAAGAGCCTCGGCCGGGAGCACGTTCTGACGAACGAGTATGCCCTGGAGGTTGTAGACGTTGACAGGAGCGTTGACATCGCCGCCGTCGGCTTCAACAGCCTGGATGGCTGTGGGGAAGTAGAGGAGGTTTGTCTTGAGGTAGAGGTTGGGGAATGCGTCGTTGGTGAGGAGTGCCTGCACGGGTTTGCTGTATTTGGCGTCAAATGTTGTCACGCCGTTTTCCACGAAGAATTCGTCGTCGGCGATGAGTTCCTCGCCTTCGGCCTCGCCGGTATCGGAGTTGAAGGTGAAGCCGTCAAGGAACCAGCGGTATACCGTGTTGGCGCCTCCGGCCACGGCCTGCGAGGAGAGGTCGACCTTCATGTCGACGATCTCAGCTTCAAGGTCGGGCTGGTTGCCGTAGAAGTAGCTGGTGATGTCGGGGTAGTCGGCGGGCACGGGAAGGGTTGCGAAGGTGAAGTTGTTGTTGGTGATGGAGAGCACGCTGAGGGTTGATTTCACCGGGGTGAGGTCAAGAGCCGAGAGGTTGTTGTGCGACAGCCCCATCTGATACATCTCGGGAAGGCCGTTGAGGTCGATTTCGCTGAGGTTGTTTCCCGTCAGGTCAAGATGCCAGAGCTTGGGGTTGTTGAACTTGACTTCTGAAATCTCGTTGTGGCTTATTGTAGCGAGTTCAAGGAGAGGAGCCTTGCTGAGGTCTACGGCTGTCAGTTTGTTGCCCGAAAGGCTAAGGCTGCGCAGTTTCGGGAATTCACTGAGGTCGATGTCAGTCAGAGCGGCCTCTGTAATGTTGAGTTCCTCGATTGCCGATTTTGCGGGATAGGATATTTTATCGGCTTCGAGTCCGGAACCGTAGAGGGCGAATGCCATGGCGTTGTGCATGTATGAGCCGTCGAACTCGCTCATCGGGATGTCGGAAATGGAGAATACCGTCACGTCGTCGGGAGAGTTGTAGGTGTATACCTTGACGTTGGCGCCGGCATAGGTTTCGATGTCGGTATAGATGGTGTAGGTGCTCTTTGTTTCATATGGCACGAAATCCGCTTCGTCGCCGCGCCAGTCGATGTAGATGGCGTCGACTGCTGTGGTGGCTAACGAAACCTGACCGTTGTTTACGGCTTCGGGTGTGGTGAAGGTTGCAACCAGAGTGGTGGGAGCTCCCATGGGGGTTACATTGGAGGTGCGGAACACATCGGCACCGGTAAAGGCGGGATATGCCGGGTTGGTCATTTCGCAGTAAACTTCGCCTACATTTGTGTTGAGGAATCGGGTGACGCCGTCGTTAGTGATACGGTAGTCGGTTCCTTCGGCAAGTGTCCGGCCGTCCACAGTCTTCCAGGTGTAGGAGGTGCCACGTCCGTCGATAACGCGGTTCTGCTTTGAGAGGTTTATGCTCGGCGCTTTTGTAGGGATCACCAGAGTGGACTGCGGTGCATATACGTAACTGGCGGGTTCTCCTGCGGTGAAGTAGGGGAGGGTCTCGAGGGTGAGGTTGTTGTTTGACACGTTGAATGTCTCGCAGAGGGGCATCTCGATTACGTTCTCGATTTCCGTGAGGTTGTTTCCGCTGAGGTTTACGTTGCGGGCGTTGGAGAGGTAGGCGATGCTTACCGATGAGAGTTTGTTGCCGCTGAGGTCGAGGTGTTCGAGATTGTCGTAGTTGGTGAGGTCGTATTCGGCCAGAAGGTTGTTGCTAAGGTCGATATAGCGGGCCACACGGGTAGAGATAATGTTGAAGTCTGTGATTTTGTTGTTTTTGGCCTCGATGCGTTTCAGCACGTGCTTGTCGTAGTCGCCGCGGGCTCCCTCGAGATCAAGTGCCGAAAGGGTATTGTTGTTGAGGTTAAGGGATGTTAGACAGCGGTTATAGGCAAGATTAATGATGGGGAGGTTACAGTTGTCGAGCACGAGCGAGCGAAGCTCGGTGGCCTTTGTCACGTCGATTGTGGTGAGGCGCTGTCCGGTCATGTCGAAAGCTGTGATTACCTCGCCTTCTGGAGCGTAGAGAGTCACAGTAAAGCCTTTGGGGGTGCCGGATATGGTGGTCTCCGCATCGGCCGAAGTTACATTGAACTCTTCAAGGTTGCCGTCGCCGAAGTCAACGAGGAGTTTGCGCGGGGCGGCAGCGGTGGCTCCGTCGAGGCCTGCCTTGAATGAGTAGACTGTGGAGCGTGACATCACGCCGAAGCTGATAATCGGGGAGGGTTTGCCTGCGTCGGCGGCTTCTTTGACCATGAATGGAGTGGTGGTCAGAGCGTAGTCGGGGAGTGCTGTGTTGGCGAATTCCACATAGACGGAGTCGGTGAAGGTCTGGTTTATTACCAGGGTGCCGTCGGCTGAGAAGGAGTATGCTTCCTCATCTTCGATAGCTTCGGTGTCGCCTGCCACGGGCTTGCGGATAAGGCGTGCGTAGGTGTTGCTACCCGGACGTATCATATTCGGGAATTTCATTTCAGTGCCTTTTACAATCACTTTGCTTACGGGGTACGGCTGCTGGTTGTAGAAGTATTCGGTCCAGAGGGGATTGTTGTCGGGGAGTGTGGAGAATGTGAACCGGTTGTTTGAGAGGTTAACGCTGGCCAGATTAGTGTTGTTTGTAAGGTCAAGAGCCGACAGGTTATTATTCTGGAGGAAAAGGCTTATCAGCTCGGGATTCTTCGTTACGTCAATTTCCGAGAGGTTGTTGCCCTGGAGGGCGAGGTAGAATAGTTTGGGGTTGTGGGTAAGATCAATCGAGTTGAGCTTTATATCGGTGTTTATTGTGCCTGAGGTGTGGGTGCAGAGCAGACGCTGCAGTTTGGGGAGCATCGAAACATCGAGATTTGTCAAACGCGTCTCCGACACGTTGACGTGTCCGAGCAGGGGCGAGCCGGTGAAATCGATTGATTCGATTCCGGTCATCTCGAGCGAGAGCACCTGGAGCCTGGAGCTGTTTGAGAGGTCGACGGATTTCAGTCCGAGGGTGTGGTATGCGTCGAAGCTGATGAGGTTGGGATAAAGCTTGAGGTCGAAGTCGGGGTCGAGGTGGTCGATGATGTCGACCTCGAGAATCATAAGATTGTTTTTGGGGCCGCCGATTTTGATAGGGGTCTCTGCTGTGCCCTTGTTGTCGGTGAGGTAGATGGCCGACAGTTTGGAGTTGGGGGTGAGGTCGAGGCTCTGAAGAGCGTTGTGCTTAAGATCAAGCACGTCGAGATTCACGCACTTCGAGAGGTCGATGTCGGTAATATAGCCGCCCTGGCATTGGAATACATCGATTTTGCTGGGGTCGCCGTAGATTTTCACTACACCTTCCTCGTTCATGTGGCATGGTACGAAAGTGCCGGCCCAGGCACCGTCGACAACGGTGGCCGGCACGACTTCCACCTCGACCGGGCCGTAGCCCATGTCGATGTCGAAATATTCCGGTTCTGTCGATGAAATCAGTAAATGGAAGCTGTTGGCGGCGCCTACTTCCTGGAAAGCGGTTGATTTGAAGGTGATGGCAGGTTCGCCCAGGTCGTCGGCGGCGAATGATGTAATCGTTGCGAGAGCCATGGCGGAGGCTGTCATCAGGTTGCGGATGAATTTCATATGAAATGTGATTTTAAATTACTTATTTTACCATTATGCGTTCGGATAGGCCGTTGGCGGAGATGATGTAGACGCCGGGCATGAGACCTGAGAGGTCGGCTGTCACTTCGTCGGAAGCGGATGTGATATGCTTTACGGCCACACCCTGCATGTTGTAGACGTTGAGTTCAACGGATGAAGCCATTCCTACGAACACTTTGTAGATGTTAGCTCCGGCGGGGGTAATCATCAGGCGCGAGTCGGCGTCGGCCATAACGTCGCCGACTGCCAGGGCTTTGCGGCGGAGCACCTCCTTGAGTCCGGCCAAAGCGTTGAACTTGCCTGCGCCCCACTGCACGGGGTCACCGGCCTGTACCTGTTCGTCAACCACGGCGGTCTGTTCGATAATCTCGCGCACTTCATCATATTCGAGGGTGGGGTCGGCCTCGAGCCAGCATGCTATTGTGCCGGCCACGAATGGGGTCGACATCGAGGTGCCGGGCTCCTGTTTCCAGTAATGTTCGTTGCCGTTGGCGTCAACGGCTACTGCCTGGAAAGTATAGGGAATCTGCTCGGGAGCGTCCTTGTAGGCGGCTTCCACATAGTAGCGGTTGACCGATGAAATAACCGATGAGCCGGGGCCGCACACCGTGGGGAGGTTGCGTCCGTCGGCGAGGGTGCCGAACGACGAAAATCCGCTGATATATCCGGGCTTGAAATAGTCAGGATCGTTTGCCACATAATATGAGCGGCGTCCGTCGAGACAAATCCAGTCTTCGCGCGAGTTGAAAGAGCCTACCACGATGAGTTTGGGGCTCACGGCCATATCGGAGATTGAGCCGTTGCGCGAGCCGTCGTCAAATGATGTCTGGCCGTAGTTGTGCATTTCGGTGGATAAGCCCGAGCAATATGCTTCGACAAGGAGTCCGCCTTCGGGAATCACCTCGCCTTCGCGCACCTTGATTTCAAAGCCGAGCACATAGTTGTCGTCGAGGTTGGCTTCCTTGTTCTGCAGGCCGTAGTCGACCATGGCGTAGAAGCGGCCGGTTTCCGGCTCGATTGCGGAACCCATGCCTACGAAGCCGTCGAACCATTTGGCCAACTGCGAGTCGAGAATGTCGGATTCGGTCAACTGGAAGTATTCGTCGGTGATGTAATAGCAGCCGAGGTCGTCGCCGAACACAGGCAGGCGCAGGGCTGCGCGGTAGCCGCGTGACTTGTTGTAGATCACAGCCTGCACGTCGAGTTTGGTCTGGTCGGGGGAGTATATCGCCACGTTGTCCTGGCGGAGGGTTACCGAGCCGGGCACGTCGGGGTCATACTGCATGTAGTAGGGCCATATCATGGTCTGAAGCACATCGTCGTGGCTTCGGAGTGTTTTCTTGAGCGCGATTTTGTGGTCGCCTTCATTTCCGGCGGATATGCAGATGATGGGCGGGTTGGGGTTGCCGGGGCCTTTTGTGAGGGTGAGGTCGAGGAACCGGCTCATGTTAGAGTTCACATCGTGGGGCCCTGCGTTAGAGCCTAACGAGAGCGAGATTACGGCGGGCATCTGTTTGGCGTAGGCGTAGGAGCACATCTGGTCGATGCCGAATGCGATGAATTCATCGACCAGTGCGCCGCACGAAGCAGCAAGAGTGGCTTTGGGTGCGGCTCCGTAGTATGGGTTGGGCGCCTGTATCAGAGGCACTGCGGTCTCGTGGTCGGTATATTTTGAATAGTCGGCCATTGTCACATCTCCGGCATATGCTCCGCCGGCAATGCCGAGAGTATGGGTGCCGTGGTAGCCCGACTGGGTGTCGGAGGAGAAACCGCCTATGTCAACAGCGTTGGGAATCATGTCGATATCCTCTTCATTGGCGTAGGGACGTATGGCAAAGCCCGGACTGGCGTTCTGATACACGAAATGCGTGAGATAGCCTACGCGGTGGGTGCCGTCTGGGTTAAGGAAGTTCAGATGGCCCGGGTCTATCCCTTCATCGACAACGCCGAGTACTACACCTTCGCCCTGATATGGGAGGCGCGACTCTTCGGCGTCGGATGATGCTTCCTGGCCCGAGTGTACGGCATCGAGTTCGGAGATCTGGCGGGCCTTGTCCATTGTGGTGTGCACTTTGCGTCCGAGGCTCATGGCCTTCACCGCTTTCGAGGCTGCCATTGTTTCGGCGCTTTCGAGCGGCACCATGCATACGGCCATGTCGCCGCGCACGGTCATCACCGAGAAGCCTTCGGCCTCGAGATCTTCGGCTGTGGCACCGGGAGCCATCGTCACGAAGGCGCCGACATATTTCTGTGACTCGGCATTATCTGTGTTGTTTGCCGTAGCACCGCCGAGGAGCATCCTTGCCGGTGTGTCGGCTCGCTTCTGCTCGAGCTTTAGCTGGCGCAGACGTGCTTTGGAACGCATGTCGAGCGCTCCCTGCGCGTTTGCGGCGCACAGTGTGAGAAGTGCGGCCGCGCTGAGTACAAATTTCTTCATCAGGATAATATGTGTTAATTGATCTTGCCGGATAGTGTGCCGGAAGCGCTCCGGCGGGCGTATGGGGGAAGAGAGATACGGTAAAATAATGGTAATGAGGAAGGCTGTAATAAATTGCCCTTGGGTAATTATGTTGCGGAGAGGTAAATGAGGCCGGGCAACCCAGCGGGCAGTGTTGCCCGGCCTTCTCTGGTGTGTCAGTACTGTCAGCAGGTTATTTTACAACCACTTTCTTGCCGCCGCAGATGTAGATGCCGGCGGGGAGGCGGTCGAGGTCGGAAGCGTTGTCGGCCACGCGGATGCCGTGGAGGTTGTAAACGGCATTGTCGGCAGCCTCGGCGTCGGCTGAAACGTTTTCAACCGATACGTTCTTCTGCTCGGCAAGCACCAGGGTGCAGTTGCCGGCTACGTTGAAGGAGCATACGTTGTTGTCGTCGGCTTCGAGAGGTTCGCCGTCAAGAGTGCAGGTGTGGGTCATGAAGAAGCCTTCCTCAACTTCGGGGGCGGTCCATTTCACTGAAATCGCGGAGCCTGCGAAAGCGGTGAATTCGCCGTCCTCGGCCCAGTCGGCTACGGGCTGGCCGTCATAGAGTACCTCGAAGTTGTCTGCATCGGTGTCGTCGGCGAGCTGCACGGTCACAAGCGCCAGGGTGGGCTGCTCGTTGAACACGCGCACTACGTCGCCGTCATGAAGGTTGTCGGTGTTGAAGTAGAGTATGTTGGTCTGGCCTTCGGAGAGGTCGTTCACGAACATGTAGGGCTGCCAGGGCATATAGCCTTCGGGAGTCGTCTCGGGGTGTTTGGTGGCAACGTTGAGGTTGAATGGAAGCTCTATCTGGCTATATTTCACGATGTTGTTGCCGGCTTCAAACGGGCCGTCGTAAATCACCACATCGCTGTAAGTGTTGTAGTCGAAGAAGCTTGCCTTGACGCTTGCTATGTTGGGCATGGCGGCTTCGTCAATCCAGAGGATGAACTGCTTGTCGCGCACTTTGGGGCCGGCCTCTACGGTGATTATATCACCGGGCTGCACCTGGATGGTGTTGGAGCCGTCGGTCACTTCGTCGGAACCGGCATGGCGGATGGTCACGCTGTTGAGCACGTTGTCGCCCTGGGGCTGGAGGTAGAGGTAGTAGCTGGCATACTGCGCTTCCTGATAGGAGATTGTGTTGTCGCCGTCGGTGATGGCGATTTCGGCATCGGTCTGGGCGTAGCTTGCCTTGTAGGCTTTCACTGCGGAGGCGTCGTTTACATTGAGGGTCACATCGAAGGTGCCAAAGGGGTGTCCCTCCACATCGAAGGTGAGGTCGGTGTCGCGCACGCGGCCGGACCATGAGCCGTAGAAGCTTGTCTGTGGTTCGCCGTTGATGGAGAATTTGTCAATGGCATAAACCGAGTTGTTGACCTGGATGCTGATGCTGGTGCCGGATTTGAGCGCTACGCCCTGGGTGAAGTCACCTTCGATATCTTCATTGGTCGAGCCGTTCTTCACGGAGGAGATAATGTCGGGGCAGTCGGCGGGCACGTTGATTTTCACGATGTAGCTTTCGTCGGGCCATGCGGCCTGGATGTCGACCACGGAGCCGTCGGTGCAGTCAACATACCAGTTGCCGTAGGATTCAGCCACGTTTGTGCCGTCGAGCTTAACGGAGTAAATCGGACTGTTGTATTCCTTGCTGCCGACCTGGAAGCGGCCTTCAGAGGCGGGGTCGAATTTGATTGTGTTTGCGCCGTCGACGAGGGTTGTGATCTCACCGCCTGAGCCTCCGTAGCTGAGGCGCACTTTCGAGACGTCGTCGATGTTGAAGGTGGCGGTGGCAGTGCGGATTTCGCTGAGGTCGGCGGTGTTTATGGTGTAGACCTGGCCGCTGTTCATGTCGGAGCATGAGATGTAGGCGTAGGCGTTGCCGTAGAGCACGTCCATTCCGTTGTTGATCATCGACATGATTTTATATCCCTCTTTGGCGCGGATATAGACGGCGACTGTGGTGCCGGCGTCGTAGGTGTACTGGTTCACCTCTTCAATAGGGTCGAAGAGGTCTTCGGTGATGTACCCTCCGGCATTGTAATCGTACCCTTCACGGGTCACGGTCACGGCCTCCGGGTTGTCGATGTTTATGGTCACGACATTGGCGTCGGCTGCCGCGGGTGCTGCCAGTGCTGCCAGACCAAGAAGATAGGAGTAGATTTTTTTCATCTTTTTCCGGTTATGTGATTAATGACTGATGCATATGGTTATGCAGAATGCATAAAGAATGCATATTTTAAGAATATTTTGGCGTGAGGATGAATATTATTTATCGTATAGCCAAATACTTATGTTTTTTGCAAAATTACTTTTACGAATTCAGACATGCAAATTTTTTTATAATATTTTCGCTTTTTTATGCATACGGCTCGGCCAACGGCACGATTTTGCCGATGAATGCCGTTGCGGGAATGAACTTTTTTTGCCGGTAAATTGTTAAAAAAGTTGTAATCCGTTTTATTGAAAAATGTCTTTTATGAAAAAGTTATTTCTTGCTCTTGTGGCCGCGACAGGGATGTTCGCTGCTGCTTCCGCCCAGCGCACCGAAATCGCCGTGAGCTATGGCGGCTACACCCAGATGGACGCCACCGACTGCCATGACGACTGGGATCACGTGAACAACGCATGGGGCGCCGTCACCGCGGCTGTAAACTTCAATGTGGCCCGCAATTTCTGGATCGGTCCGAGCTACACATTCTCCAGCACCACCACCAAGGGTGGTCCCCACCACTCGTCGATAGCCTATCATGCCATCATGCTCAACGGTCGCTATCATTATTACCGCAACTCGATTGTCACGCTTTATGGCCATGTTGGTCTCGGCGCTGAAATATCGCATATGATGCCTCGCCACGACGATGCCTATAACAAGACATATTTCGCCTACCAGTTCTCGCCCCTTGGCGCGCAGATCAACATCTCGCGCTCGGTGTCGATGTTCGGTGAGCTTGGCTTCGGGGCTCAGGGTCTGGTGCAGGTAGGTTTCCGTTTCGGTCTCTGACACTGCGCCGGGCAAAAGCAAACTAATCCGGCCACCGGGAAATTCAAGGAAGAGATGAATTTCCCGGTGGCCGGATTGCTTTGTTATTTTGTACGGAAGGTCAGTCGTTGAGGTAGTATACCACGTTCGACACCACGCGGACTTTCTTGAGGTAGGGGGTCGACGAGGAGAGGTCATCGATAGAGAATTGCCCCTGTGTGGCCGATTTCATCTTTCCGATTTTGGAGTCGGAGTCGAGGGCGAATTTCTGGGCGGCCTCGCGTGCGGCTTTGGTGGCGTCGGCAATCATCTGCGGCTTGATGTCGTTGAGGGCGCGGTATTCGTAGTTGATGTATGAGTTGGAGTAGGGTATACCTTCGCGCAGCAGCTCCGACTGTCGGTTGAGCAGCTCGCGCACCTTCTTTACGTTGGTTGTGGCCACGGTCACGTTGCAGTCAAGGGCGTATTTGTACTGGAAGTTGTCGGAGCCGTACTGGTTGGCTGTGGCGTTGTAGGTGTCGGGCGGATTCACGGAGATATCCTCTTTGGCAATGCCGTTGGAGGTGAGAAATTTCACGATAATGGCATTGTTGGCCGTAACCTGGTCGTAGAGCGATATGAGGTCGTTGCCGGCCACCCGGTATTGAATCGGCCAGGTCACATAGTCGGACTCCACGGTTCGTTCGGCCAGGCCGCGCACCGACACGGTACGGTCGCGGTAGGCGATGTTGTCAATGCCCGACTTTATGAAAAGTCCGGAGAAGAAGATGCCGGCTCCCACAAGGAATGCGCCGGCCACACTGGTTAATTTTTTTAAATCCATAGTTTTTGATTAGTGATTATGTAGTTGTAACGTTTTGACGGCTGAATTTGATTAAGGTTTATGTGCATATGTTTTTTTTTGAGAATCATGTGTGTCTGAAAAAGAAAGCTGCCGCGTTATCACAACGTGGCAGCCCTGCTTCAAGTGATTAAGGATTCTTTAGTCACTGCATATATTTTCGGTGCTATGAATGGCGGCGGTTATTTCACCACCACTTTTTTGTTGCCGGCCACGTAGATGCCGGCGGGGAGGCCGTCGGTGGCGCTGTCGGCGGCCACGTTGGCGCGCACGAGCTGGCCGGTGACGGTGTAGACGTTCACCGGGGCTTCGGGGCGTGTGTCGCTGTCGGCGACAACGCCGTCGATGCCGGTGGCATCATCAAGTTTCACCCCGGCGATACGGATACCGGAGGGGTTCCCCTCGCCTTTGATGCAGAGGGTCTGGCGCCCTGCGTTGAGGCGGCAGGGGAGGTAGATCATCTTGTAGACCTCGTTGTCGTTGGGGAGAGTGAAGGTGGTCGAGGGGCAGAGCTCGGTGCCGAGCGAGCCGTCGGCGTTGACGGTGTGGAGGCTCATGGCGGGGTCGAAGCGGGTGGGTTCGCCGATGCCGCTCACCAGCAGGCCCAGGTGATAGTCTCCGGTCTCGGGCACATCAAACTGATATTTTACGGTCGAGGTGTTGATCAGGTTTGTAATCTCGATGGGTTTTGAAATCTCGGCACATGCCGATTTGCCCATGGATATGTTGGCGTGGTCGATGGCGTCGACGGCGTTGTAGAGGGTGCCGTCGGCCTGCATCCACACATCGGGATTGTAGTCGCTCATGTAGGTGTAGACCAGTCCGCGCTCGTTGAGGTCCCAGCGCACCTTGGTCTTGTTGTTCTCATCCTTGTAGGTGGTGCGGTCAAAAAGAAAGTAGTTGGGACATCTGTGAGAGGAGGCGTTGGAATGACTTTTCTCGAAGGCCTGGAACCAGGAATAGCGGTAGATGTAGTCGGTTTTCTCGCACCAGCGCACCATGTTGACCATGGCGTTGAGCTGTGTCTCAGGAGCCACATAAACGCTGCCTGCACCGCCGGGCCACTGGCAGAACTCGGTAAGCCACAGCGGTTTGTGGAACTCCTCCCAAAGGCGGGTGGCTGTGTCGGTGATGTTGCCCATTCCGCCGTAGGCATGGAATGCTATGTAGTCAACGGCATCTATCCCTACCAGATTGATGAATTCGCGCATCCATTTCACAGGGTCGGACCATTCGGCCCATGCCGAGTTGTTGACTGCGGGCGACACCACTGCCAGTCCCAGCTCCCGGCAGATAGCCTGTACGCGGGGCCATTCGGCGGCGGCCTCGGCCGGAGTCATGTGTGCCTGGTTGGTGAAGTTGGGTTCATTGAAGCCGAGCATATATTTTGTGGAGGGGTGCTCCTGCACTGTGGCGCGCACGCTCTCCTCGCTCCAGTTCGCGTTCCAGGCCATAGGGAGGAACTCGATGTCCTGATAGGCCGCCACCTGGCCGGAAGTGCCCTGGGTGGGTTTCTGCGACCAGTTGTAATACCAGCTTACGCCGGGGGTGAGCTGGTCAAGCTCGTCGGTGGTGGAGAATCCCCCTTCAGCCAGGCCTCGTTTGAACGAAGGCTCGGCCTGTGCTCCGGCGGCGATTGCCAGAGCCAGGGCGGATATGGATAAGGCT
Organism: Muribaculaceae bacterium Isolate-013 (NCI); assembly: GCA_004102785.1. Taxonomy (GTDB): domain Bacteria; phylum Bacteroidota; class Bacteroidia; order Bacteroidales; family Muribaculaceae; genus UBA7173. Next base: position 16,517 of record SCEJ01000020.1, read on the forward strand.
TTGATATTCATGGTTGTTGTTTATTCGGTAACTGTGAAATCAACTGGTGTGCCGCTGGCGGCGTCGGGTGCTACCCAGAGCTGGAAGGCGCCCGGCTCCACGGCGATTTTATTGTCGGCGGTGTAGAAGGCCAGCGCCGAGGCGGGGAGGGTGAAGGTCACGTTGCGGGTCTCGCCGGGAGCGAGGGTGATTTTCTCGAACCCTTTGAGTTCACGCACGGGGCGGGCTCGGGAGCCCACCATGTCGCGCACATAGAGCTGCACGGCTTCGGCGCCCTGGCGCGAGCCCGTATTGGTAACGGGGCAGGTCACTGTGATATTGCCGTCGGTGCCCATGGAGGTTGCCGAGAGCGAGGGGGTGCCGTAGGTGAATGTGGTGTAGCTCAGGCCGTAGCCGAAGGGGAAGGCGGGGGCATCGCCGGCGTCGATATAGTAGGAGTCGCATCCGGTCGAGGTCTGGCCGGCCTCCAGGGGGATGTCATCGATGAGCATCTCCCCCTGAGAGTTGTGGGGGCGTCCGGTGTTCTTGCGGTTATAGTAGTTGGGTTCCTGGCCCACCATTTTCGAGAATGTTACGGGGAGTTTGCCCGAGGGGTTCACCTTGCCCGAGAGGAGGTTGGCGATTGCGGGGCCGCCCATTGTGCCGGGGTGGAAGTTGAAGAGGGTGGCGTCGGTGAGCGCTACCTGGTCGGCGATGGTGAGGGGGCGTCCGGCCATCACAACGGTCACTACCGGTTTGCCGGCGGCCTTGAGGGCGGCCAGCAGGTCGTTCTGCGCTCCGGGGAGCGATATGTCGGCGCGGGAGTGAGCCTCGCCTGAAAGCACGGCTTCTTCGCCCACGAAGCAGAGCACTACGTCAGCGTCCTTGGCGGCAGCCACGGCAGCGGCGATTCCTTCGGCGGAGTTGTCGCGCGAGAATTTCAGGCCGGGCTCATATATGATATTGTCGGCGCCATACATCTCGCGCAGCGATGTGAGGGGTGTCACGGTGTGGTCTTTCTCCATGTCGAAGCACCATGTGCCGTTCTGGTCGTGGGCGGCGTCGGCCATGGGACCGGTCACCAGGATTTTGCCGGGATTCCCGGCCAGGGGGAGCACGCCGTTGTTCTTCAGCAGCACGGCCGACTCCTCGGCGGCGCGCTGTGCGGCCTGGAGATTGGCGGGGGTGTAGAAGCGTTTGGCGGTCTTGAGGTCTACGTAGGGGTTCTCGAAGAGTCCGAGTCGGAATTTGAGGCGCAGGGCATTGCGCACGAGGGCGTCGAGCTGCTCCATGGAGAGTTTGCCGCTCTCCACGAGTTCGCGCAGGTGGTTGTCGTAGAGGTGGTTCTCCATATCCATGTCAACACCGGCCCGGGCAGCCTGGAGGGCGGCCGTGGGGCGGTCGGTGGAGTAGCCGTGGTTGAGCATCTGCTCGATTGAGCCCCAGTCGGATACCATCAGTCCGTCCCAACCCCATTCGCCGCGGAGAATGTCGGTGAGCAGGCGGCGGTTGCCTGAGGAGGGTATGCCGTCGATGTCGTTGAAGGAGCACATGAATGTTGCAGCTCCGGCATCGGCGCCGGCCTTGAACGGCGGGAGCACCACATCGTAGAGGAGGCCGTCGGGAATCCAGGTGGTGTTGTAGTCGCGGCCACCTTCGGCGAATCCGTAGCCGGCGAAGTGTTTCACGCAGGCGGCCATTGTGGCTGGATCGGTGAGGTCGTCACCCTGGTACCCCTCCACGGCTGCCACACCCATCACGGAGGTGAGATAGGGGTCTTCGCCGTAGCCTTCGGCTATGCGGCCCCAGCGTGCGTCGCGGGCAATGTCGACCATCGGCGAGAAGGTCCAGCGTATGCCCACCGACGAGGCTTCGTCGGCCGACACTTTCGAGCCTTCGCGCACCACGGCGGGGTTCCAGCTCGCGGCCTGCCCCAGAGGGATGGGGAATATGGTCTTGAATCCGTGGATCACGTCGCGTGCGATTACCAGGGGGATGCCGAGACGGGAATTCTCCACGGCCTCGCGCTGAAGGCGGTTTACGGTCTCGGGGTCGATTTCGTTCAGCAGCGAGCCCACCATGCCGGCGCGGATCTGCCCGGCGCGGTCATCGTTATAGCCGGCACCGGTGTACTGCACGAGCTGTCCGATTTTCTCGTCAAGGGTCATCCGGCTCAGAAGCGAGTCGATACGCTGCTCCACCGGGAGCCCTATGGTGGCTGCGGCCACTGATTTGCGTCCTTTTGCAGGCACTTTCTTTTTTGGAGCGGCCGCGACGCTGAAAGTCAGCGCCGCGGTCAGTCCGAGTGCTATTATTTTATTCATCTGGAAACCTCGGAGTAATATTGTTTAGAGAATAACTTTCTCGGCTTTGTTGCCCTGGCGGCGGATAAAGAGGCCGCCCGCGGGGTTGTCAACGCGCACACCCTGGAGGTTGTAGTATTCCACGGGTGCGTCGTCGCCGATGGTCACGGAGTCGATGCCGGTGGGTGCGGGAGTATATATAAAGGTGTTGTGGAGAGCGATGTTGCGTCCGGCTACGCCGCCGCCGAGCAGCACGAAGAAGTTGCTGCTGAGCGCATCGGGTATGCGGAAGTCAGGGTAGAGGCTCTGGAGCTCCCCCAGGGTGACATCGAGTGACTGCCATTCTTTGGTGATGGGTTTGTCGGAGATCTGGAGAAGGGTCTCGCCGGCATCGGAGAGGGTCTCGGTGCCGATGCAGAAGCGGGCCGAGGTGCGGGTGGCGCCGTCATAGTTGTCGTGCCACAGAGAGAAACCTATGGCCGCGGGGGCCTCGCCGGTTGTGGCGCAGGCGGTGTGGAAGCGGCTGTCGGCGCTGAGCGAGGCGCTGACGGGGCTGGTGAGATACCATCCGGCGCCCGACCATCCGATGCTGTTGCTCACGGTCATCGATACGTATGAGTTGTCGTTGCTGCCGGCGTCCCATCCCGGAGCCGCCATCATGTTGGAGCCTTCGGAGAAGGTGCCTTCCCATATGTTGAGGGAGCAGTTGCCGTTGCCGGCCTGCACATCGACCACAGTGTTGCCTGCGGCGCGGAGATTGGCGATGGAGTTCTCCGACATTGATATGGCATAGTATGTGCCGGGGCCGTGGAGGTCGGCGAAGTTTTTCACGAAGCCGTCGTTCACGGTGGCTATCGGCGGGGTGGGGGGATTCACCGGCCCCGAACTCTGCTCGTCGCCTTCACGGGCAGCGAAGAAGTTTTCGTCGGAGGTGCCTTTCTGGTAGACTTTCACGTAGTTGACATACATCGAGGCCTCGTTGCCGTTTTCGGCGTTGAGGGCGGTGATGCCGTTGGCGTCCCATATGCCGGGGAAGGCGCCGCCCACGGCCAGGTTGAAGATGATGAAGTTGTCTTTGTGGAAGTAGTTTCCGGCGCAGGTTTCGTCGGAGGTGTCCACTTTTGAAACATCGATTTTGTAGTAGGGCTGCTGGTCGGGATATTTGTCGAGATCCACGTACATGGCTATGGAGTTCTCGTCCCAGATGCAGGTGTAGAGGTGGAATTCACCGTCCTGGAGGTTGTATTCGTGGGTTTTGTCCTGGGCATACTGATAGTGCTTGTCCCAGCGGGGGCCCCAGTGCGAGGCGCCGTTGTAGAAGCGGTCGGAGACGCCGCGGTTGATGCCGTTGGCGTGGCCCATCTCAAGGATGTCGGTTTCGCCGCAGGCGGGCCAGCCCACCTGGCTGAAGTCGTTGCCCATCATCCAGAATGCGGGCCAGAGACCTTTGTAGGTTACGGGCATCTTGATCGAGGCCTCTATCTTCCCATGGGTAAAGAAGGTGTTGCCCAGGGAGTTGATGCGGCCGGAGGTGAAGTCTTTGCCGCGGTAGCTTTCGCGTCGGGCGGTGAGGATGAGGCAGCCGTTGCCCTTGCCGTCGTCGCCTACGCGCACATTGTCGGCTTTGTCGGTGTAGTATTGCAGCTCGGAGTTGCCGCCGCCGTCGCCGTTGACCTCGATATTCCAGCGCAGTTCGGTGTCGAGTGAGCCGGAGTCAAAGAGGTCCTGCCATACAAGGCGGTATCCGTTGGTTTCACCTGAGCCTACCTGGGGGTCGGCGGCGGCAGCGGAGAGAGAGCCAAATGCCAATGCGGCCGTGAGGCCGGGGAGTATCAGTTTATTCATCTTTGCGAAAAAAGGTGATAATATTTGTTTTTTTGTTGGTGTTTCGTTGGAAATGCGGGTCGTCGCTTGACCCTTATTAGGGAGGCAGGCCGCCGCTAAGCGGCCTGCCCCTATGACAGCTTAAAGGTGCTGTGTCAGGTTATATCTATCAGAGAACCACTTTGGTGGCCTTGTTGCCCTGAACCTTGATGAAGAGGCCGCCTTCGGGGTTGGCAACCTTCACGCCCTGGAGGTTGAAGTATTCAACGGGAGCGTTGGCGTCGTCGGCTTCAACGCCTTCGATGGCGGTGTCGCCGGGTGTGAAGAAGAAAGCGTTGTCGAGGGAGATGTTGGTGCCTGTCACACCGCCGGCGAGCACTACCATGTAGTTGCCTGCGATTGTCTGGGGATAGGTCCAGCCGCCTACAGATTTGCTGATGTCGCCGAAGGAGATGTCGAGGGTCTGCCAGTCTTCGGTGGGAGCGGGAGCTACCGAGGGACCGTTATCGGGGAAGTTGCCGAGGCCGAAGAGTGCTGTTTCGGCAAGAAGCTTGAGTCCTACGGCTGCGGGAGCGGTGGCGGTGGTGGCGTAGCAGAGGTGGAAACGGGTGTCGTCGGTGAACTTGGCGGCTACGTCGCTGCCGTCGGCGATGTTATAGCCGAGACCCGACCAGCCTACGTTTGTTACGGTGTATGAAGCGTACTCGAAGTCCATGTTCTCTTCGCCGTCCCATCCGGGAGCGGGGATGGAGGTGGCGCCACCTTCAAATGTTGCGTCCCATATCCATACGTTACGGTCGGCATCGTTCGGGCCGATTTCAACTACGGTGTTGCCTGCTTTCTGGAGCTGCTCCACGGAGTATTCGCTCAGGCCGATGCTGTAATATGTTCCTTTGCCGTACTTTTCAGCGAAAGCCTTTACGGAGCCGTCTTCCATGGTGAACTGAGCTGAGGCACCGAGTGCTACGAGAGCCATTCCTGCGAAAAGGGTAAACTTTTTCATGATTTGGGTGATTTTGAAGTTATTTGTTAGTTTGGTTGTGATTTTTTTGTTTTTGAATCGCGGAGCCGCGCGGGGCGGCTCCGCGTTATGTAGAGGGATGGATTAATATCCGGGGTTCTGGTCCATGGGGTTGAGGCGGAGCTCCTCGAAGGGGATGGGCATCAGCTCGCATTTCCCTTTGATGAAGTTGCCCATCTCGGCGCGGGCTTCGGCGCTTTCGGTGCGGCCGTATGAGCCGTTGTCCTTGTCGAGCACATCGTAGGCGATGCCCCAGCGCACGAGGTCAAACCAGCGGTGTCCTTCCATAGCCAGCTCCACACGGCGCTCGTGGCGCAGGGCGGCACGCAGGCCGTCGGTGTTGTCGGCATATGGGCCATAGGGGAATTCGGGGAGGGCAGTAGCGGGGTCGGCGGCGTTGGCACGGGCACGGGCACGCACTTCCTCAAGGGCCCATTTCACTTCGGATGCGGGTTTGCCTGACTCGAGAGCAGCCTCGGCGTAGAGGAGCAGGGCGTCGGCGGCACGCATCAGCAGGTAGTTCTTGGGCGAACGCGACTGGTGGGTGAGGGTGATGTAGGTCTTGGCATCGAAGTCGTAGTAAACGTTCTTGAGGTTGTAGTAGGGTGAGCCCAGGTAGGTCACCTCGATGTTCTCAAGGTCTTCGGTCTCAGGCATACCGATTGTCAGGTCGCGGCGGGGGTCGCCGGCCTCGAACTCGTTGTAGAGGTTCTGCGTCGGGTGGTTCCAGCCCCATCCGGCGTCGCTGCCCATCGAGGAGCCACGCTGGCGGCAGAGGATGGTGGTGAAGGTGCCGCGGGTGGAGCCGAAGCCTACGCCGAAGTCGGAGGTGGGCTCGATGATGTACTGCACCTCGAAGATGCTTTCAGGGCCGTTCTCGGAGGCTTCCATCCAGTTGTCGAGGTAGCGCGGGTTGAGGGAGTATTCCCCTGCGCGGTACTGCTCTTCGACCCACTTTTTGCCCCAGAGGTAGGCGTTCTCGTAGTCGTGGCTGTAAAGGTAAGCCTTGCAGAGGAAAGCCTGTGCGGCGCCGCGTGTGGCGCGTCCGAGATCTTCGGCGGGGTAGCGGCTCTTGTCCCAGAGGAGCTCTTCGGCCATCTTGAAGTCGCTGATAATCTGCTCGTAGATCTGCTCGGTGGTGGCGCGGGTCTGTTTCCATTTGTCGGATGAGTCGACAACTTCGGTAATCAGGGGCACGCCGCCGAAGAGGCGCACGAGCTGGAAGTAGTAGAGTCCGCGGAGGAAGTAGGCCTCGCCCATGAAGCACAGCTTGCGCTCTTCGGTCATGGAGTCGTCAGCATCGATTTTCGGCACCTCCTGCAACGCGAGGTTGGCGCGGGATATACCCTGGTATTTGGCGCGGTAGTAGTCAAGGACTATGGCGTTGTTGGGGTTTACCTTGTAGTTGTCGATGTCGTAGGCGTCGAGGCCGTCGGCTATATCCTGGCCCCCTTTGAGGGCGTCGTCGGAGCCTATGTCGCCGAAGAACCACTCGGAGAAGTAGCTGTTGTTGTACTCCCATGCCAGGGGCACATAGGCGCCGTTTACCACCTGCTCGGCCATTGCGCCGCCGGTGAAGAAGTCATCGAACTTCTGGTTGCCCGGGGCGTCCTCTGTGAGCCAGTCGTTGCAAGAGCTCAGCGAGAGGGCTGCCATGGCGGCTATTGAGAAGTTTAATATCTTGTTTTTCATTGGATTCTGAAAATGATAGTCGATTCTTGAAAATGCGGTTTGTGATTAGTAGGAGATGTTCACGCCGATGAGGAACGAGCGGCTCTGGGGATAGTTGCCGTTGTCGACGCCGCCGTTTACCTCGGGGTCGAATCCGGAGTATTTGGTGGCGGTGAACAGGTTGGAGCCCTGGAGGTATACGCGGCAGGATTTGAAGCCGGCGCGCGAAATCATCTTCTCGGGGAGGGAGTAGCCGATCTGGAGGTTCTTCAGGCGGAAGTAGGAGCCGCTTTCAAGGAATCGGGAGGAGGGATAGGAGGTGTTGAACGAGTTCTTGGGGTTGGGGATGGAGCCGTCGGGGTTGTCGGCGGTCCAGACATCCTTCATCACCGGTGAGAGCACTGAGGTCATGCCGGTGCCTTCGAGGCGCGAGCGCTGGGCGTTGTAGATTTTGTTGCCGCCTACGCCCTGGAAGAAGAGCTGCAGGTCGAAGCCTTTCCAGTAGGCGCCCATGTTGAGGCCGTAGGTGAGCCAGGGGATTGCCGAACCGAGGTCGGTGCGGTCGCCTTCGCCGTTGCGGCCGTCGCCGTCAAGGTCGGCGTAGATGGCGTCGCCGGCATGGAAGGGGATGTCTTCGGCGGTGTAGCCGGGGAAGAAGTCGAGAGCTTCCTGGTCGGTCTTGAACACGCCGAGATACTGGTAGCCCTTGAAGTAGTAGAGGGGATGGCCCTCCTCGATGTACTGTATCTCGTTCACAGGGTTGGCCGAGCCGCCGTTGACAGCGGTGAGCTTGTTGTCGATGAAGGAGATGTTACCGCCGATAGAGTAGGAGAAGTCGCGGCCGAGCTGGTTGCGGTGCTCGAGGCTGATTTCGATACCCTGGTTGCGCACGTTGCCGACGTTGGCGGTGGCAGCCCAGCGGTTACCTACGTGGGCGGGGGCGGTAACGTTCATGAGCATGTCGTTGGTCTTGCGGATAAAGCCGTCGATCGAACCGGTGAGTCGGTTGGAGAACATTCCGAAGTCGATACCGGCCGAGAACTGCTCGGTGTTTTCCCAGTGGCCGCCGTTGTTGACCCATGTGAGCACGGTGGCACCCTGCACCAGGGTCTGGGGCTGGCCGAAGGCGTAACCCAGGAAGTAGGGGCCGGAGTTGGCCACAGAGAGGGTGAAGGCGTTGTTGCCGATGTTGTCGTTGCCCACCTTACCCCAGCCGAAGCGCACTTTCAGGTCGTTGAGCCAGTCGACGTTCTTGAGGAATTCCTCGCCCGAGGCACGCCATGCCAGCGAGAAGGAGGGGAAGTAGCCCCATGAGTTTTCGGGGAATTTTGAGGAGCCGTCGGCACGGAAGTTGACCGTGGCCATGTATTTGTCCATGTAGGAGTAGTAGACGCGGCCGAGCCAGGAGAAGCGGCGGTTGCGCGACACGGTGTCGGAGGCGGGGTTGGTGTTGTCCTCGGTGGTCTGCGAGAGATACCAGTTGCGCTCAACCGGGTTGAGAATCATCGAGCCTGAGTTGCCGATGCCGTAGAGGTTGTATTCCTCGACTGTCTGGCCGGCCATGACGGAGAAGGAGTGGTCGCCGATGGTGCGGGCATAGGTGAGGATGTTGTCAACGTTCCAGTTGTAGTACTTGTTGATGGAGGAGGAGAGGAAGTTCTTGTCGCGCTTGTCGAAAGCTGATACTTCATAGGCGTCGGAGAATGTCTTGTCGGTCACCACGTTGTAGTCGAAGCCGTAGGTGGTGCGCCAGGTAAGACCCTTTAGGGGGGTCAGTTCGATGAAGGCGTTGCCCACGAAGCGTGAGTTGTTGCGCTTGGGGTGGATGTATTCAACGAACGAGAAGGGGTTGTAGACGTTCTTGTAGTTGGATGAAGCTGCCAGCAGGCCGCCCATCTCTTTGCCTTTGCGGTTCACTGTTCCGGCGGGGTAGCGCACGGGGTCCCAGGGCGCCATGGCGAAGGAGGCGGCGAGGATGCCTGCCTCGGGCTGGGCGGAGTTGTCGCCCGACTCCTGGGCATTCTGAGCCACGCCGGCCATGAACGAGATGTTCTCGCCGACCTTCATCCAGGGTGTGGCCTGGTAGGAGGTGTTCAGGCGGGCGGTGAGACGCGAGTAGTCGGAGCCGATGAGTGTGCCTTCCTGCTTGAACCAGGAGCCTGACATGGAGTAGGTGAACTGGTCGGAGCCGCCGTCGATTGACAGGTGGTAGTTCTGTATCATGCCGGTGCGGAACACTTCGTCCTGCCAGTCGGTGTCGATGGCCTCGTAGTTGATGCCGGTGGGGTTTGTCTCCGGATCATATACGGTGGGATAGTAGTCGGAAGCCTTCAGGCCGGAATAGATGCTGAGCCATTTGTTGAGGCCGTTCTTGGCGTAGTAGTTTTTTGAGGCGGTGTTGCCGTTGATGGCCACATATGTATCGGCGAAGTCCTTGGCGCCCATCACGTCGAGTTTTTTGTGGCGCGACTCCCAGCCTACATACATGTCGAACGAGATGTTGGCGCGGTCGGCCTTCTTGCCGGTTTTGGTTGTCACAAGAATCACACCGTTGGCACCGCGGGCACCGTAGATGGCTGCTGCCGAGGCGTCCTTGAGAATCTCGGTGCTCTGGATGTCGGCGGGAGAAAGGAACGAGATGTCGTCAACAATCACACCGTCAACTACATAGATGGGGGCTGCGCCGTTGATGGTGCCCACACCGCGGATGCGCACCTCAGCCTGGGCGCCCGGGCGGCCGGTGAGGGAGTTCACGGTCACACCTGCGGCCTGGCCCTGGAGGGCGTTTGCAAGTGATGCCGAGGGGGTTTTCTGAAGCTTGTCGGAGGCTACGGACGATACCGAGCCGGTGAGGTCGCTTTTCTTCATTGTGCCGTAACCGATGGCAACAACTTCGTCGAGCATGTTGGAGCTGCGCATCTCAACATTGATGGTTCCGGCTTCGGTCACTTTGCGAAGCTCTGTGTCGCAGCCTACATAGGTGAATTTCAGTGTCTGGCCGACTTTAACCTCGATGGAGTATTCGCCATCGATGTTGGTCGACACTCCTGCGGCAGGATTTTCCTTGACCTGCACAGTGGCGCCGATGAGGGGCTCGTTGTCGTCAGCCGACGAAACCACACCTGTGACGCGCACATTCTGGGCTGCCATGGGGAGCGCCAGCAGAAGCAATAATAAAAACAGGAATTGTTTTTTCATTGAACGATTCAGGTAAATAAATGAAATGAGAGGTTTGTTGATTTCTGTGTTGGTTTTTAGTGGGAATTTTACAACGGTACAGGCGTAGGCTTTATTGTGCTGCCGTCAGTGATTTGTGTGTGGCTCCGGGCCGGATTGCGCGGAGGTCGACAGCGCGTCTGTTTGTCGGGTTTGTGGACCACTCTTCTGCAATGTCCGCAGCATTATCAATCCGTTATATTATTAAGAAGTGACTTAATTCTGCCGGAAATGCGGAAGAGATGTGGCGGCTGTTTAGGAGGAGAGGCTGATAAGTTTAATGCCAATATAAGAAGGAGCCGCAGGAGGGAGAGGCGTGCAAGAGCTCAGGCCGTTCATGTCGTTGAAAGGAAATGCAGAATTCTAAAGGCCATCGGGCCGACGGCCTTCAGAATTCCGGTTCATTCCTGACAGTGTTTTCATGCGTAGGTATGTACTCTTACTTTCAATTTTCAATGTCCTTAATCCAGCTTGAAGCGTGTCGCTGTAAAAATCTGGTGCAAAATTAGTATGTAAAAACGGTTTTGTCAAGAAATTTCACTCACAAAAACTCAACATCACTCCAAAAACAACTCAACATTACCCCTACTTTACCAAATTAACCAAATAAAAATCAATAATATAAGATGTATATGTTTTATAACATATTTTCATCTTTGTCCACATCAACTCTTTTTTCGACCTTTGTATCAGCCAATCGGAACAAGCCTGAATCAATGCAGAATACAGATTGTTGTTTCGGCTGATTAACAGAATTTGCAACTGTTTTTGCCGGCTCCGGGCGTAATTTTAATGAATCATGAAATCCTTATCAGGCATATTCAGAAAGGTGGCGGTCTGTATGGCAGGGCCACTCCTCGTTTTGTCGGTGCTTTTTGCAGCGGCTCCGCGGCTTTGCGCCACATACCCGCTGGTGCGCAATTTCAGCCGCACACAGTATAGTGCCGGCAGGCAGAACTGGAGTGTGGCCCAGGATAAACTCGGGCGGATGCTGTTCGGTAACTCCGACTGCCTGCTGGTTACTGATTCGCGTCACTGGTATCAGTATTTTCTGTCGAACTACTCCACGGTGCGTTCGCTGCTGCTTGACGGCACTGACGGGGTGTATGCCGGCGGTTCGGAGGAGTTCGGCGTGTTTCGCACGTCGCCAGCCGGGGAGTTGCAATATCACTCTCTCATGGGCACCATGGGCAGCCGCCGCCCCGGAGCCATAGGGGAGATATGGCATATACACAAAGCCGGCAGTAACATACTCTTCCAGGGCGATCACCACATATTCCGTTACAACGGTGTTGACACGGAGGTTTTCGCTGCTCCTGCCAAAATCGCCACCTCCAGTGTTATAAAAGGGAACCTTTATGTGGCAATCGAGGGGATGGGGCTTTTCTATTTCAAAAACGGGAAATTCGAGGAGGCACCCGGCAATGACCGACTGGCCGGAATGAGAATAGTCTCCCTTCTTCCGGCGAGCCACAATGTGCTGGTAGTGACGGCATTCCATGGCCTCTTTCTGCTTGACGGGAATAACCTCAGACCATATGCCACGCCGATTGACGCGTTCCTGAAGGAAAATCAGGTGTTTTGCGCCGCCGCCAACGGTGATGTCTATGCTTTCGGTACGGTAAATTGCGGCGTGGCCGTGCTTGACCGCGCCTCGGGTGAAGTGGCTTATGCCAATATGGATACCGGGATGCAGAACAACACCGTGCTGTCGCTCTTTTTCGATTCCGGCAACAACCTCTGGGCCGGACTTGACAACGGTATCGACTATATACAGTATAACACCCCTCTGAGCAATCTCAACGGAGTGTTCAATGTATATGGCGCCGGATATGCCTCGCTGCTGCACGACAATACACTCTGGCTCGGCACCAACCAGGGGCTTTATTCCACCCCATATCCCCTCCCCGACCTTGCCCGGCCTGAGCCGGTGCGGCGTGTGCTCAGCGGACAGGTATGGAATCTCGACGAGGTGGAGGGCACGATGTTCGCCTGCTGCGACGCCGGTCTGTATTATCGAGCCGGAGCCGGCTTCCGGGTCGTCGACGGAGTGCCGGGCACATGGAAAGTTATTCCTGTTCCGGATGAAGTTGTGCGACAGTATGCGCCGGCGGCGCAATCTTCCTACCTGCTCGCATCGACCTACGACGGTTTCTATCTGTTGCAGCGCACCGGGGCCGGGTGGCAGTCCGTGGGGCGCGTAAGCGGATATGACGATATCGGCGGGCGCTTCTCAATCGACAAATACGGCGATATATGGCTCTCGCACTGGATGAAGGGTGTCTACCGCCTGAGACTCGACGTGGCCGACTGCCGTTTCGTATCCTCGTCGTTCTATGATACATCGCACGGACTCCCAACCAACCGCGACAACTTCGTGAACATACTCGACGGCGAGCCTGTGATAGCAACTGAGGGGGGATTCTCGCGGTTCAACCGCTCCACCGGCCGAATCGAACCTGACACAGTGCTGTCGGGGATATTCGGTTTTCTGCCCTCGATGCATCTTTATGGCAACAAGACCAACGGCATTCTTGCAGTGAATCTTAAGACTATACGCACCGCCAATCTCGACGCTTCCGGTAAATACCGGGTGGACTCGCTGACGTTCGCCCCCATAGCCGACAAACTGATTCCAGGGCACGACAACTTCAATTTCCTCTCTCCGCGGCATATTATAGTGTCGAACCAGGATGGTTTCTACGATGTGAATCTTGACCGCCAGCCCGATTCCATCCCCTCTGCCTCCACATTCGTGAGCCGCGTTTATGCCGGGATGGACTCTCTCGTTTACCAGGCGAGTGCCGGCGTGGCGCTCGACGGCGGACTGCTGCTGCCGTTCAGTCTGAATTCGCTGCGGTTCGAGTTCGTCACACCGGAATACAATTATCCCGACTGTGTGACCTACTCCTACAAGCTGGAGAACTACGACACGGAATGGTCGCCCTGGACAACCTCCAATTCAAAGGAGTACACACGTCTGCGCGAGGGGGATTACAAGCTGCTGGTGCGGTCGCACAACAACTATACCGGCCGCGACACAATGAGTGAGTTCCGCCTCACCATCGCGCCGCCATGGTATCGCTCGATATGGGCCAGGATTGTCTATTGCATGGCAGTCGGAGTGCTGGTGTGGTTTTTCATCAGGACAATGAAGCGCTCCTCGGCCCGCCAGGCCAGGCGTATAGAGGAGCGGAAGGAGAAGGAACTCGAGACTATGCGCCGCACGGCGCGTGAGGAGACTCTGCGCAAGGACTATGAAATCGCGACCCTGAAGAGCCAGCAGCTTGAGCATGATATACGCCACAAATCGGAGGAGATTTCAAATATCACGATGAATGTGGTGCGTAAAAATGAAATCCTCCTCGATATAGCCGACCGTCTCACAAAAATACAGGAGCATCAGGAGGTCAAGTCCCACCGTACTCCCGACGTGCAGCGTCAACTGGCTAAAATCCAGGGTGTGATTCGCGACAATATCGGCCAGGATGACCACTGGAAGGACTTTACGAACTCTTTCGACCAGGCCTACGACAATTATACGCAGAAGCTCCGAAGCATGCACTCCGAGCTTTCGGAGGGGGATTTGCGCATCTGCTGTTATCTGCGCATGGGGCTTTCGTCGAAGGAGATAGCGCCGTTGCTCAACATATCATACCGCTCGGTGGAGATGTCGCGTTACCGCATACGAAAGAAGATGGGGCTGACACGTGACCAGAACCTCACGGAATACCTCCAGCGCCTCTGAGGGCGCCTGTGTAAATACCCGAAGTAATCAGCATCGCCGGATCCGGAGATGCTGATTACTTCGGGTATAAATCTTATAAGTATTATAAGGGGATTATCGGCGTAGAGCCGAGAGGAGCACCTCGGAGAGGGTGGGGTGTGCGTGGATGGTTGTTGTCAGGGCTGTCACCGGGAGACGCTGCGCTATCGCAAGGGCGGCCTCTGCGATGAGATCGGCGGCATGGGGGCCGCATATGTGGCAGCCGAGAATGTGGGGGGGAGTGCCGTCGTCGGGGGTGGACAGCAGCAACTTAAGCATACCGTCAGCTTCGTCCATGGCGAGCGCCTTGCCGTTGCCGCGGAACATAGCCTTCACCGCGCGGAACCCTATGCCGCGCTTCTGGCATTCCTCCTCGGTCAGCCCGGCCATGGCGCATTCGGGCATTGTGAATACTGCGGCGGGCATCACATCAATATTGACTGTGCGCCCCATCACGGCGGCAGCCTGCGCCGATGCGGCGTGGGCCAGCATACAGATGCCGTTGCAGTCGCCGATGGCGTAAACGCCCGGAAGGTTCGTGCGGTAGCTTTCGTCGACCTCTATGCCGCGCCGGCTCATTGCCAGCTCCATGCCGGGGGATGTGGCCGGGGTATTCGCGCGTCGGCCCACGGCCATCAGCACCATGGCGGTGTCGATGCTCTTCTCTTTCCCTTTTGACTCGAAGGTTACGGTGCGCAGACCGTCGGCTGCCTCGCTCACGGCTGTTACCGCCGAGGAGGTGCAGAAGGTCACTCCGCGTGCTTTCATTGCCGAGCGCAGGCGCTTGGCAATGTCGGCATCAAAGGGAGGAAGGATTTCCTTGCAATATTCGATTACGGTCACTTTGGTGCCGAAGGCGCTGAAAATCGAGGCGAATTCCATGCCGATCACGCCGCCGCCGATTACGGCGAGCGACTCCGGCAGCTCTTCAAGCGAGAGCATGAAGTCGGAGTTGACACACAGTCCGGCGCCGGGGATGGGGAGTGTGGCAGGCTCCGAACCGGTTGCGATGATTATTTTGGGGGCGGTGTATTGCCGTCCGTCGACTTCAACGGTGTGGGGCGCGCACAGACGTGCCTCGCCGAATACCTTCGTGCATTTTGAGGTTACCATGTCAACCGCCTCGCGCAACTGTGCGAGAATCTGCTCTTTGCGTCGCACCATCACGCCGAGGTCGGTGTGCCATGCGGCCGTGTCGGCAACGATGCCGAAGCGTGAGGCCACGGCCATGTCGCCGGCCACCTGTGCCGAGCGGCAGAGGGCTTTGGTGGGAATGCATCCGCGGTTGAGGCATGTGCCTCCCAGGGCGTCGCGCTCTATGAGGAGTGTGGCGAGGCCGTCGGCGGCGGCCATGGCGGCGGCTTCATAGCCGCCGGGTCCCGAGCCGATTACTATCACATCATACTTTTCCATTCAGAAGCTCGTCGTAGGTGAGTATCGGGTGGAGTGCCGCCTCAGTGTCGTCGGGATGTGTCACCGGGGGGTTGAGCGGCGCGTTGATTACAACCTCCGGAGTCTCGCGGGCCTCGCGGGCGATGGAGCGCATCACCTCCACGAATTTGTCAAGAGTCTCGCGGCTTTCAGTCTCGGTGGGCTCAATCATCAGCGATTCGTGGAAAAGGAGGGGGAAATAGATTGTCGGAGCGTGGTAGCCATGGTCGAGCAGGCGTTTTGCCACGTTGAGAGTGGTGACGCCGGTAGATTTGTCGCGCAGGCCGTCAAACACGAATTCATGTTTGCACACCCCCTCAATCGGCAGGAGATAGTCGGCTTTGAGTTTCTCTTTTACGTAGTTGGCATTGAGTGTGGCCAGCGGGCCGGCTTCCATCAGCCCTTCGGCGCCGAGGGTGAGTATATAGCTGAGGGCACGCAACTGCACGGCGAAGTTGCCCAGAGTGGCCGACACGGAGCCGAGCGATTCTGGGCCGTATTCGAGGGCATAGCGCTCATGCTCCCCTACGGGAATGTCGTCGCGGTTGACCTGCCGGCTTACCACACGGGGCGAGGGTAGGAACTGCTCCAGCCCCTTGCGCACGCCCACCGGACCGGAGCCCGGCCCCCCTCCGCCGTGGGGGGTAGAGAAGGTTTTGTGTAGATTTATGTGCATCACGTCGAAGCCCATGTCGCCGGGGCGTGCCACGCCGAGCATCGGGTTGAGGTTGGCGCCGTCGTAGTACATCAGTGCGCCGGCCTCGTGTACGAGCCTGGCTATCTCGGGAATGTTTTTCTCGAAGATTCCCAGGGTGTTGGGGTTTGTCATCATTACGGCGGCCACCGATTCGTCAAGAAGCGGGCGGAGGTCGTCGACGTCGACAGTGCCGTCGGGGCGGCTCTTTACCTCTACAATCTCAAGACCGGCCACAGCCGCCGAGGCCGGGTTGGTGCCGTGGGCCGAGTCGGGCACAATCACCTTGCGGCGCCCTGTGTCGCCGCGGCTCTCATGATAGCGGCGAATCACCATCAGTCCGGTGAGCTCGCCGTGCGCACCTGCGAAGGGGTTGAGTGTGAATTCGGCCATGCCGCCAATCTCACACAGAGCTTTCTGCAGGTGCCAGTAGGCTTCAAGAGCGCCCTGCGAGGCACATGCAGGGGTATAAGGGTGCAACCCCGAGAAAGCGGGGTGCGAGGCTATTTCCTCGTTTATTTTGGGGTTGTACTTCATTGTGCATGACCCCAGGGGATAGAATCCGGTGTCGACTCCGAAGTTGTTGGTCGACATGTTGTTGTAGTGCCGCACCACTGTAAGCTCGTCGCATTCGGGCAGTTGCGGGTCTTTCTCGCGCAGCAGGCCGGAGGGTATGCCGTCAAGCGCACCGTCGGCGGGTATGCCGCTGTCGGGCAGGAAGTAACCCTTGCGTCCGGGGGCTGAAAGCTCAAACACCAGGGATGCATATAGTTCTCTGTTCATAATCTTCAGATATTGAGTGTTGAACTTCAGTTTACATACATTCGCGCGCCACGGCGGCAAGGCGGTCCATATCCTCGCGGGTCTGCATCTCGGTGACGGCAATAAGAATTTCGTGGTCGGAAACTTTTACGCCGGGCAGGATTCCGGCTTTCTTCACGCATGAATGTATCAGCGTGTCCACCTTATAATCCGTTTCGAGCAGGAACTCGTTGAGGAATGGCTTGCCGGGGTATCTGAGACGCGCGCGTCCGTCGGCGGTGAGCTGTTCGAGCAGATAGACGGCGCCGGCGTGCGAGCGTTCGTTGATTTCCTGCAGCCCTGCGGCGCCCATCAGACTCATATATATACTAACGTAGAGGGTCATCAGGCCCTGGTTGGAGCAGATGTTGGATGTGGCTTTCTCGCGGCGTATGTGCTGCTCGCGGGCCTGGAGAGTGAGCACGAAGCAGCGCCGTCCCTCCGAGTCGGTGGTGGCGCCGACCACACGTCCCGGCATTTTCCTCATCAGGGCCTTGGTGGCGCAGAGGAATCCGAGATACGGACCGCCGAAGCTCAGCGGAATGCCGAGGCTCTGGGCGTCGCCGCATGCAATGTCGGCGCCCCATTCGCCGGGAGTGCGCAGCGAGGCCAGGTCGGAGGCCACGCAGGTCATCACCAGCAGAGCCTTGCGCGAATGCACGAGTCCGGCCAGCCCGGAGTGGTCCTCGATAATGCCGAAGTAGTTGGGCACCGGCACTATCACCGCGGCAACGTCGGCGTGGGCGGCGAGTTTCTCCTCCAGGTCCTGCCGGGAAGTCACGCCGTCAACGGCGGCAACCGGAGTCACCTCGATGCCGTGGTAGTGGGCATAAGTGTCGACCACCCGTCGGTAGGCCGGATTGATTGTCTCCGACACCAGCACGCGGCGCTTCTTGCGTCCGGCCGCCACGGCCATTAGCATGGCCTCGGCGGTGGCTGTGGCGCCGTCGTACATCGAGGCGTTGGAGATTTCCATCCCGGTGAGGCGCGCCATCATCGACTGGTACTCGAAGATATATTGCAGCGTGCCTTGTGAGATTTCCGGCTGATAGGGGGTGTAGGCCGTGAGGAACTCCGAGCGCTGCACCAGGTTGAGTGCCGCCGCCGGCGAGTAATGTTCGTAGAAGCCTGCTCCGGCGAAGCACACCAGCCCCGGGCGGTTGCGGCTGCCCAGTTCGTTGAAGAACCGGCGCACCTGCGGCTCGCTCATCTGCTTCGGCAGGTCATATGGCTCTTTCAGCATCAGTTCGCCAGGAACATCGCTGTAAAGCTCCTTCAGTTCGTTGAGCCCGCACTGGCCAAGCATGGCTTTAATGTCGTCGGGCGTATGCGGAAAATATCTGTGCACGGTAGTAGATTGAAGGTTATGGATGAGAGGTTAGCGGTTAACGGTTAGAGGGGCCATCGGGCGCCGCGGTTCAGTGGGAGGCGGCGCAGAAGTCGGCGTAGGCGGCCTCGTCCATGAGCTCCTCAAGCTGTGAGGAATCGGTTACGGTAACCTTCATGAGGTAGTTTGCCATGGGGTCGTCGTTGATCAGACGCGGATTGTCGGCCAGAGCCTCGTTGACTTCGGTCACTTCCATGTCGACTGGGGCATAGAGGTCGGAGGCGGCTTTCACCGACTCGATGGCGCCGAAGTCCTCGGCCTGGCTGAATTCGTCGCCCTCTTCGGGGAGGTCAACGTAAACAACGTTGCCGAGCTGTTTTGCCGCGAAAGCGGAGATACCTACGAAACCTTCGGTTTCATTTTCCATGCGGATATATTCGTGGGTTTTGCTGTAATATACCATGTCTGTGAATTTTTACGGGGGTTATTATTGTTTGTAGCTTTTTTTGTAGAATTTCTTGGGCACAACGGTGCAGGGGAAGGTCTTGCGCCGTATGCGCACTTTCAGCGGGGTGTCGCGTTTGGTCCAGGGGGCGTCGACGAGCGCCATTGCCACTGATTTGCCGGTGGAGATGGAGTTGTAGCCGGTGGTCACATGGCCTACCACCTCGTCGGCTTCGTTGAGCACCTCGTAGCCGTGGCGCGGTATGGCTTTGTCGGCCAGTTCGAGGCCTATCACACGGCGTCGCGGGCCCTCCTCTTTCTGGCGGGCTATGGCTTCGCGTCCTATAAGCTCCGGCTTCTCGAGTTTTACGAACATCGACAGACCGGCCTCCACCGGGGTGATGTCGTCGGTGAGCTCGTCGCCGTAGAGAGGCAGCCCCACCTCGAAGCGGAGAGTGTCGCGGCAGCCCAGGCCGCATGGAGCGCAGCGCCCCGAGGCCATCAGCTTGTCCCAGAGGGCTGCAATCACGCTGTGGGAGGCGTAGATTTCAAAGCCGTCCTCGCCGGTATATCCTGTGCGCGAGATTATTATGGGCTCGTTGCCGCAGGTTGTTTCCTTGAATGTATAGAAAGAGAGGTCGGCGCAAGGTATGGCGAGCACCTCCTCCACAACCTTTTCGGCGTTCGGGCCCTGCACGGCCAGTTCGGAATATGATTCGGAGAGGCAGTCGACCGTAACGTCGAACCCGGCGGCGTTCTTCTGAATCCATGCTTCGTCCTTGGCTATGTTGGCGGCGTTGATAACGAAAAAGAAATGGTTTTCGCCGCGTTTGTAGACCAGCAGGTCGTCGACCACGCCACCTTCAGGGTGGAGCATCATTCCGTAGAAGCATTGTCCCACGGGCGCGCCGGCCACATCGTTGGTGAAAATGGCGTTTACGAATCGCTCGGCTTCGGGTCCGTGTATGTCGACCTCGCCCATGTGGCTTACGTCGAACACCCCGCAGTCGTTGCGCACGGCATTGTGTTCCTCCACAATCCCTTTGTACTGGATAGGCATATCCCATCCGGCGAAGGGGCTCATCATGGCACCGAGGGCCACGTGGCGGTCGTGGAGACACGTTTTCTTAATCTCTTCCATGGTTGTCAGATATAAGTAAGGTAATAAGTTGTTCGTTGGAAAGGCCGGAGATAATCTCTCCGGCGTCGATGCCGGAGAGGGCTTCGGCCAGGGCTTCGGGCGTGAGCGCCACTCCGCGGAGATGCCGGAGCAGGCCGCTGTCTATGTCGGCCAGCGGGAAGAAGTCGCCGGTCAGTTTCACCGATTTTATAATGCCGTCGGCGTCGGTAATGATTTCAGGCGAGAACTCGCCGCACCCCTCTATGCGCACTCTGCCGTGGCGTCGCTGCGCGGAGGTTGTGCCGTAGAGCCATGCCGGGTCGTGATAAGGGGCTTCGATGCGGCGTATTTCGGCCACATCGTCGTCGGTAAGGGTCATGGTTGAGTCGGAGAGGCGCGAGCGCAGGAAATCCTTGAACTCCTCGATGTCGAGATGTGGCAGGTGCTCGCGGATGGTGGTTATATGGCTTCGCACCGAGCTTACACCTTTGGCCGCCAGTTTTTCGGAGGAGGGGGTCAATGCTTTCTGCATTGTGGCCGGATCGGTGTCGTAGAGCATGGTGCCGTGCACAATCGAGCGCCCCGGCAGGTGGTGGAAGGCGTTGCCGCTGACTTTGCGCGAGCCGATTACGATGTCGTTGCGCCCGTTGGCCTCGGCGTCGAGCCCGAGTTCGCGTAGTGTGGCGGCAACCCTGCGGCAATATTTGGCGAAAGTGGCCTCCACCTCGGTCGATGATGATATCAGGGCGGTCATTATGTTGTTGCGGTCGGCGTAGACGCATCCGCCTCCGCTCTTGCGCCGGTAGAACTGTATGTTGTTGTCGATGCAGAACGGAATGTTCACCTCGGCGCGCACATCCTGGTTTCGTCCGTATATCACTGTGGGGAGCACCTGCCACATCACGAAATACTCTCCACCGTAGTTGCGGGCGAGATGCTCTTCCATCGACAGGTAGAAGGGGAGTCTTTGCTGTGAAGCGGCAATCGCGGGTGGTAGTTCTACATAAATCATGGCGTTCAGGTATAGTTTGCGGGCGCCTGTTGAGGCTGCCCCTCAAAGTTACAGAATGTTTTTGAGATAAGGCGCAAACATCGGCGAAAAAATTTCAGGCCCATTATATGTTAATGGGTGTTAAATTTGTCGATACTCCGAACCATTGCTCCGCCAAGGCGTTTTAGTGGTATAGATTACTATATTTGCACTGTGTTTTTTCATGGTATTAGATTTAAGGTTAAAGATAAACAACAAAGGCTGTCGTGATGACAGCCTTTGTTGTTTTTGCTGTGTGTCGGAACACGACAGCAGGCTGCGTGATAAATTTTAGGCGCATCACACCACTATTATAATGTTAAATTCGTAACTTTGCGGCTGCTAAACGGAGAACCAAATGACCTCGCTGGATATTATAATATTATTGGTGGCCGCCGGTTCGCTGGCCTATGGCTGGTGGCGCGGTATCATCGTGCAGGCCGGTGCGCTGGGCGCGGTGCTCTTCGCAGTGCTGCTCTGCCGTCTGGCCGGCGCTCCGCTGGCGCAGCTTATAGCGCACGGAGGTGTGCCCGACATGATGGACCGTACGCTGGCCTATGTGCTGGTGTTCATCATCGGCTATGTGTCGGTGCGGCTGCTGTGCCGCCTGATAAAGAGTGTGGCCCATTCGCTCAATCTCGGATTCTTCGACAGGGTGATAGGTGCCGTATTCTCGCTGTTCCAGTGGATGCTGGTGCTGAGTTTGGCGCTGAATTTCTGGCTTGTGCTCAGCCCCGACACCAGCTATGCTAGACTCTCCCACCTTGCCGGAGGGCGTGTGGCGCTTTTCATTGTGGAACTCGGGCCTGCCGTGCTCGGATGGGCCACAGGTTGTTAACCGAAAGTCATTCTGCCTCAGATGAAAGATAAGGACGATATACAGAAAATGCCCGCGGAGCGCCCCGGCGATATAATCGGCGACGTTACCGAGGGGGAATACAAATACGGCTTTGTGACCGATGTGGAGACCGACGTGATTCCCGTGGGGCTCTCCGAGGAGGTCGTGCGCCTGATTTCGCAAAAGAAAAACGAGCCTGAGTGGCTGCTGGAATTCCGGCTCAAAGCCTATCGCCACTGGCTCACGCTCACCCCTCCGAAGTGGGGGCATCTGCGTATGCCCGACATCGATTTCCAGGCCATAAGCTATTATGCCGCTCCCGGCAAAAAGAAGGTTCCCGGCTCTCTCGATGAGATTGACCCGGAGATACGCGACACCTTCAACAAGCTGGGCATCCCCCTGGAGGAGCAGAAGGCGCTTTCGGGGATGGCTGTCGACGCCGTGATGGACTCCGTGTCGGTGAAGACCACACACCGCGAGGCTCTGGCCGAAAAGGGGATAATCTTCTGCTCGATTTCAGAGGCAGTGAAGGACTACCCCGACCTGGTGAAAAAGTATCTCGGCTCGGTGGTGTCGTATAAAGACAATTTCTATGCGGCGCTCAACTCGGCGGTGTTCTCCGACGGCTCGTTCGTATATATCCCCAAGGGGGTGCGCTGCCCCATGGAGCTGTCGACATATTTCCGTATAAACGCCTCGGGCACAGGTCAGTTTGAGCGCACGCTGATTGTGGCCGACGATGACTCATATGTAAGCTACCTCGAGGGGTGCACCGCCCCGATGCGCGACGAGAACCAGCTCCACGCAGCAATTGTGGAGATTGTGGTGGAGGACCGCGCCGAAGTGAAATATTCCACCGTGCAGAACTGGTATGCCGGCGACGCCCAAGGGCGCGGCGGCGTCTATAACCTCGTTACCAAGCGCGGACTTTGCCGCGGCGATTACTCGAAGCTGTCGTGGACACAGGTCGAGACCGGGTCGGCGATAACCTGGAAGTACCCCTCGTGCGTGCTGGCCGGGCGTGGCGCCACCGGCGAATTCTATTCTGTGGCCGTGACACGCAACTACCAGCAGGCCGATACCGGCACAAAAATGATTCACCTGGCGCCCGACACCCGTTCCACAATCGTGTCGAAAGGTATTTCGGCCGGCCACAGCGAGAACTCATACCGCGGTCTGGTGAAGGTCACTCCCGCCGCCGAAGGCGCGCGCAACTACACCCAGTGCGACTCCCTGCTGCTCGGAAGCGACTGCGGCGCCCACACCTTCCCTTATATCGATGTGATGAACCCCTCGGCCATCGTAGAGCATGAGGCCACTACATCGAAAATCTCCGAGGACCAGCTTTTCTACTGCAACCAGCGCGGCATCCCCACCGAGGAGGCCGTAGGGCTGATTGTCAACGGCTATGCCAAGGAGGTGATGAATAAACTTCCGATGGAGTTCGCCGTAGAGGCCCAGCGCCTGCTGCAGATCACACTCGAAGGGTCGGTGGGCTGATACATTTTTTGAGGAAAAGCAAATACAAATACTCTTATGAGCAAAGATATATTACTGAAAGTGAGCGGCCTCCGCGCCAAAGTGGAGGATAAGGAGATACTCCGCGGCATCGACCTTGAGATTCATCCGGGCGAGGTACACGCCATAATGGGGCCCAACGGTTCGGGCAAATCCACCCTTTCGGGTGTGCTCGCCGGCAATCCGGCCTACACCGTCACCGGCGGCTCGGCCACCTTCCACGGAGTGGACCTGCTGGCTCTCTCGCCCGAGGACCGCAGCCACGAAGGGCTCTTCCTTTCGTTCCAGTATCCGGTGGAAATCCCCGGAGTGTCAATGGTGAATTTCATGCGCGCCGCAGTCAACGCCAAGCGCGAATACTTCCATGAACCGCCGATGGGCGCCTCCGATTTCCTCAAGCTCATGCGCCAGAAACGCGCCATTGTGGAGCTCGACAACAAGCTGGCATCACGCTCTGTCAACGAAGGATTTTCGGGTGGCGAGAAGAAGCGCAACGAGATATTCCAGATGGCAGTGCTCGAGCCCCGGCTGGCCATACTCGACGAGACTGACTCCGGCCTCGATATCGATGCACTCCGCGTGGTGTCGGCGGGCGTCAACAAACTCAAGTCGGCCGACAACGCCACAATAGTAATAACCCATTACCAGCGTCTGCTCGACTATATCAGACCCGACTTCGTGCATGTGCTATACAAAGGCCGCATCGTGCGCACCGGAGGCCCCGAGCTGGCTCTGGAGCTGGAGGAGCGCGGTTACGACTGGATTAAAGAAACTGAAGACAACAGGCAATGAGCGCACTTACCCAATATCTGAATGTTTACAGAGATAGCGCCCCGCGGTTTGACGCAAACTCGGCCCCGGCGCTGAATGCCCTGCGCCCTGCGGCGCTAAGTGCGCTGGAGAGCGCCGGGAGGCTCCCTGACCGCACTGACGAGGGGTTTGAGAAAACATCGGTCGAGGAGATGTTCGCCCCTGATTTCGGTCTGAACCCCGACCGTGTGGCCATCGCCGCCGATATCGCCGCCACTTTCCGCTGCGATGTGCCCAACCTTTCGTCGCTGCTGGGGCTGGTGGTCAACGACCGTTTCGTGCCTTCGGCCACACTGCTGAAAAATCTGCCCCAGGGGGTGACGGTGTGCTCGCTGCGCCGCGCCGCTCTGGAGATGCCCTCGCTCGTGGAGGAGTTTTACGGCCGTCTTGCCCCGGTCGGATTGCCCGGCGTGGCTCTGAACTCATTGCTTTTGCAGGATGGCGTGTTCATCCATGTGCCGGCCGGGGTGCGCCTTGAGCGCCCCGTGCAGCTTGTCAACATTTTTTCGGCGGAATTCCCCTTTATGGCGCCCAGGCGCATCCTGCTGGTGGCCGGGCGCGGCTCGGAGGTGTCGGTGCTGAAATGCGACCACTCCCAGCGGTCCGACACACACTATCTCTCATCGGAGGTTGTGGAGATATTCGCCGGGGAGGATGCCCGTGTGGGCTGGTACGACCTCGAGGAGTCGTCGCCGGCCACGGCGCGTTACTGCCAGGTGTTCGCCAGGCAGGAGGCCCGTTCGGCGCTCAACGCCTGCGTGGCCACCCTCTCCAACGGAAACACCCGCAATGAATTTTCCGTGGAGGTGGCCGGCGACGGCTGCGAGACGCACCTCAACGGCCTTGCTATCGGAGCGGATGGGGAGCATGTCGACAACAATACACGTGTGCGCCACTCCTCCTGCCGGTCGAATTCGTCGCAGCTTTTCAAATATGTGCTCGACGGCGAGTCAACCGGCGCGTTCGAGGGGGAGATAGAGGTGTGTCACGGCGCACGCTTCAACGAGGCTTATCAGAGCAACCGCAACATACTGGCTTCCATATCGGCGCGTATGCACTCCAAGCCGAGGCTGCTGATATACAACGACGATGTGAAGTGCTCGCACGGCGCCACAACCGGGCAGCTCGACGCCAAGGCGCTCTTCTATATGCAGGCCCGCGGCATACCTCTGGCCGAAGCGCGCCGCATGCTGATGCAGGCCTTCCTGATGGATGTTGTCGACGGTATCGGTCTTGAGCCTCTGCGCGACCGCCTGCGCCACATGGTAGAGCGCCGGTTCGCCGGCGAGGCCGCATCGTGCCGCTCATGCGCTGCCGCCCGCGACTGCCATGCCGAATAGACCTGATATAGAATCCAAACTATATAATTCATAATTAAAAGTAGCCCATGCTTCCCGAGTCAATTGAAAAAATCAGAGCCGGCTATCCGGTGCTCGACCGTAAGATTTACGGCAAACCGCTGATTTACCTTGACAATACCGCCACCTCGCAGACTCCACGCCGGGTGGTGGAGGCCGTGGAACGCGTGTACTACGGCTACAAGGCCAATGTGCACCGCGGGGTGCACACCCTCTCGCAGGAAGCCACGGAGATGATGGAGACCACACGCCGCAAGGTGGCCGCCTATATCAACGCCGCATCGGCCCAGGAGGTGATTTTTACCCGCGGCACCACGGAGGCCATCAATCTTGTGGCTTCGTCGTATGGCGGGGAGTTCCTGCGCGACGGCGACCGCATAATCCTCACCGTGATGGAGCATCATGCCAACATAGTACCCTGGCAACTGCTTCAGCGCCATAAGGATATACATATCGATGTGGTGCCGGTGCGCCCTGACGGCTCGCTTGACACCGGCCGCTACCGCGAACTGTTTACCGACCGCACGCGTCTGGTGGCTTTCTGCCATGTGTCGAATGTGCTGGGCACGGTCAATCCGGTGAAAGAGATGGCGACCATAGCCCATGAGCACGGATGTGTTGTGGTGGTCGACGGCGCGCAGGCGTCGCCGCACCTGCGTATCGATGTGCGCGATATTGATGCGGATTTCTATGCCTTTTCATCGCACAAGATGTATGGCCCATGCGGGGTAGGGGTGCTTTATGGGCGCCGTGAGCTGCTGGAGAAGATGCCTCCCTACCAGGGTGGCGGCGAGATGATAGGCCATGTGAGTTTCTCCGGCACTACTTTTGCCGAACTGCCGTTTAAATTCGAGGCCGGCACCCCCGACTTTGTCGATATAGCGGCTTTCGCCGAGGCTCTGGACTATATAAGTTCGCTTGGAATAGAGAATATAGCCGCCCACGAGCATGAGCTGCTGGAATGGACAACCTCCGAGATGATGAAGATTCCGGGGATGCGCATATTCGGCACCGCCCCCGGCAAGGCCGCGGTGATTTCATTCCTCATCGGCGACGCCCACCATTACGACACCGGGATGCTGCTCGACAAACTCGGCGTGGCCGTGCGCACCGGCCACCACTGCGCGCAGCCGCTGATGGAGGCGCTTGGCATAGAGGGCACGGTAAGGGCTTCATTCGCCGTTTACAATACTCTCGACGAATGCAAGGCGTTCATTGCCGCGCTTCGCCGCATCGCCCCGATGCTGCTCTGATTTTTTTTTGCGATATTTTTCGCTATATTTTTGCATTTTGCGAAGTAAACTGTAATTTTGCTGTCAACTGATATGGCAGGAGCCCGGGCGTATCCGGTGCTGCTGCGGTCGTTTACTTTTGAATATTATCAGATATGGCAGACAATGAACAATGGATTCTTTTCCGCACTTACTCCAGTGCAGAGGCGGCGGCCATTGACCGTGGATTGCTCCAGGCCAACGGCATACCGTGTGTGACCAACAATGCCACAATATCATCGGTCTATCCCATGACCGACACCTGGGCGCCCGTGGAGCTGCTCATTCCGGCCTCGCAGCTCGCTCTGGCCAAAGAACTTGTCAAACAATAGTTGAATCACGGCATGGCAGCCTCTTATACCTGACTTTGAAATGCAATCCGACAAAACATTCGCCACGCGTTTCGGCGTAATCGCCGCCACCGTGGGTTCGGCCGTGGGCCTGGGCAATATATGGCGTTTTCCTTATGAATGCGGTGCCAACGGCGGAAGTGCTTTTCTGCTGGCCTACATAGGTTTTGTTATAGTGCTCGGTATCCCGGTGATATGCGCCGAATTTGTGGTGGGTCGCGCTTCCGGCACCAATGTGGCCGGCGCTTTCCGCAAACTTGGTGCCGGCCGGTTATGGCAGAGTATCGGTGTGATGGGAATCACCGCCTCGTTTTTCATAATGGGGTTCTATTCGGTGGTTGCCGGCTGGTGCATGGATTACATATGGCAGTCGGCCACAGGTTTCGGCGGCGTGGCGTCGCAGACCGAGCTTCATACCCGTTTCGATGAAATTGTGGCGTCGCCTCTTCGTCCGGTGGCCTGGACCATCGCGTTCCTTGTAGTCAACTTTATGGTTATAAGCCGCGGAGTGCAGAAGGGGATAGAGCGCATATCCAATCTGCTGATGCCGCTGCTGTTTGTCATCCTGGCTGTGTTCTGTGTCAATTCCCTGCTCATGCCGGGAGCGGCCGAGGGGATGGCATTCCTGTTCAAGCCCGATTTCAGC
This sequence comes from Muribaculaceae bacterium Isolate-013 (NCI), assembly GCA_004102785.1. GTDB lineage: Bacteria > Bacteroidota > Bacteroidia > Bacteroidales > Muribaculaceae > UBA7173. Next base: position 43,935 of record SCEJ01000020.1, read on the forward strand.
AAGCTCGACGGCGACGCGCTTCTTTCAGCCATGGGGCAGGCTTTCTTCTCGCTGAGTGTGGGGATGGGAGCGCTGATCACATATTCCTCATATTTCTCGAAGAAGACCTCGCTGGTGAAGACCGCCGGGATTACCGCGGCGCTCGACACCCTGGTGGCTGTAATGGCCGCCATAGTTATTTTCCCGGCATGTTTCTCGTTCGGCCAGGAGCCGGCAGCCGGCCCGCGCCTGGTGTTCGAGGTGTTGCCGTCGATATTCATGTCGCTCCCAGGCGGCCAGATCTGGGGCACGATGTTCTTTATCCTTTTGTTTGTGGCATCACTCACCTCCACAATATCCCTTTCCGAGGTGGTAATAGCCTGCATGGAAGGGGAATGGAAAATGAGCCGCGGCAAGGCCACCCTCATCGAGGGCGGGGCGGTAACGGTGATGGCCGTGCTGTCGTCGCTGAGTTTCGGAGCGCTGTCGGGCTGGACCATCTTCGGCATGAACTTTTTCAACTTGCTCGACTTCCTGTCGTCAAACATACTTCTGCCGGCAGGCGGGGTGTTGATTTCCATCTACGTGGGATGGGTGCTTGACCGCAGGATAGTAAGCCGGCAGCTCACGCCTCCGGGGCATACGCGGTCGGTGTGGGTGGCGCCTGTGTCGTTCTGCCTGCGTTTCATAGCGCCTCCGGCGATTCTCGCCATCTTCATCTTCGGACTCCTCTGACAATCACGTTGTTGAGCTGTTAATTTTTTTACAATTTATTTGATTTTGTTTGGATTATAGCGCAAAAGCCATTACCTTTGCGGTATCACATTACTGTGCACTGCCGCAAAAACGCGCTTTAATCCATGAAAAAATCGCTGATATTCATCTCGTTGCCAATCGTACTCTCAAGTATGGCGAATTTCCATATTTTATGCGTCACATTTTAGAGGAAAATAACGTTAAGGATGAAATGCCTGACTGCACAGTCGAGGAGTTCTATCATTATTATCCTTTCGGCGAGCTGATGGCCGAGAGCAGCTACGGCAGCTTCAAAGCTCAGCGCTACACCGGCAAGGAGTCCGACACCTGGCTGGGTCCGTCGGTAATCGACAACTCCGCCCGCTTCAAACTCGGCGCGGCAGGCACCTTCACCTCAGTAGACCGTCTGGCCGACCAGACCCCCGGCGTTTCCCCCTACCTCTTCTGCGGCGGCGACCCAATCAACCATACCGACCCGACAGGGAATGACTATGAAGAAGAGATAGATCCGGCTAAAAGAGAATGGAGGATAAAGGCGCAATTTTATACATTTGAGCGATTTGTTGCCAATTTACAAAAGGGGCTTGATTTTTGGAACAATCTTTCTGGTGTTTTTGAGATTAATGGTTATACAGTAGTCTTTGATTTAACATATATTGTTGTTGATGAAAATGATAAACATACACGGAACGGTGATATTGTCAATGAATTGAGGTGGTATGTTGAGGCGGATAGACGAAAGTCTAAATTTGAGTTAAATTCAACAGATTATCATTATTCATCATCAAATGCCTATTTTGAGTATAAAAATGCGAACAATATGAAATCGGGGACTACATTTAATGGCTCAATAATAGGGGTAAATAAGTTGGGTGCTACGGAACTTACGATAGCGCATGAAATTGGTCATGTTTTAGGATTAGGGCATTTCTGGAAAGGTATAATGACAAGGACTTCATCTGATCCGAACAGATCCCCGTCTATCTCTTATGAAGAAATTTCACATATAATTAGTAGCGGATTGCGAGGAAATCCATTTGGAGGCGATCCTTCTAATCCGCCAGGTCGAGGTTTTTTTCGTTATAATATCTATACTAAATCGATATATGAAATTATAATGAAAAGCATGATAGATAGTTATTTCCCGTCAAATTATTGATAGCGAATACAATGAATACAAAAAAAAATGTGGATTATGTATAGCCAATCAGTTGATTGTGTGTTTTATGATCATGTTGTGCGCTTGCGCTTCTCCTCAAAAAAAGGTTGCGAAAGTGCCTTACGATGTAACACACAAAGGAGCATATACCTGGACGCCATATATGGATGAATCGAGATGGAATCTTTCGTTGTTCATGATGGATACTGTAAGTTATAGGCATCCGGTTATACTTACTGATAGACATGGAAGTTTCTTTGTCCTTTCTCGAGAAGATTTTGGGAAATTGAATTATGACGCCACTCTGTCAGATATTCTCTCACAGCCTTCGGGCGCACTAATGTCTGGTCCCAATGGAATATCGTCTTATTGGGGTGGGTGGTCAGAAGACAAAATGAAATCCTTAAAAGATATTCCATCATCTGAGGATGTTAGTTTGTCAACTGAGATTGATGATATATATGAGGGGCAGGATCAAAAGATTGAAAAGTTGAAAAAATTTGATGTGATCAATTATGATTCCAACTCATTATTTTTTGAAAAATATTTAATTCAAGGCGGCCAGTTCGACCGTTATGCTCCTAATAAGAACTCCATTATAAGTTATAGAGAATCGACTGAAATTCCTCTTGAGGATATCCCCGTGACTCTACCCTTCAAAGATCCAAATGCATACTACTGGATGTGTGAGCCGATAGGAATAAGGAGCAGAAACACACCGGTTAATCATGTGAATCTGGACGACAGGGATTGCTATGATGCTGATACAATCTATATTAAAAAACCTGTGGTATTGCGAAGTAAAAAGGGATTGGAGTTTGTAATGCCGCTTAAAACTGCGATTAAACTCAAATTTGGTTTTACAGAGAGCGATCTCATCGGTCGCCATGGTGTGAACATACTGACCTCTAATGCCGATTCGCTGGCAGCAGACTATAGGTTAGTACCATTATTAAAAAATTTTGATTTGGTAATGTGCGATAATCGCAATCATTCTTTCAGAATGTGTCTCGCAAAACTGAAAAGAATCTCTGATATCAGTGGTCTTAAAATAAATCTGACTGACAAGCTTGACTCGATAGGTTATTATCGTTTTGTTTATCCAATGTAAATAGCTGCTTTATCTACAATGAAGGTCGCAACTTCTCCATTTGTAGTAGCCATGAAACTGTTATTTAAATGATTGAATTTTAACTCTATGGAAGAAAATGGCGTGAAGAAAATTTCACCTGTTTTATCATCAAATACTTTATGGTGATAATAGGGCTGGCTTTTATTGTTGGTATGAGTGGCATACAGGCACGCGAGTTGCATTTTGGGGAGCACTATACTGTTGATGCCTCATTAGAGGAAACCATAGATTTCTTTTTGGAAACAAGAGACTCGTTATATAATTATTCTGATGAGGAAATGAGAAAAGAGTTCTACCCCATTGCATCCATCGATTCCATAAGGAAATCAATACAGAACGGCGTTGTAAATTCGTCGACACTTGGTTTTTTCCGAAGTTTTGTATTGGCAAGACGGTTCGAGTGGACGATTCTCTCAGAGAGTAATTTCGGATGGCGAAATACTACTCCTATTGTTGTTAGATTAAATCCGCTAAGTATGTTTTATTAAAGAATTAATGCAATGAAATCCATTTTCAAACGTTATTGTCTTACATATACTTATCTCTCCAATTATGTCAAGACAAGCAACGAAGATAAATATAAGCGAGGAGCAACGAA
>SCEJ01000196.1 GCA_004102785.1 Muribaculaceae bacterium Isolate-013 (NCI)
CCTCATGCATGCGGTTAAGTATGGCATTGAGTTTTTCGGCGTCGCTCTCGGTGACTGGACGGATGGCACGCTGATATTTGGGTGCGGGATATTTCACGAAGTCAAAAGCTATTTCACATCCCTTTTCGTCGAGGGTGTTGCCGGTGCGTACATCTTTGAGCTTGACAGTGGCGCCGATGTCGCCGGCACACAGTTTGTCGACCTGCGTCTTGATCTGTCCGCACACACAATATATCTGCGCGATACGTTCCTTCGAGCCACGGGTGATATTGTCGAGGTCAACGCCAGCGGTCAGGGTTCCGGACATTACTTTGAAATACTGAACCTCGCCGATATGCGGCTCTACTGTGGTCTTGAACATGAATATAGAAAGCGGGCCGTCGGAATCGGGCTTCACCTCGTTGCCTTCGGTGTCGACCGGAGCAGGCATGTCATTGACAAAAGGCACAA
>SCEJ01000197.1 GCA_004102785.1 Muribaculaceae bacterium Isolate-013 (NCI)
CAGGGAAGGCCCCTTTGGAAACGATTATCCTCTTCAGATTTGGCAGGGCCTTGAGGGGGGCCAGGCTGCTGATGCCTTTGCTACCCTTCATCTCTACATAGGTGAGCCCGGAGCACCCCGCCAGAGCTTCAAAATCGGCTATCTGGCTGTCGTTGATTCTGACCGAGTTCAGATTGGACAGTTTGGCCAGACCAGACAGGCTGAATGGCTCACCTTCCACATTAACCTTGACCAGAGTAAGTTTTTCCATGGAAGTGAGAGCGGCCATATTGCCCGCGTTCACGATCTTGGCACCTGTGATGCTCATTTCTTTCAGCTTGCCCCAGCCCTTGGCGCAGGCCATGTCAAAGGGGTCTCCGCTTTTTTTATTGTACTCCGAGGTGATGGTGAACTTCTGCAGCTCCGTCAGTTCAGCCAGGGCAGCGGAATTGGTAGCACCGTCCACTGACC
>SCEJ01000198.1 GCA_004102785.1 Muribaculaceae bacterium Isolate-013 (NCI)
CCAGTATGGGCCAGCCGAAGGCGGCATCGGTAGTCAGCGAGAGCAGAAATCCACACCCGCCCAACGTGAGACACACCGCCAGGGCCGTGAGGCTGCGGCCATCGTAGCGAAAGCCGTAATATGAGCGCGTCACACCGTAGGCCACACCGATGTTTATCATCGACCTCGCCATCATGCTCACGCCGAGACCTATCAGCCCGTACATATAGTACAGACCCATGCTTAAAGCTATCCACGTCAGATTGTCAATCACCATCTCTACCCACACATCCACCCTGCGGTTGTTACCCGCGAGCAGTATGTAGCCCAGCGGGAAGACTACCGCCTGAAGCAGTATACCCATGCCAAGCCATCTCATGAGCGGGATTATGACAAAAAACTCGTCGGTAAGCAGCAGCTTTATCACCCACGGGGCCGACCATATGAGTGCAAGTGCGAGCGGAGTGGC
>SCEJ01000199.1 GCA_004102785.1 Muribaculaceae bacterium Isolate-013 (NCI)
CTGGCGCGGGTGATCGGGCGAGACGAGGTCATCGACAAGATTTCGACCGGGCTCGCGTTGCATCGTTTCGTCACAGTGGTCGGCCCCGGCGGAATCGGCAAGACGGCAGTGGCCGTAACCGTGGGCCATCGCCGGCTCGCCCATTTCGACGGACATGTGTTCTTTGTCGACTTCGGACCGGTGAGAAAGCCTGAGCTCGCCGCAATCACCATCGCCTCGACGCTCGGGCTGTCTATCAATGCGGAAGATCCCGTCCCGGCCCTGCTGACCCATCTTCAAGCGAAACCGACGCTGCTGATCTTCGACAGCTGCGAGCACGTGCTCGAGACCCTTGCACCGCTGGTCGAACACCTGGTCCGGGAGGTACCGCGACTACATGTGCTGGCAACCAGCCGCGAATCCTTTCGAAGCGAGGGCGAGCGGATCTTTCGACTGTTTCCGCTGGAT
>SCEJ01000200.1 GCA_004102785.1 Muribaculaceae bacterium Isolate-013 (NCI)
TGGAATAGACTCGAACGTGTATCCGCGTCCGCGCACCTATTCGCTGACAGTAGGACTTAATTTCTAACCACCAAAATCAAGACCAAAATGAAAAACAGATATATACTTGCGGCACTGGCAATCGGAGCGATGTCACTGACATCATGTGTCGACGATCTTGACCAGCGCCCTGTATTCGAGCAAGACGCCACCGTAGTGTATTCGTCGCCTGAGAGCTACCGGCAGGTTTTAGCAAAGGCATACGCATGCTTTGTCATCACGGGGCAGGAGAAGGACGGCAATCCCGACATTGATTCCGAAAAGGGATATGACCTGTCGAGATGCATATTCAACATGCAGGAGGACGCAACCGACGAGAGCATCAACACATGGAGCTCGCTCTATGATGTGTCGCATTTCAACTGGGATGCCAATGACGTGTGGGTACAGGACGCTTACTACCGTCT
>SCEJ01000201.1 GCA_004102785.1 Muribaculaceae bacterium Isolate-013 (NCI)
GATTGTCGCGTACAACAAGTTGCAGCGCGCATGGAAGGCACTCGGCGACGACATGGCCAAGCGTCGCAAGTTCGTCGACGAGAACAAGAAGGCCTTCCGGGAACTCGGCCTGTCGGTAAACAGCGTGAAGGATGCCGAGGAGGTACTTGTCAACAATACCTCCAACGTCGTGCAATCATTCATACTCCGGGCAAAAGCCGCGGCTCTTGACAAGGCCGTGACACAGGCGTATTCCACAATGCTTGAGCGACAAGACCTGGCCCGCCGCAACGCCCGATACGGAGTAAAGTCCAACGGTGACGAAGTAAGTTATGCCGAAGCAAAGGAGCGAGGTATGGCCGGTGTCCGGACCGTGCCCCATGAACATGTTAGAGCAAATGGTGGTGGCAGATCGATGAGCAGTTGGACTACCTATACCTACGAAGTCAGCGACGCGCAGGCGTA
>SCEJ01000202.1 GCA_004102785.1 Muribaculaceae bacterium Isolate-013 (NCI)
GATCATCTTTTTCCTCACACTGGTCTTCGGTCTGACATTGGGGCTTGTGCTGGCGCTTGGGAGGATGACCAGATTTAAGATCATTCAGCTGCCGGTGCGTTTTTACCTGCTGATCATGAGAGGTACACCGCTTATTCTCCAGTTATACGGATTTTATTTCGGCCTGAATCTGCTTTTAGGCATACGAATCGAGCGAACCATGGCCGCAGTCGTGGCATTTTCCTTAAATTATGCCGCTTATTTTGCGGAGATCTACCGGAGCGGAATCCAGGCAATACCGAACGGACAGTACGAGGCAGCAAAAGTGCTGGGATTCAGTAAGGCACAGACATTTTTTAAGATCATACTGCCGCAGGTAGTCAAGATCATACTGCCGCCTATGGGAAGTGAGTGCATGACTCTTGTAAAAGATACTTCCCTGGCACATGTGATTGGTGTCATGGA
>SCEJ01000203.1 GCA_004102785.1 Muribaculaceae bacterium Isolate-013 (NCI)
AGTCTCATTGCCTGTAGATGTCAGATATGCTTTCAAGGTTGCCGGTCGCGGCTTCCTCCTCTGAAAACATATTTGTTTCATCTTTTTCTATTCCATGATAATAGAGTAGGAAAGGTACAGAATCCGCCGAATGACACCCTTTTTCGCAAAGCGAAGGATGATCAGACATAACGGCAATGGCAAAATCTTCGCCATCGCAAAGTTTTTTCATCAACGGTCCGATGATCTCTCTGTCTATGTTCCGGATTGCGTTCAGCTTGGAGTTTACATCCATCTTGTGGGATGCGTAATCGCAGGCTTCTATGTGGAGAATCACGATATCGTGGTCTTGCAACGCTGCTACGGCGGCATCGCATTTTGCTCTGTAAGCCGTGTCGCAGTCTCCTGTGGCTCCTTCCGGTCTGATCCATTCCGCCTGAATACTGTATGCCATCCCCTTCAGAA
>SCEJ01000204.1 GCA_004102785.1 Muribaculaceae bacterium Isolate-013 (NCI)
TGTGTTCAAGAACTTCTACATTGGTAACAGCCTCTACCGGAAGATTTGCAGTGGCCTGATTATAGTTGCCGCCGAGTAAATCCTGTCCTTCAATATAGAATTTGCTGATGGCCTCGCCCTGATATGATATGCGTCCGTCGTTGCTTACGCTTATGCCCGGCAATTTTTTTAATATATCTTCAAGATGTCTGTCGCTTTGCGATTTGAATGCATCTACAAGATAGACGAGCGTATCGCTTTTTTCTCTTATCGGTGGAGCCTTTACGATGATTTCTTTCAAATTGACAGTCGATTTTTCAAGATACAGTTTGTTGCATGTGTTTTCTTTAAATGTGCTTAGCTTGACTTTCAATTCCTTGAACCCCAGATAAGAGCAGACTAAGTAATCGCTCGTCGTGCTGACCGAGGTATTGCCATCTCCATCGGTTATGTTGAAGGACAGC
>SCEJ01000205.1 GCA_004102785.1 Muribaculaceae bacterium Isolate-013 (NCI)
TGCCGTACAGTCTGACAACGGCACCGCGCCATCTACCCCGTCATAAATACAGAGACTTAAAATATCCTTTTATTTGCGTATATTTGCACCAAATTATACGCAAATAGATATCAGATGATAATACTTGTAATTTTTTTAAGCGTGATGCTTGTGGCATCACTGATTGTAACCGCAATAACGGTCTCGCGTCATATTGCATTGAAAAGCGAACTCGCCACTCTTGCCGAAAGGGAGAAAGCCGCCGCAGAGCGCACGGCTCTGACAGAAGCGTCGGCAAACGAACGCATAGCCCGAGCCGAGGCAGCGGCAACCGAACGCGTAAAGCAGATCGAACGTGACGCCGAACTTCGCATAAAGCAGGCAGAAACAGCTTCAGGCAAGGAGTTCGAGCGCATGCTCAGCGACAGCGAGAAGCATTTCAAACTCATCGCAAACGAGGTTC
>SCEJ01000021.1 GCA_004102785.1 Muribaculaceae bacterium Isolate-013 (NCI)
TTAAATCTTATGATAAAGAAACACCGAAGGCGGTGCTTCGGCATCGCTATGTGCAAAGGTAGACATTTTCGCTATAAAATACCACTATTTTTGTAAACTTCGGCCGATTTTAAATGAAAGAGCCGTGAGGAATCAACCCGTCGGCCTTGTTTTTTATTCTGCCGGTGTAAAAATCTCGCGATTTTTATGTAGATTTGCGGCAGAATAACAGCAAAGGGGTGCCGCGCCCCTATGGAGGATGCGGCTGAGATTATACCCTATGAACTTGATGCGGCCAGTACCGCCGAAAGGAATTGCTCCCGGGATTTATGCAGCGCCCGGAAAGATTTTACAGTTCATGGTCGTATAGTTTCGCTCCTGCAAAGCAAAACCAAAGAACCATGAACGTTTTTTTTAACAGTAACGAAACAGAATTGCCGGGAAACGTGCGCACCGTTTCCGACCTCCTTACCTGGAAGGAGGTGCCGGCTACAGGTGTCGCCGTAGCCGTAAACAACAAGGTGGTCCGCAAATCGCAATGGGATGAGACTCCATTAAAGCAAGGTGACAGAATATTGGTTATCACCGCCGTATGCGGAGGATGAAGCTTATCGCCGTAACAACTCCTGATTTCTGGCCGGGAGAAGCCGGAGCAATCACCGCTTTGCTTGCACACGGCGGCTTCTGCCGTGTGCACATACGCAAGCCCGGAGCCGACGCCGCACAGATTGAAAGCCTGCTCGAAGCCATCCCCGGAGAGTTGCGCCACAGGCTCTCGCTTCACGACTGCCTTGAACTCGCCGCCGCAGGCCTTGCCGGAGGAGTGCACCTCAACAGCCGCAACCCCGTGCCCCCGGAAGGTTTCAACGGCATCATCAGCCGCAGTTGCCACTCGCTCGAAGAGGTGCGCCGTCATGCCGCCGCGGCAGATTATCTTTTCCTAAGCCCCATCTTCGACAGCATATCCAAAACGGGCTATAAGGGAGCTTTCTCCACCGCCGGCCTCAAATCCTCAGGTGTGATCACCGACAAGGTGATAGCTCTCGGAGGAGTTACGCCCGAACGTATCCCCGATCTGGAGCATATCGGATTCGGAGGCGCCGCGATGCTTGGTGCCGCATGGCGCGGGTTCAGAGACAATACACATTCAGACACAATATCAAATCAACATAAAAGTCCGAAACAATTGAAAAATTTCAGACTACAATTCATCACCGACCGCATAGAGCGCCTGGAGGATACGCTACGCGGCGGATGCCGCTGGGTGCAGCTCCGCATGAAAGAAGTCACGGAAAACGAATATATCGAAACCGGCAGAAAAGCACTCGCAATATGCCGGCGCTATGGCGCGACATTCATAGTCGATGACCGCGTGGAGGCCGCCATGCTCCTTGGTGCCGACGGTGTGCATCTGGGCAAAAACGACATGCCGGCCGTTGATGCCCGGCAGATTCTCGGACCGAGATTCATAATCGGCGCCACAGCCAACACCTTCGAGGATATACGGCATGCCGCCGAAGCCGGAGCCGACTATATCGGCCTGGGGCCATACAGATTCACCACCACCAAAAAGAATCTAAGCCCCGTGCTCGGAGCCGAGGGCTACCGCAGGATTATGGACCGGTGCAGGCTGGAGGGAATAAACCTCCCGGTAACAGCTATCGGCGGTATTCTCACTGACGATATTCCGGAAATAATGCACACCGGAGTAAGCGGCGTGGCCGTAAGCGGACTCATCCTGAACTCCACTGATTCTGAAAACACAACACAACAAGTCATATCAACAATCGACAAATGGAAAAACTCATAATAGGGGGACGCTCCTTTTCAAGCCGGCTCTTTGTGGGCACAGGCAAATTCAGCTCCAACGAAGTGATGCGCGACGCCATAATCGCCTCCGGCTCGCAGATGGTGACAGCGGCACTCAAACGCATCGACACCGACAATCGCGACGACGATATGCTGCGTCATATCATGCGCCCCGGGGTGCAACTGCTGCCGAACACCTCCGGGGTGCGCACCGCGGCAGAGGCTGTGCTGGCGGCTCAACTGGCACGCGAGGCTTTCGGCACCGACTTCATAAAACTTGAAATCCATCCCGACCCGCGTCACCTCCTGCCCGACCCCGTCGAAACACTGAAAGCCACCGAGGAACTGGCTCGGATGGGGTTCGTAGTGCTGCCGTACATCCAGGCCGACCCGGTGCTGTGCAAACGCCTCGAAGAAGCCGGCACAGCCGCCGTGATGCCTCTCGGCGCGCCGATAGGCACCAACAACGGGCTGCTCACCCGCCACATGCTTGAGATAATAATCGAACAGAGCAATGTGCCGGTAATCGTGGATGCCGGAATCGGAGCGCCGTCGCATGCCGCCGAGGCTATGGAGATGGGCGCCGACGCCGTACTTGTAAACACCGCCATCGCCGTGGCAGGCGACCCGGTTGCCATGGCCCGTGCCTTCGCCAAAGGAGTTGAGGCCGGGCGTGAGGCATACGAGGCCGGTCTGGGCACACGCTCGTCATCGGCTGTGGCAAGCAGTCCGCTGACATCATTTCTAAGTTAGGAGCTATGGCATTCTCAGAAGAACTCAAAAAATACGACTGGCAGCAGACCACAGACGCCATACTGTCAAAGACCATCGCCGATGTTGACCGCGCGCTGCGTAAACAGCGCCTTACCGACGATGATTTCATGGCCCTGGTGTCGCCGGCGGCTGCCGCCCGCCTCGAGGAGATGGCGGCACTCAGCCGCATGTACACCCGCCAGCGGTTCGGCAACACGATTGCGATGTACATCCCGATGTACATCACAAACTCATGCACCAACTCGTGTGTCTACTGCGGATTCAACCGCCACAACCATTTCGACCGCGTGGTGCTTACCCCCTCGCAGATTGAAGAGGAATGCAAGGCCATACGCAGCATGGCTCCGTTCGAGAATCTGCTCCTTGTCACCGGAGAGAATCCCAAAGTGGCCGGAACAGATTACCTCGAGGAGGCTTTGCGCACATGCCGCCCCTATTTCAACAATCTCACCATCGAGGTCATGCCGCTGAAAACCGAAGATTACAAACGGCTGACACTGTCGGGGCTCAACGGCGTGGTGTGCTTCCAGGAAACTTACAACCGCGCGAAATACAAGACCTATCACCCTGCCGGCATGAAGTCGAACTTTGAATGGCGACTCGACGGCTTCGACCGCATGGGGCAGGCCGGGCTCCACAAAATCGGCATGGGTGTGCTCATCGGCCTGGAGGACTGGCGCACCGACGTCACCATGATGGCGCGCCACCTGAGCTATCTGCGCCGCACCTACTGGCGCACACGCTTCAGCGTAAACTTTCCGCGCATGCGTCCGGCCGCCGGCGGATTCCAGCCAAACATTGTGATGACCGACCGCGAACTGGCTCAGCTCACCTTCGCCTTCCGCATATTCGACCACGATGTGGACCTCTCCTTCTCTACCCGCGAGCGTCCAGACTTCCGCGACAACATGCTCTCCCTCGGCGCCACATCGATGAGCGCCGGCTCGAAAACAGACCCCGGAGGCTACCGCGTTTATCCGCAGTCGCTCGAACAGTTCGCCGTCAGCGACAGCCGCACTCCCGCCGAGGTGGCCGAAGCCATCCGGGCCAGAGGCTACGAACCCGTATGGAAAGACTGGGACAAAATCTTTGACTGATGGAAAGATTCTCACGACAGACAATGCTCCCCGAAATCGGACTTGAGGGGCAGCAGCGGCTGCTCGAGTCGGCAGCACTCATAATAGGCGCGGGCGGACTCGGCAGCCCCGTGGCCCTTTATCTCGCCGCGGCAGGTGTGGGACGGCTCGGGCTGTGCGACACCGACACCGTATCGCTCTCGAATCTGCAACGCCAGATACTTTACTCGGAAGAGGAAATCGGCAGACAGAAAACCGAGTGTGCCGCGCGTCGGCTCGGCGCATTGCGCTCCGACCTCCGCTGCACTCTCCATCCCGAGGGGCTGAATGCGGAAAACGCCGCCGCAATTGCCTCCGGCTACGACATTGTGATTGACTGCTGCGACAATTTCGCCACCCGTTATCTGATTGACGACACATGCCGCGCCCTCGGCAAGCCATGGGTGCACGGCACAATCGGCGGTTTTGACGGACGTGTCACAACATTCCTGCCCGGAGCCGAATCCGGATTCGCCGACCTTTACCCAGAACGCGAGGAGCTTTGCGCCAGAGGGGCAGCGGCCGGAGGTGTGCTCGGGGCGGTGCCCGGAGCCATCGGAGCCATACAGGCATGTGAGGCGCTGAAAGTGCTCGGCCGTTTCGGACGGCCGCTCTCAGGCCGGATGCTCGTTGTGAACTTCTCCGACAACTTATATAACATAATCAGTTTTTAAAATCAAGCATAAAACCCACATCCGACTATGGAAAAATGGAGCGAAAAAGCATGGAAAGAGGTGGAACCGATATACCGCGCCATACTCGACCACCCGTTTGTCAGTGAACTGGCCGAAGGCACCCTTAACCGCGAGCGCTTCCTGTTCTATATACGCCAGGACTCACTCTATATCGCCAACTACTGCCGCGTGCTCGCTCACATAGCCTCGCGGCTGACTGACACGGGCCAAACCGAAGACTTCCTGCGCTTCGCCGCCGACGGAGTGGCCGTGGAGCGCGCCCTGCACCAGTCGTTCCTCACCGGCGACGAGGCCTCTGCCACACCTACCCCGACATGCGCGCTATACTGCCGCTATGAGAAATCATGCGGCCTGGAGCCGGTAGAGATTGAGGCCGCAGCCATTCTACCGTGCTTCTGGGTGTACCAGCGTGTAGGCTGCGACATTATGGCACGCAGCAATCCCGGCAACCCTTATTCGGCATGGATTGCCACATATGCCGACCCTGCGTTTGAAGCCTCCACGCGCCGGGCGATAGAGATCTGCGACACCCTTGCCGAGAATACCTCCGGGAGCGTGCGCCACAGAATGACCGAGGCGTTCGTTGACTGCACCCGCATGGAATGGATGTTCTGGGACAGTGCATATAACCTTGAAAAATGGAAAATATGAAACATTACCGCCGCGTAATGACCATAGCCGGCAGCGACCCCAGCGGCGGAGCCGGCATACAGGCCGACATCAAGACAATCTCAGCCTGCGGCTGCTTCGCTACCTCGGCCATAGTCGCCGTGGTTGACGAAAACACCATCGGTGTGACCGGCGTACACCCGGTGCCGGTGGAATTCGTCACGGGGCAGATGCGCTCTATACTTGATGACATAGGCACCGATGCCGTAAAAATCGGCATGCTCCATTCGCCGGAACTGATTCGCGGAGTGCGCCTCACACTCGACAGCTATCCGGAGATTACCGACATAGTGCTCGACCCGGTGATGGTGGCCACATCAGGCGACCCGCTGCTGCTGCCAGAAGCAGTGGCCACCCTGCGCGACGAACTGCTGCCGCGCGCCCGCGTAATCACGCCGAACATACCCGAAGCCGAACTCCTGTCAGGTTCCAGGATAACCACGACTGACCAGCTACCCGACGTGGCCCGCGAGCTCTCGCGCCTGGGAGGAACCTCTGTCTATCTCAAGGCCGGACATCTCGGCGGCGAGATGCTCACCGACATCTTCTATAATGCCGAAAGCGGCACACTGACGCCACTTGAGTCGCCGCGCACCGACACCCCCAATACCCACGGCACAGGCTGCACGCTCTCATCGGCCCTGGCCTCGTTTCTGGCTAAAGGAGCCACGCTCGACCGCGCTGCGCGTCTGGCCAAGGAATATATCAACGCAGCCATAGCCGCCGGCGCCGCCTACCGCATTGGCCGAGGCCACGGCCCGGTACACCACTTCCACGCCTACTGGGAATAACAACCGGTAAGAGTATTTTTGAATGAAAACCGGCCGCGGCAATCACTGCTGCGGCCGGGCTGGTTGTATGTATGATATTTTGCTGTTTCGGGGAGAAGAGGGGTCAGCGTCCGCCGGCGGTGGAGCGGTCGGCGCTGGCCTCGGAGTTGACGAGTTTCTGAGCGCCATGCTTCTGGCGTCCCCACTGCAGATTGTAGCTCACGGTGAGATAAGGCATACGCATGTCGAGGCGCATGTGCTGCTCGTTGCGGTTGAAGCGGCTGAGCGACCGGGAGCCCTGGTCGTACTCGCCGAAAGGCATGATGATGCCCGCACCAAACTGCCAGCGACGCCAGTTATAGCTCAGTTCGATGATATTAATGTTTTCGCCCCATGAGATTTTCTCGCCCCAGAGGTCGCGCTGAGCGCGCACATACTGGCCGCTGAGCACAAAGCCCCAGTGCATTAGCTGTATAGAGGCATTACCGCTCCAGGCATTGCTGGTGTGAGTATAGGCGGTGCCGCGCATACGCTCCATGCGGTATTGCAGATAGCCGCTTGCCTGGAGCCATCCGGGAATAATGTCGATCTGCGGAGCGAGGAAAAAGGAGAGATTCTGCAGACCGCGGCTGTTCTCATACGTGGTTATAAGGCGGTCGCTATCCCAGTAGAGCAGCGGAGTTATGGCGTTGGGCGATGTGAAGGCGCGCACCCCGAACGAGCCTGCCACGCGGGGCAGATTGAAACCGTAGCGGAAGGTGAGCATATAGGAGTTGGCCGTGCGCAGATTCTGATTGCCTACGCGCCACTGGAACCCGTCAAGCTGCTGCGGCACAACGTTGGTCTCGGCCAGCGACGGCGTTGACTGCCACGAAGTGAAGTTCAGGCGGAAATTATGGTTCTGATCGAGCGCGTATGTGATTGTGGCCTGGGGACGCGGGCTCCACGAATGGTTTCCCCGGCCCGATTCCTTGAAAAGGAAGTCGGTGTACTGCACCCCCATGCCGGCCGTAGCCGTCCATTTGCCTAAACGCTGGAAATACTCTGCGAAAAAGTAAACCTTATCCTGACGCTGGTGAAACACCTGCCCGCCGAGCGAGAGATACTCCGAGCGGTTGCGGTTGGCCGTATATGAGGCTCCGGCGGTGAAACGTGAGTTACGCCAGTTCTTGATATAATCGGCCTCCACGGCATATGCCTGGTTGCGGTCTCTGATATCGGTGTGTATGTCGGTAAGATAGCCCGAAACTCCGGGTAGCTGCTCGAGGTAGTCGGAGTAGGTGCGGCCGAAATAGAAGGAACTGCTGAAATCGACAACCAGAGTCTGGCGTCCGGCAAAATTCTGCTGCCAGTAGAGCGAAAGCGCCGGAGTGTCGCCCTTGTCGCCGTGCGAATCGGTGAGAAGTATGTCGTCGGAGCCGTCGCTCATAGAGAGGAGACCGTTATATAGAAACTTGTCAGTGAACTTCTTGTAGAAGCCGAACTCGGCCACAAACACCGTGGTGTCGGGTTTTATATAATTATATGAGGCCCACAGGTTGCCCATGGAGTTATCAATCACTCCTGAGCGCGAAGTCTCGTCGCGCGTGAGCGAGGAACCGTCGGCAAAGGTGAATGTCTCGGTATAGTCGCGGTGGGTCTTGAGATTGTCGGTAAGCTTGAAATTGGCACCTGCCTCCCACTGCGACCTCCCGACATTGAATTTGGCGTCGGCCATATAAAAGCCCCATGCCTGGTTGAGAGCGGGGCGGGCCATAGTCATCAGCGAGCCGCCGGCCTCCGGATTGGCAACGATGAAGTTCAGCACATAGTTGGCCCCGCCGTAGCGCAGCCCGGGATTGTCGATCCACTCCACGCGTTTCACTGTCTGCGGCAGCAGGTTCCTCACCTGGTCGACCGATGCCGGGCGCCCGTTGATACGCACCTGCACCGACTGGCCCGCGGCCTGTATGGAGCCGAGCGCGTCATTGACCGTGAGGGTGGGAATCATCAGGTTGTTGAGAAGCTGCATGCCGTTTTTTGAATTGTCGACAGCGCTCCGCGACGGATGGTATACATCCATATCGGCCTTGCGTATCACCCTTGGCGCCTCGATTACGATTTCGTCAAGCTGCCTCTGCGGTATGGAGTCGGAGCCGGCCGTCTGCGCCGCGGCGCAGAGCACAAAGAGCAGCAGTATCATAAGGAATGTGAGAATCTGTTTCATTGCTGGATTATGGCATTAAGAGGTTGTCTGGCAGTTGTTCTGTTTTTTTTTCGACGCAAAGTTACGGCGCGAGGTTGCATCCGCACGTCAACAAATGTCGAAAACGCACCCCGGCGGTCAGATATTTTTTCGCAGGCGGCTCAGATGTGTGGGGGTGATGTTGAGAAACGATGCGATATCACGCAATGAAAAGAGCGCGAACAGGTCGGGGTGGCGGCTGAGCAGGTCGTTATAGCGCTGCTGAGGGTTCCGGGTGTACAAAGCAAGGTAGCGGTCGTAGACCGTCGAGAATATCGCCTCGGTGGAATGCATCACAATCTCCCTGACGCGGGCATCAGCCTCCATCAGCTCCGCCACGCGCGCCACCGATATCCGGTATATCTCGCACTGCGAGGTGGCCACTATCGATACACGCGACCGCTGTCCGTAAAGCGAAAAGGGGAAATCGGCCACAAACTCCCCGGCGAACTCAAGCCCGGTCACGTGCTCTGTGCCGTCATCGTCATGTGCCACATACTTCAGTGTGCCGCTATGGATATATCCTATATAGCGCCCCGGGCGCCCGGCGGAAACAAACTCTTCCCCTTTTTCATAGCAGTGTAATTCCCCTTCGCCGACACACAGCCTGCGCCAGAAATCGGCCTTTATGCTATCTATATATGTATTGAAATTCGCTGTCATATTCCATTAAGACGCCTGCCAGGCTCCGACAGACAGAGGTTACAGATGCGGAAAGCGCGAGCCTGCCATGCCGCTCCGACTTGACGGCCCTGAGAAAGCCTACGATGCAGATACGACGCCAGCAGCCCGCGCCTATACGCGCGAGAACCGCCATGCCATCTCTTGCATCGTTTTTGAAAGTTTCTCAGGTTTTCAAGTCACAAGATAAGCATACGCTTCATTGATTCCTAATATGTAGCCGCAAAGTTACAAAAATCTTCCGAAAAAATGCCTCTGAGATTGGCAGCAGTTACGGGGGAAATTCGTATATTTGCCCCAAAACCCATTATCAACCTTATGAACAAGTACCTTATTCCATTGGCAATGAGTGCTACATTGCTCGGCGCAGCCTCCTGCTCGCAGAAAACAGAGGAGGGCGCTATCATCGAAAAGCCGGCTTTCGAGCCCCCGGCCGACGGCATCTTCAACATCGATGCCCTTGAGGCTCTCGGCCGCGTAAGCGACCCCGTCCCCTCGCCCGACGGCTCCAGGATTCTCCTGGGCATCTCATACGAGAGCGTGGAGCAGAACCGCAGCAACAACGAAATCTACGTGATGAACGCCGACGGCTCCGACCTCACCCGCCTCACCCGCACCGCTGGTTCGGAACAGGGCGCCACATGGATTGATGGCGGCCAGCGAATCGCATTCATTGCCACCGACGGCTCCGGCGACGATGCCAAGCCTCAGCTCTGCGTGATGAACGCCGACGGCTCCGGACGACGCACCGTGAGCGACCTGGAGCGCGGCGTGGCAGGATTCCGCTTCTCGCCCGACGGCAAGAAGGTGGTGCTTGTTTCCACCGTGAAATATGGACGCACTGCCGCCGACGCATATCCCGACCTTCCCAAATCCACCGGCCGCATCATCGATGACCTGATGTACAAACACTGGGACGAATGGGTCACCGAAGTGCCTCACCCCTTCGTGGCCGACTTTGACGGCTCGTCACTCTCCAACATCAAGGACGTGATGGCCGACGAACCCTACGAATCGCCGATGAAACCCTGGGGCGGCATCGAGTCGCTGGCATGGAGCCCCGACTCCAAGCAGCTCGTTTACGTATCACGTAAAAAAACCGGAATGGCATACGCCATCTCCACAAACTCCGACCTTTACCGCTACGACCTCGAAACCGGAAAGACCGAGAACCTCACCGAGGGCATGATGGGCTACGACACCAACCCCGCCTACTCCCCCGACGGCAACTATCTGGCATGGCTCTCGATGGAACGCGACGGTTATGAGGCCGACAAGAACCGCATATTCGTGATGGACCTCCGCTCCGGCGAGAAAACCGACCTCACCACTGCGTGGGACTACACCGCCGACCAGATTGCATGGCGCCCCGACTCCAAGGAGATTCTCTTCGTGGCCCCCTACCAGGGCTGCACCCCGGTGTTCTCCATCAACGTAGCGTCAAAAGAAGTGAAGATGCTCTCCGACACCGCCGACATCTGCGACTACGCCTCCATCTCGCCGCTGGGCAACGACAAGGTAATTGCCCTGCGCCACTCGATGCTCTACCCCAACGAGGTATTCGTAATCGCAGGACGCAAGGCCACACCCCTCACCAAGGTAAACGACGAGATTCTCTCCTCGATAAAAGCCCCCAAGGTAGAGAAGGTGATGGTGCCCACCACCGACGGCAAAGAGATGTGCACCTGGGTTGTGTATCCCCCCGAGTTCGATCCTGCTTCCGATAAGAAATATCCTGCCATCCTTTACTGCCAGGGCGGCCCGCAACAAGCCGTAAGCCAGTTCTGGAGCTACCGCTGGAACCTTATGCTCATGGCATCGAACGGCTACATCGTAATCGCCCCCAACCGCCGCGGCCTCCCAGGTTTCGGCACCGAATGGAACGAGCAGATCTCCGGTGACTACCCCGGCCAGAACATGCAGGACTACCTCTCGGCCGTTGACTTCATGAAAGAGAAACCCTACGTGGACGCCGCCCATATCGGCGCTGTCGGCGCCAGCTACGGCGGATTCTCCGTGTATATGCTCGCCGGCATTCACCAGGGACGCTTCGCCGCCCTGATAGCACATGCAGGCATCTTCAACATGGAGGCACAGTACCTCGAGACTGAAGAGATGTGGTTCGCCAACTGGGATATGGGCGGAGCCTACTGGGAAAAAGACAACGCCACGGCCCAGCGCACATTCGCCAACTCACCCCACCGCTTCGTTGACCGATGGGACACTCCCATTCTCGTGACCCACGGCGAATACGACTACCGCATCCTCTCCTCGCAGGGCGAAATGGCATTCAACGCCGCCAAACTCCGCGGCATACCCGCCGAGATGCTGATATTCCCCGACGAGAACCACTGGATTCTCAAACCTCAGAACGCCATACTCTGGCAGCGTGTATTCTTCCGCTGGCTTGACCGCTGGCTGAAGCCCGGCCAGAACACCGAAGCCGAGGCCCCCGAGGCATAACCCCGGCGCATACCTTTCCGACATAGGGAGTGTCAAATCCGCCGGATTTGACACTCCCTATGTCATTTCCAAAGGCCCCCCATTAATGAAGCGTGATTTTAACATGGCAGGAATAGAGTTATCTCACACAAAATTTGTAACTTTGTGAAATAAGTAGCATTTACATCAACTCCCAATGCATATTTCACGACGCATCATAACCCTGGCGGCCATAGCCCTCTCAGCCGGTATGGCCCAGGCTCAGACACTGTTTCCCTACCCCACCGTGCCGGAAAGCATCGAGGGGCTGACCCCGCGCTCCGACTACATGATGGAGCATTTCTGGGACCGGTGCGACCTCAACTCAGTGTTCTCCTCGGTAAAAAAATTCCAGGGGGCATTCTCCGACTATGTCGACCTGATGCCGTTCGCTTCAGGCAAAGCCATGAACAGCTCGGTAGAATCATTCCTCAAAACAGTAGGCAAAAAACCGAAGAACCTGCTCACCGTGGCAGAAATGGCCGAGGGTCTGCTTTACAGCGACACAGCCCACGTGCGCTGCGACGAATGCTACCTCCCTTTTGCAAAGGCAGTGGCATCAAACAAAAAACTGTCAAAAGCCGAAAAAGCCCGGTTTGAATACCAGGCAAAAGTGCTGGAACGCTCGCAGGTGGGAATGACCGCCCCCGATATAACCTACACCACACGCGAAGGGAATGTGGCGCGTCTTTCCGACATCCCCAATGGGCCGTATGTGCTCATATTCATCAACGACCCCACATGCGACGAGTGCGCCATGGCGCGTGTGCGCCTGCAGGCCGACTATGCGCTCAACTCCCTTATCGAAAAGGGGCTGATAAAGGTGCTTAGCCTTTATCCGGGCGACTATGACCCCGACTGGGCCGAACAGGCCAAGGATTACTCCCACCGGTGGATTGTGGGAGCCGCCCCCGATGCCGACGAATATTTTGACATGCGCAATCCCCCGGTGATCTACTACCTCAACGGCAACCACAAGATACTCTCGAAATCATTGGCCGTAGACAATCTCATCGAAGCTTTCCGTCGTGTCAACGAGCGAGCCCAGACCACTGTAAACCACACCGAAAACACCACCGAACAGTGAAGACAGCCATGCTTATATCGGGCGGCGTTGACAGCGCCGTGGCCGCCTACCGACTGATGGAGCAGGGGCATGACCTGCACCTTTTCTACATCCGCATCGGGATGGACAACGGCGAAGGCGACTGCTCGGCTGAAGAGGATATCGAGATGTGCCGCTACTACGCCAAGCAGTTCAACCTGCCGCTGGAGGTAGTGTCGCTGCATGAGGAATACTGGGAGAATGTGATGGAGTACGCCCTCCGCACCGTGCGCTCGGGGCTTACGCCGAACCCCGACATCATGTGCAACAAAATGATAAAGTTCGGCTACTTCGAGGAGCGCTGGGGGCATGAGTTCGACTTCACCGCCACCGGCCACTATGCCTCGACGGCGATAGTCGACGGCGTGAAATATCTCGCCACGGCAGTCGATCCGGTAAAAGACCAGACCGACTTCCTGGCGCGCATCTCCTACAAACAGCTTTCGCATCTCCTTTTCCCGCTGGGCGACATCCCCAAAAGCGATGTGCGCAGAATCGCCGCCGAGACCCGTATGCCCAATGCCTTCCGAAAGGACAGCCAGGGGATATGCTTTCTCGGAAAGATAAACTACAACGACTTCATCCGCCGGCATCTCGGCGAGAAAACGGGCCCTATAATCGAAATAGAGACCGGACGCAAGCTCGGCGAGCACCGCGGCTACTGGTTTCACACCATAGGCCAGCGCAAGGGGCTGGGCCTTAGCGGCGGCCCCTGGTACGTGGTTAAAAAGAATGTGCACGACAACGCCATCTACGTGTCGCGCGGATACGACACCGACAAGCAGTATGGCAAACTGCTGCACATCACCGAGACACAGTTCATCTCCGGCGACCCCTGGGGCAACGAATGCACATCGGTGCCGATTGCGTTCAAGAACCGCCATACCCCCGTATTCACCCGCGCCACCCTCACCCGCCTCAACGAAGGAGAATATGTAATCGAATCAGCCGACCCTATCCAGGGAATCGCGCCGGGGCAGTTCGCCGTAATCTACACGCCCGACAACCGCCTATGTCTCGGTTCCGGTATCATAACCGGCAAACCGGTATAAATTTACACTGCCAGTATAACGAAAACAGCCGGGCCGCACTCCAGTGGGTGCGGCCCGGTTGTTTTTACTTATTCTTTTGACAGTGCGGAGGGTCAGTTGAAAGTCATCTCGTCAAAGCCCTCGGCATCAAATTCATCCTCGTTAAAAGAATCGGAGCCGAAAAACTCTTCGCCGAGATCCTCTGCGGCGGCGGCGGCGGCGGCGGCGGCCTTGGCGTCGGTCTTGGCCTCGAACTCAACAAGGCTGACGAACTGCTCGGGAGCCTTGCCCACCGACAGCGAGCAAACGGGATCCTTGAGCTTGCGCCCCGTAATCATCTCTTTCATCTCCAGGAAGAAAGAGCGGTCGGTAAAATAGTCGAACGTAAACATCAGCCGCTGCCCTTCGTCATCGATGAAATCCGACAGCACGGAGTCCTCCATCAGATATACGTCCTGGTCAGAGTCCGAACCCATATCCTCAAGCGTGATTTCTTTCTCTTTTTCCCAACGGTCATCGCACATGAAAAACGAGCACATCTGGTTCTTGTCGAAAGCCACCGAATCGCAGATAGCGTTCTTCAGGTCGAGGAATGTGGCGTCGGCATCAATCTGTATCTCTCTCTTGAAGTTTTCGGCCTCATCGGATACTATACGGAAATTGAAAATCATAAATTACTGTTCAATTTTATTTTACAATATCCGAGCAGTTAAGAGGCTGCTGTTCGGCGTATTCCTCCCGGCGGTCGGATATTCATGTTCCTGATTCAATAAGCGGGTTGTTGCCGGTGTTGCACCGTGCACACCGCAAAGTTAGATATTTATACCCACACATAACAACTATTTCATCAAAAAAAACATACGTTCGCCATAAAAAATACAAGGTCCTTGAAAAACATCGCCGCCGTCGCTCAGTGCGGTTGTGGAGCACGGAGCGGCGGCGGCATAATCTTTTGCCTATCGCAGAAGGGAGTTACTCGTTGGGTTTAGCAACAGGAAGCGCACGCGAGAATACTTCGCGGAACGATACGAGGGTCTCGGTGCGGAGCAGCCCCATGGGCTGGAGTTTTTCATGAATCAGGTGGAGGAGATGCTCGTTGTCACGGGCATAGATTTTCACCAGCATGTCATACTGGCCGGTTGTGTAATGGCATTCTACCACTTCGGGCACAGTCTTGAGCTTTTCAATTATCTCGCCGAAGTTTTCAGGATCTTTCAGGAAAAATCCGATAAAGGCGCAGGTGTCGTAGCCCAGCGTTGTGGGTTTGATCAGCGCACGCGAGCCTTCAAGTATGTTTGTCGCCTGCAACTTGGCTATGCGCTGGTGTATGGCGGCACCGCTCACGCCACATTCGCGGGCTATTTCCAGGAAAGGCTTGCGACCGTTGTCAACGAGCATCTGGAGAATCTTCGTGTCGAGCTTGTCAATCTGTAAACGAGGCATAATGTTAAGTTTAGTGTGGTATTCCCTTTTAGTATGCCACAAAGATAATGAAAATTATTTTATAAAATACAAATTATTATGTTACAATTTACACAACTAACAAATGGGAAAGGACGGGCTGAGGCCGAAAAAGTTAAAATTTATATTTTTTTAGGCCTCTTTATTTCATGGTTTGTATCTGGCACTCGGCAATAAGATTCAGCCTAACATTTAATTATCAACACGTTAGATTCAATCTGGCATCTGCACATCCCGCATCGGATGCTACATGGTTTTATCAGTAAGCCGTTTTATGTTTTACAACATAAAACGGCTTACTGATAAAAATCTTGAACTTACGCTATGCCTCCGGGCGGGAATTGTAGGTTTCCAGGGCATGCCTCAGCACTTTGATAGCTGAACGCAGATCCTCCTTGTTGAGCACATAGGCCATGCGCACCTCATCGCGCCCCATGCCGGGAGTGGTGTAGAAACCCGATGCCGGAGCCATAAACACCGTCTGCCCCTCGTAGGAGAATTCCTCCAGGCACCAGCGGCAGAAATCATCGGCGTCCTTCACCGGCAGGCGCACCACCGTGTAGAAGGCACCCATCGGTATTGGGGTGTAGCATCCCGGTATCTTGTTGAGCTCGTCGATAAGGAATTTGCGCCGTTCCACATACTCGTTGTAAGTGGCCAGCATATACTCCTGCGGAGCGTCAATCGAGGCCTCGGCCACAATCTGCCCCAGCAGCGGCGGCGACAGACGCGCCTGGCAGAATTTCATTATATTGGCCCGCAGGCGGCTGTGCTTGGTAATAAGTGCCCCCACGCGTATGCCGCACTCATTGTAGCGCTTCGACACCGAGTCGATGAGCACCACCTGCTCCTCGATTCCGGGCAGATGGAATGCCGAGATATAAGGCGCGCCCGTGTAGCAGAATTCGCGGTAAACCTCATCGGAGAAGAGAAACAGGTCATGCTTCTTCACAATGTCGCGGAGCTGGAGCATCTCCTTCATAGTGTAGAGATAGCCGGTGGGATTGTTGGGATTACATATCAGGATACCCTTGGTGCGCGGGGTTATGAGCTTCTCGAACCGTTCCATCGGAGGGAGCGCGAACCCCTCGTCGATACTTGAGGGGATAGTCACGATTTTCGCCCCGGCCGATATGGCAAATGCCATATAATTGGCATACGCCGGCTCCGGCACGATAATCTCGTCGCCCGGGTCAAGGGCGGCCATAAACGCGAAAAGCACAGCCTCGGAGCCTCCGGTTGTCACGATAATATCCTCCACATCGACATCAATGTGATAGCGTCTGTAATATTCACACAGCTTCTCGCGCAGCGAAAGCATACCCTCCGACGGGGAATATTCGAGCACACGGCGGTCGATATGCTTCAGAGCGTCAAGTCCCTCCTGCGGAGTGGGTATGTCGGGCTGCCCGATATTGAGCGCATATACTTTGATTCCCTTCCGGCGTGCGGCATTGGCCAGCGGCACAAGCCTCCGGATAGGTGATGCGGGCATCTCGTCGCCGCGTTGCGATACAATAGGCATATATTTATATAAGTAAGTTCTGTTTTTATAAATCGATGTGCAAAGTTAATATCTTTGAAAATATAAACGGCTTCAATAGCGGAAATATTATTATCTTTGCACACAGTGAACAGAGATTCATGGTGTTTTGTTGAAAACATATGGAAACCGCCATCACCGGCGGCTCCGTGAATGATTAAGTAATTCCTCACCACACGCTTGATTATGAACGTTTTCAACAAAACGGCAATCGCGGCGGCAGCAGTGTTCGCCCTTGCCGCGGCCGCACCGGCCGAATCAGAAGGATGTACACGTGTCACTTTCGTAGGCGACAGCTCGATAGTAATCACCGGGCGTACGCTTGACTGGAAGACCTACATACCGTCGAACCTCTACGTGTTCCCGCGGGGGCAGCACCGCCGCAGCTACGACTCCGGCCAGTCCATATCATGGACCTCGGTCTACGGCTCAGTATGCACCACCGGCTATGACATAGGCATCACCGAAGGGATGAACGAAAAAGGTCTTGTAGTAAACCTGCTCTATCTGCCCGGCACATTCTATGCCGAGGCCGACGACCCGAGGCCATACATGTCGACCTCACTATGGGCCGCCTACGTGCTCGACAATTTCGCCACCACCGCAGAGGCGGTGGAGCAGCTACGCAAGGATGAATTCCAGATCAACGCCCCGTCCATGCCCGGAGGGGAAGCCGCCACGCTCCACATGGCCATCTCCGATGAAACCGGCAACTCCGCCATCGTGGAATATGTCCAGGGAAAGCTCGAAATTCATGAAGGGCATCAGTACCAGGTGCTCACCAACGCTCCCCCATACGATGAGCAGCGGGCCATATATTCCTATTGGGAAGCCGTCGGCGGACTGCATATGCTCCCCGGCACCAACCGCAGCCAGGACCGTTTTGCCCGTGCATCATTCTATGTATCGGTAATACCGAAGGATTCATCGCACAAAAAGGCTATGGCCGGGATGTTCGGCATAATCGACAACTGTGCCGTGCCCACAGGAATCTCCCTGCCCGAGCAGCCCGAGATTTCGACAACGCAGTGGCGCACCGTGTCGGACCAGCGCGAACGCACATATTACTTCCGCCTCACCGACAGCCCCGGCACCATATGGACCGACCTGCGCGAATTCGACCTCTACCCCGGAGCACCCATCATGAAACTCGATGTGGTACACGCCAAGAAGATGCTCATCGGAAACATGATCAAGGAATACAAGCCGGTGAAAAGCTTCGACCCGCTCTACCGCATGACACCCGAAATGGCCGCCAGACTGATGGGAGAATGACTCCCGGCGGCAAAACACAGGAGGTTGTGTCAGATTTGCCGGAAACAGCCTTGCAGTAGGGACGCTCCGTGGAGCGTCCGAGGAATCAACTGATTTTCAATCTTTTGTGCGGACGCTTTACGGAGCACCCCTACTGCTTGACAGTATTTGTTGGATTCGACACACCCTCCACTCATAAAAGACACATTATGCCTGACGACAATCTTGACATACAGACAATCAACACAGCGGAATACCGTATAACACCCGGGATTTACGCCCGCGAGGCCGTGAGCCACTGGACGGGGCGTTTCTGGTATCTGGTGGCGCTCCCCATCGTGGCGCTGGCGGCCTACGGCATATGGTTCGACTGGCGGTATATCATCGTCACCGCCTGCGTGGTGTTCATTCTGATCCCGTCGTTCGCGTTCGCAGGCTTCAACATGGCGCTCACATCGCAGGGAGCGCGCTATGCTCTCTACCCGCAGCGTGTCACACTATCCGGCACCGACACTCTCACCGTCGCATTCTCCCCTATCCCGCCACGCACACCACGCAACAGCAGATACTCCCCGGCAAACGGCGAGGACACCGAATCTGTCGCGACCGACACAGAGACCGTCCTGCCGGAAGTCCCGGCCCCGGCTCCGCTATCCTTCACCGCCGACCGTATCGAATCATGCACCCGCTGGAAACGCCACACAGTTGTCGAGTGCCACGGAGGGCTGAAACTAATCATACCCGACACCGCTTTCCGCTCAGGCAGCGAAAGTTTCATATTCGAGCAGAGACTGCTGCAACTTGCCGAAAAACCATCAGCACAGTAAATATCGCCCCATAGCCACGGCCTATATAATAAAAATATGTGTCGGCGCGTTTTATTTCTGTACACTCACATCTGAATGGAAAACAACTCTACCAACGAATACACCGACCGCATACGTCTGCACGTGCTCGGAATATCATACAGCCAGATCCAGTCGGGCGCATATGCCCTGATTCTGGCACAGGAAAACGGGCCATACCGCATTCCGGTAGTGGTAGGTGCCGCCGAGGCCCAGTCGATAGCCATGAAAATGGAGGGGGTGATTCCTCCCCGCCCCATGACCCATGACCTCTTCACATCACTGGCGCAGGCCTACGGCGTGGTGCTAAAAGAGGCATTCATATACAAATTCGAGGACGGCATCTTCTCTTCGGAGCTGACCTTTGTTGACGCCGCCGGGCGCGAAATAGTGCTTGACGCACGCACCTCCGACGCCATTGCCATAGCCATGCGCACCAACTCGCCGGTCTACACCACCAAGGCCATACTCTCGGAAACAGGATTCATAATGGAGGTAAAAGATGTCGAGGACGAACTGCCGTCGGACCGCGACATACATGAAGCCATCACCGGCGAGCCAAATCTCGAGACCTATACCATCGAAGAACTCGAAAAAGAACTGATACGCTGCATCGACCGGGAAGAATATGAAACCGCGGCCAAAGTGCAGAAACTCATCAACCGGAAAAGAGCCGAAGAAGAAGATGACTCAGCCTCCGGTTTGCCTATGTAACAGTTTTTTTCGTACCTTTGTGAGCCGAAGTCTATCACCGGCACCATATCTTCTCCTTCCACGACAAATGAAAACATCCGTCCTGCTGAGATTCATTGTAATCGGACTGCTGTGGCTTGGCTGCTGCATCTACCTGATCAACCGAATGATAGCATCCGGCATGGAGCTTACGTTGGTAAGCCTCTTTCCGGTTGCGGCATCCGGCGTGATTGTTTTCGTGCCGCTATACAAGAAATATGTGCGAAATGGCAAACAGAGACACTGAATCACCAGCCACCATATTAGAGACAATATCATCGCCGGCCGATCTCCGGGCGCTCCCGCAGGAACGCCTGCCACAGGTGTGCGGTGAAATCAGGGAATTTCTTATCAGTTCCCTCTCGCGCAACCCGGGGCACTTCGCCTCAAGCATGGGGGCAGTGGAAATCACTGTGGCACTTCACTATGTTTTCAACACCCCCTACGACCGCATTGTGTGGGACGTAGGACATCAGGCCTATGGCCACAAAATACTGACCGGACGCCGAGAACGCTTTGACACCAACCGCAAATTCGGCGGACTAAGCGGCTTCCCCAATCCCGACGAGAGCGAATACGACACCTTCTCGGCCGGACATGCCTCCAACTCCATTTCGGCAGCCCTCGGCATGGCGGTGGCCTCGCGCATGAACGCCGACTCCCCGGGGCGCAACGTGGTGGCCGTAATCGGCGACGCATCCATAAGCGGCGGCCTCGCATTCGAGGGGATAAACAACGCCGCCAACACCCCCAACAACCTTCTTATAATCCTTAACGACAACGACATGTCAATCGACGCCAATGTAGGCTCGCTGCATTCCTACCTGGCGCGCATCACATCGTCGAAAGGATACAACAATCTGCGTTACAAGGCATTCCGCCTGCTCAAACGGATGCATATCGTCACCGACAGCGGACGCGGACGCATCATGCGCTTCAACAACTCCCTCAAATCGCTCCTCTCGCACCAGCAGAACATTTTCGAGGGGCTCAACGTGCGCTACTTCGGCCCCGTCGACGGCCACGACATCAACCAGCTCGTCCGCACGCTCAACGACATAAAAGATATGACAGGCCCGCGAATCCTGCACATCAAGACCGTCAAAGGGAAAGGATTCGCACCCGCCGAGAATGACCCGGCCTCATGGCATGCTCCCGGAAAATTCGATCCCTCCACCGGAGAGCGAGCCGCAGCCAAAGGCTCAGGCAGCCTGAAATTCCAGGATGTTTTCGGCTCCACCCTGCTTGAACTGGCACGGACCGACCGGCGCGTGACGGGCATCACGGCGGCTATGCCCACCGGCACATCGGTCAGCATCCTCGGCGACGCCATGCCCGAACGGATGTTTGACGTAGGCATCTCCGAAGAACATGCCGTGACCTTCGCCGGAGGCCTTGCCAAGGAGGGTATGCGCCCGGTGGTGGCGATTTACTCATCGTTCCTCCAGCGCTCTTACGATCAGATAATAAACGATATATCGCTCCAGCGACTGCCGGTGATGTTCTGCATCGACCGAGCCGGACTTGTGGGCGAGGACGGCGCCACACACCACGGAGTGTTCGACATGGCCTATCTGCGCGCCGTGCCCGGCATGACCGTGGCGGCTCCACGCAACCTCGCCATGCTCCGCGACATGATGCACACAGCACTTGGCCACACCTCGGGGCCGTTTGCCATACGCTACCCGCGCGGCGGCTGCCGGACACCCTACGATGCCTCGGCTCCTGTAACAGAAATCGCACCTGGCACCGGCGAGAAGATTGCCGACGGCACAGATGCGGTAATTATTTCAGTCGGCATCTCGGCCGACGACGCCTCAGAGGCACGCGGCATACTGCTCGAAAAGGGCATTTCGGCCGCACACTATGATCTCCGCTACATCAAGCCGCTCGACACCGCCATGCTCGATGAAATCGCCGGCAGAGGCGTGCCGGTGATAACCGTAGAGGACGGCGCTATTATCGGCGGCGCGGGTTCGGCTATAAATGAATATTACCGCTCGAAAGGTTCGCGCGTGGCACTCACGGCCCTCGGCATCCCCGACCGATTCATAGCCCAGGGCACCGTGCCCCAGCTAAAAGCCTGCGCCGGAATCGATGCCGCAGCAATAGCCTCGGCCGTGGAGGCTTGTGTGAAAAGCCAACCCGCAAAAGAGCTGTCGCTATGAAGATCGTAATTGCCGGAGCCGGCGAGGTAGGCTCCCACCTGGGAAAACTCCTGTCGCGCGAGGAGCAGGATATCGTGATGATCGACAACGACCGCGAGAAACTCGACCGCCTCGACGCCAACTATAACCTCATGACATGCGTGGGGAGTCCGACCTCATTCCGCACACTGTCAAACGCCGGCGTTGACACCTCCTGCGACCTTTTCATCGCCGTGACCCCCTACGAGAACACCAACATAACCTCGTGCGCGATAGCAAAAAGTCTCGGAGCAAGGAAAACAGTGGCCCGCATCGACAACTACGAGTTCCGCAACACCGCCCACCGCCCGTTTTTCGCATCGATTGGAGTCGACCACCTTATCTATCCTGAATATCTCGCCGCACAGGAGATATGCACGGCCCTGAAACGGCCGTGGGTACGCCACTGGTTCGAGCTCAATGACGGACGGCTGCTGCTTATAGGCGTAAAAATAAGGAGCAATGCCAGCCTGGTAGGTAAAAGTATGCGCGACATCACAGCCACCCAGCACAACTACCACGTTGCTGCCATCAAACGGCGCCACGAGACTATCATTCCGCGAGGCGACGATGTGATACAGGCCGACGACATACTCTATTTCACCACCACAGAGGAATTCGTCGACGACATACGCGACCTCTGCGGCAAACGCGACTACAAGGTGCGCAACGTGATGGTGATGGGCGGAAGCCGCATCGCCGTACGCCTGGCCCACATGGCATCCGACAGACTGAAGCTCACAATCATCGAGAACGACCCCGACATATGCCGGCGCCTGCCGGAGAAGTGCTCCGGATGCGATGTGCGCATAATCCATGGCGACGCCCGCAACAACGATGTGCTGCGCGAGGAAGGGATAGGCGCAATGGACGCCTTCGTGGCTCTTACCGATGCGTCGGAGACAAACATACTCACATGCCTGGCGGCCAAAGAGATGGGCGTCAACAAAACCATAGCCGAGGTGGAGAACATCCAGTTCATATCAGAGGCCGAGATTCTCAACATCGGCACAATCGTCAACAAAAAGCTGCTTGCGTCAAGCAAGATATTCCAGCTATTGCTCGACGCCGACGAGACCTCATCAAGATTCATGGCGCTGTCCGACGCCGAAGTCGCCGAACTTGAAGCGCGCCCAGGCTCGAAAATCACACGTGCCCCGGTGATGGACCTCAGACTCAGCCGCGACATGACGATAGCCGGGCTGATACGCAACGGGCGCGGTATGCTCGTTGGCGGACGCGACCGCATAGAGGCCGGCGACCACGTGCTGGTATTCTGCCTTTCAGGGTCAATCCATAAAGTCGAGAAACTATTCATCTGATTTTTCATCACATAACATGGCTTACAGGTCTTCAGTCATAAACTGGCGTATGCTTGTGCGCGTAATGGGTTGGCTTCTCCTCATCGAAGGGGCGTTCATGCTCGTGCCGATTGCCACAGCGCTCTATTACGGCGAGGAGGATTTAGAGGCCTTTCTGTGGGCCATAGCGATAACAGTGGCCACTGGTATCGTGGTCACCACATGTGTGCGCCCGAGGAGATTCGATATGGGCAAACGCTGCGGATTTCTGCTCACCGCCATGGTGTGGGTGGTATTCTCGGCATTCGGGATGATACCGTTCATACTCAGCGATATCAACATCAACGTATCCGATGCCTTCTTCGAGGCCATGTCGGGCTTCACAACCACCGGAGCCTCCGTAATCGACAACAATGCCGCGCTGAGCCACGCCGTGCATATGTGGCGCTCGCTGATGCAGTGGATCGGCGGCATGGGTATCATTCTGTTCACACTGGCGGTGCTGCCGATGCTCAACTCATCGGGCGGAATGCAGATGTTCAACGCCGAGGTGACGGGTATCACGCATGAAAAGCTGCGGCCGCGCGTGAGTTCCACAGCCAAACGCCTGTGGCTTGTCTACACGCTTCTCACCGTTTTGCTTGGCTTCCTCTACTGGATCGGGCCGATGGGGGCGTTCGACAGCCTGTGCCATGCATTCTCCACGATGTCGACCGGTGGTTTTTCCACACATGCCGACTCCATCGGCGCATGGAACTCGCTCTACATCAAAATCGTCACAACAGTTTTCATGTTTATCGGCGGTGTGAATTTCGCCCTGATTTTCAAGCTGTCGACGGGCCATGTGCGCTCCGTGTGGCAGAACGAGACCTTCCGCCTCTACCTGATGCTGATTCTGTCGGTGTTCGTGTTTTTCGACGTGGCCCTGCTGATAAACTCATCGGTGACGACCGACTGGGAAAGCCTCACCATCGACCCGCTGTTTCAGATTATCTCAATAATGTCGTCGACCGGCTACCTTGTGGAGGGCTCTGAGAACTGGGGCAACGCCATCTTCTCGGTGACCCTGCTGCTGATGTTTTTCGGTGCCTGCGCCGGCTCAACCTCCGGCGGCGCCAAAATCGACCGCGCGCTGCTTCTGTGGAAAAACTCACGCAACGAACTTTACCGCTGCATCTACCCCAACCACATCCTCTCGGTCAACTCCAACGGGCGCACCATGTCGCCTGAGCTTGTCAACAAAGTAGGGGTGTTCCTGTGCCTGTATGTGCTTGTAATCGTGGTCGGCGGGATAATTCTATCCTCCATGGGGCTTGCCGTGCACCAGGCATTTTTCTCGGCATTCTCGTGTGTGAGCAACACCGGGCTCTCCACTGCCGAGACAGGCTCGTTCGCCGCCGTTTCCGATGGGGGCAAATGGGTGCTCTCGCTTCTGATGCTCACCGGACGACTGGAGGTCTTCACCGTGCTGGTGCTTTTCACTCCGACTTTCTGGAGCAAATAAGGAGCTACGGCCACATCCGGGCGCAGATTGCCGCCAGCGCCTGACGGGCTGCCACATCAAGGGTAAGCGCCGCCCTGCCTCGCGTAAGCTCATAGCCGCGCAGAAACGGCTCGGCAGCCTCTATCGCCATCCCCTCCGGCGCCTCGCCGAGACGATTCTTTCCCACAAGCGCCAACACCGGGATTCCGAGCGCGTGTGCCTCAGTGTAAAGCTGCCACACAACCTTTCCGGCAGTAGTCTGGGCGTCGATACACCCCTCTCCGGTAATCACCAGCTCAGGCTTTTCGTTCCCTCCGAAAATATCATACAGACGCGCCACATATTCTCCACCCGGCTCCATATGGCATCCGAGCACACGTTCCATGGCATAGCCGAGACCGCCTCCGGCGCCATGAAACCGCCCTGCCCCTGACTGAGGCATCAGTGCCTCGTCAACGGCCTGCCGGAAATTCTCCAGTCCGGTGCGCAACCGCTCCATATCAGCGGCGGCCACCCCCTTCTGCGCAGCGAAATCAAGCGACCCTTCAAGGGGCACATCAACATCGGCAAGCCCATGCAGCACTTCCCGCATCTTCCGACGAGGCACTCCTGAAAAGTCTACGCTGAAAATATCGCCGAGACGCGCGGCTGTCAACGGCGAGGGGAGCTCATCGCCATCGACTGTGAAATAACGCGCCCCGAGCGCCTGCAGAAATCCCGCTCCGCCGTCAACCGTTGCTGTGCCCCCTATCCCTACCGTCACTGACTCAGCTCCTTCATCAACAAGCTCCTTCACAAGTCGGCCAAGCGGATAGCTCGAAGAAGCCATAGGGTCGCGTCGCGATTCCTCCACAACAGCCAGTCCGACAGCCGCCGCGGAGTCAACCACAACCTCGCCGCCGCAGGCAAAATACTCTACTGAATGCATACTGCCCAGCGGGTCGGGCAGATACCTCGCCTCCCTGGCCAGACCGCGGCGACGCGCTATGATTCCGGCCGTACCCTCGCCGCCGTCAGCCATAGGGCAAATCTCCACCCTGGCCGAAGGGAGTATATCGGCCAATGCCCGGCGTATGACCTCCGCAGCCTCGGCAGCCGAAAGTGTGCCCTTGAACTTGTCTGGGGCAATAACAATCGCCGGGGCCGGATGCTTCTTGCGTTTAAAAAGTGACATAACCTCACAAAAATACAAAAATATATCCTGCCACCTGCCACAAAAATGAAAAAATTTGTACTTTTGCCTGATTCAACCATGTAACGCTACAAACCACATGAATACCTTTAAAACACTGACCCTGGCGATATCGCTCACGGCACTACCCCTGGCGGCAGCCGACCTTGTGATACTCCAGACCAATGATACACACAGCCAGATTGACCCCAACGACAAAGGTCTCGGCGGCATACAGCGGCGCAAAGCCCTTATCGACAGCATACGCGGCGCAGAGAAAAATGTGCTTCTCGTCGATGCCGGCGACGCCGTGCAGGGCACCCTCTTCTTCACCCTCTACAAAGGTGAGGCCGAGATGAAGATGATGGATGCTCTCGGCTACGACCTGGCAATTCTCGGCAACCATGACTTCGACAACGGGATGGACGACCTTAAAAGGAACGTGAGCTCAACTCCGGGAATACAATGGCTATCGACTAACTATGAGTTTGACGACCCGCAGCTCGACTCCATATTCGCCCCATACAAAATCTACGATATCGACGGCCGCCGCATCGCATTCATCGGCATCAATCTCGACCCAAAAGGGATGATTGCCGACGGCAACTACGACGGCGTGCGCTATCTCGACGGCATCAAGGCCGCCAACGCAACCGCCTGGTCGCTGAAGCACAACGAGAAGGCCGATGCCGTGATTGCCGTGACACACGTAGGATACGACGAAGTGCCCCCTTCCGACCGCATGATTGCATCGCAGTCGGAAGATATCGACGTGATTCTCGGCGGCCACAGCCACACGGTAATCACACCGGGCAGCGGCATGGAATGGGTCAGCAATCTCGACGGAGAGCCGGTGCTCATTACCCAGAACGGCAAAAGCGGCGTTTACCTCACCCAGGTGACGCTTGACCTTGACAGCCTCGGCACCGCCCTGCCTCGCTACAAACAATATTCCATCGACTCGCGCCTCGACGGGAAAACAGATACTGCCATTGAAGAAAGCCTCAAACCCTACCGCGGCGGAATCGACAGGATGATGAACCGCCGTATCGGACGCACCGCCTACGAGCTTAATGCCGAAGAGCCGGGTCTGCTGAATTTCGTCAGCGACTTCCTACTTATGCGCGGCGAGCAACTTCTGGGCCGGAAACCCTCGCTGTCAATCGCCAACAAAGGGAGTCTGCGCCGCGGTCTGCCCAAAGGGAACATCACCGAGGGGGAGGTAATCACGATGCAGCCTTTCGCCAACCGCATCGTGGTCATCGAGCTTCCCGGCAGCCAGCTCGCCAAGGCCTTCGATGTGATGGCGGCGCGCGGCGGCGACGGTGTGAGCGCCAATGTGGAGGCCATATACGACCCGGCCACCAGACGCTGCACCTCAGTGCTCATCGACGGCAGACCCATTGACCCCGATGCCACCTACACAGTAGCCACCATCGACTACCTCGCCAACGGCGGCGACTACATGGAGCCCCTCACCCACGGCAAACGCCTGGCAACATCAGAAGGGATAGTCTACACCGACCTGGTAAGCTACATCGAATCACTCAAGAACAAAACCATCAATCCATCGAAGGTGGCCCGTATGCACCCCTGACGGCCGTTAACGCACCTCCGCGATAAACCGGAAACCGCCGGCCGGAGCCGAAAGAGCAAACGCACCGGCCGGAATATCACCGCCGGAGGTCACCGTCATGCGGCCGCGCACACCACGCTCCACTGCGCCATGAGCCACAAACCCCATGGTGTAGCGCAGGTTCACCTCTATGCAGGGGGCTATATCGAATCCGTCACCCGAACGGTACACAAGCATATCCACTCCAAGCGGCCCCTCATATCCGGGGGCCGCTGCTGTTTCAGCGAGCAGCCGCCCCACCTCGCAGCGCACCTCGGCGAGTCTGGCCGCTCCGGCCATCTCACCAATGCGCCGCGCAATCTCCTCATCCGTAAGCAGAAGATTGCCTCCATAGGCCGCGCCACCGGTAAAAAACATCGAGTAGCCATGAAACGCCACATCGCCGCCACGCGCATAGTAGAGCGCAGCGAAATCCTGCACTCCGTCATATCCCCTCTCAAGCATCACCGAACCTTGCCGGCGTATTATCCCCGCAACCTGTGCCTCTGAAATATCCCTGCCGCGGAACACACCGCGCCCGCTTGACGACCATGGCGCCTTTACATAAAAATCAGGGAAGCGCGAGGCGAAACGACGCACATCATCGAGACACGCCGCCTCGGTCACCGAGTCGAACCCCAGGCCATGCAACACCCTCATCGCCGTGCGGCGGTGCGACAGCGACCGATAAAAATCAGCCCGCTCCATATCGCGGCGCACCAGCGGTTCGGGAGCGCCTGCCTTGCGGAACAGACGCGCCGTATAGGCGCTGCGCCCCCAGGGCGAAAGCTCCGCGACCTCCAGCCCATTAAGCGACACCACCGGCCGCGGACCGCCGCCGAATCGCTCCACA
Source organism: Muribaculaceae bacterium Isolate-013 (NCI) (assembly GCA_004102785.1). Lineage (GTDB taxonomy): Bacteria > Bacteroidota > Bacteroidia > Bacteroidales > Muribaculaceae > UBA7173. Next base: position 27,778 of record SCEJ01000021.1, read on the forward strand.
ACCTCCGCGAACCACTCCCGGCGCATATCTCCGTCGGAAAGCAGAAGATAATCATCGCTGTCGCCAAGCCACCAGGGGAGCGTGGCGCCGGAGAGAGCCATCTGCACCGCGGCCTTCGGCGGCGTGAAATTCTGCCGCCCCGCCGCCAGGGCTATATCGTTTTCGGGATTGAATAAAAACACTCGGTTCATGCCCGCAAAATTACGAAAATTTCCGTACCTTTACGCTCTGATTTTCCCCTATGAACGACGTAATCAAACTTCTGCCCGATTCGGTGGCCAACCAGATAGCCGCCGGAGAAGTAATCCAGCGTCCGGCCTCCGTAATCAAGGAACTGGTTGAAAACGCTGTCGATGCCGGAGCGAAATGCATCAAGATAATACTGCGCGACGCCGGCAAAACACTCATACAGGTGGTTGACGACGGTACAGGCATGTCCGACACCGATGCCCGCCTGGCATTCGAGCGCCACGCCACATCGAAAATACGCCAGGCGGCCGACCTCTTCGAGCTGCACACAATGGGATTCCGCGGCGAAGCGCTGCCGTCGATTGTAGCAGTGTCGCAGGTCGAACTCACCACCATGCGCCGATGCGACCAGATCGGCACACGTCTTTGTATCTCGGCATCACGGTTCGAGAGCCAGGAGCCGGAGGCCTGCGCCCCGGGCACCAGCCTGATGGTAAAGAACCTCTTCTTCAACTTCCCCGCACGCCGCAAATTTCTGAAAAAGGACTCCGTAGAGCTCTCGCACATAATGCACGAGTTCGAGCGGCTCACTCTGGTGAATCCCCATCTCGAATTTCTCCTGGTACACAACGATGTGACTCTGCACCAGCTTATGGCCGGTTCGCTGAAACAACGCATCGCATCCCTTTTCGGCAAAGCCCTCGACAAGCAACTGATACCGGTCGACACTGAGACCCCACTGGTGAAAATCAGCGGTTTCGTGGGGCTGCCGGCAAACGCACGCAAACGCAACGCACTGCAATACTTTTTTGTGAACGGCCGCAACATGCGCCATCCCTACTTCCACAAGGCTGTGCTGCAATGCTACGACGAGCTGATTTCGCCCGACCATCAGCCCAACTATTTCCTCAACTTCGAGGTCGACCCGCAGACTATCGACGTGAACATCCACCCCACCAAGTCGGAGATAAAATTCGAGAACGAGCAACCCATATGGCAGATACTCCAGGCCGCCATACGCGAATCGCTCGGCAAATTCAATGCCGTGCCTGCAATCGATTTCGACAAGGCCGACGCTCCGGATATACCGTCGTTCAACCCCGACGCCACCGCCGCCCACGGACTCAACATTGACCCCGACTATAATCCTTTCGCACCTAAAGCGCCGGGGAAAAACACCTCCGGCCTCCCCGGCGACGGCGACGGCATAATATCGTCGTCAGTGAATTTCGCTGAAATAAAGTCGCCGGCTCCTGCCGCGCCCGAGGCCCGCTGGGAACAGAGCCGGAAAGCCGCAACCTCCGACTGGGACAAACTCTACGAGAACTTCCGCAACGCCGCCACCGACGACCCCGACGACTACAATCCCTTCGCGCCGTCCGCACCTCCGGCCACATCGTCAGCGAACGCCACATCAGCGATACCGCCGGTACATACAGAAACGCCCTCGGCCCTCAACACCTCACAGCCAGGCATCGCAGGGCTTGAGCAACCGTTGTCAGCCCTGCCGTCATCTTTCGACGGAGGTGTGCTTCAGCTTGCCGGGCGCTATCTCATCACACCGGCATCGGGCGGACTGCTGGTGGTTGACCGGCACCGTGCCCACGTGAAAGTGCTCTATGAACGATTTTTAGCCGCCGGCTCCACCGACTCTGCAGAAAGCCAGCAGATACTTTTCCCCGAGACCGTGACACTGGCCCCATCGCAGCACATCATCCTCGAAAGCATCAAGGAAGAAGCCGCCACCGCAGGCTTCATGCTTGAATACAAGGATAAGAACACATGGGAGATTCTTGCCGTACCGGCCGCCCTGGGCAAACTCAGCCCCAAGGATGTACTGCTCAAAATGATCGAGACCGTAGGCGACGGGATGGAAAACGGCGTTGCCGACACCGCCCAGGCCATACACCGGCATGTGAGCCTGTCGATGGCACGTTCGGGTGCAGTGCGCCCAGGCGACTATCTCGCCCCGGCCGAAGCCGAGGAACTGCTCGCCGCTCTCTTCGCGCTACCCGACCCGCAGTACACGCCCGACGGCGGCAGAATCCTCTTTGAAATATCAGAGCGGTTCATAGCGTCGCAGCTCTGATACGTTCAGAAAATCCAGTCGATTATCAGCAGTAGCGCCCCGGCGGTTATTATGCCCCATATGCATTTCCAGGCATAATTATAGTCCTTTTGCGAGAAAGCCTGCTTTATCCGGAAAGCGAAGAAAGCCACACCGATAAAGTAAAGCACCCACACAGGCCACATATTGAGCCATCGTATGCACCAGTAAAGGAGTACAAACGCACTCACAATGGCCACCACGCCCACCACAGTGAGCCATATCCCTTCGCTGCGGGTCAGTTTCTTACGTGGAGCCTGCCCGTCCTGATTGCCATTCGCTGCCATAAGCCTGTTGCTGTTTAGTAGACGTTGAAAACTGTTTTATAATAAAAACACCCTCCGCAACCGATTGTTGCGGAGGGTGTGTGTTTTGGCGCAATGTCGCTGAAGATTTCAGCGGGCACGTTTCTCCGTGTTCCCCTCGAACCAGTCGATATAAGCCAGATTTACCAGGCGGGTGCCCCCAGGAGTGGGATAATCGCCTGAGAAATACCAGTCGCCGGGGCAACTGCGCACGGCGGCATGAAGACCGTCGAGCGACTGATACACAATCTCAACCCGGGCCTTGGTGCCTTCGGGAGTGAGCATACGCGCCATCTCCTGTGAGATTTCCCTGTCGGTGAACGGCTCGTAGATGGCCTTCACGCAGTTGACCTGCTCGCTTGCCGGAAGTGCAGCCTGCTCCACACAGCAGTGATAGGTCTGCTCCAGCACACTCTCCATTCCGCGCGAGCGAAGCAGCGACACGGCGGCACGGAACGCGGCGAACTCACTCATGCGCGACATATCAATGCCGTAGTAATCAGGATAACGCACCTGCGGCGACGATGACACCACCACAATGCGGCGCGGATGCAGGCGGTCAAGCATGGCGATAATCGACTGCCTGAGGGTGGTGCCGCGCACAATGGAGTCGTCAATCACCACGAGATTGTCGATGTCGTTGGAAACGCATCCGTAGGTCACATCATACACATGTGCGGCAAGGTCATTGCGCGACTCCCCCTCGGCTATGAACGTGCGGAGTTTTATATCCTTTATCGCCACCTTCTCCACGCGAAGCCGCTTATCCATTACCTCCTTCAGTGTGCCGGGCGTAAGAGCGCCGGTAGCCTGGAGCTCCATAATCTGCCGGCATTTCAGCACGTTGAGATAGTCCTCGAAACCCTCGACCATCCCGATAAATGCCACTTCGGCCGTGTTGGGAATAAACGACAGGACTGTGTGCTGGATATCGTTGTCGACCGCAGCCAGCACCTGCGGCGCCAGACGCCGTCCGAGCTCCTTGCGCTCCCTGTAAATGTCGGCATCGCTGCCGCGCGAGAAATATATACGCTCGAAAGAGCAGCGGCGGTTTTCACCCTCGCCGAGAATATCCTCGATGCGCACGTCCCCCTTCCGGCTCACAATCAGAGCCGAGCCCGGACGAAGCTCCTGCACATCGGAGCGACGCACGTTGAACACCGTCTGTATCACCGGACGCTCCGAGGCGAGCACTACCACTTCGTCGTCCATATAATAGAACGCCGGGCGTATGCCGTGGCTGTCGCGCAGGGCAAACATGTCGCCCGAGCCGGTGGCGCCGCATATCACGAAACCGCCGTCCCATGCCGGCGAGGCATTCCGCAGCACAGAAGCCACGTCGATGTTATCCTCTATGGCCTTGCCGAGCTCAGGGTCCTGGAGCCGGTCGCGCATCTGCCGGTAGAGCCGGTGGTTCTCCTTGTCGAGCGCGTAGCCGAGCTGCTCAAGCAGCACTATTGTGTCGGAATATATACGCGGGTGCTGCCCCTTCTCCACTATGGAGCGGAACACCTGGTCAACATTGGTCATATTGAAATTGCCGCACATCAGCAGGTTGCGCGAGCGCCAGTTGTTTCGTCTCAGGAACGGATGCACATACGAGATGCCGCTCTTCCCGGTTGTGGAATAGCGCAGATGGCCCATGTATATCTCGCCGACAAACGGAGTGTAAGCCTCAACCTCGGCTGCGGGGAGATTTCCGCTCGATGCAAGCTGGGGCATGACACTGGAGAAAATCTCGGTGATGGCATTTGCGCCGAGAGCGCGCTCACGGAATATATATTCGTGTCCCGGCACGGGATGGGTTTTCACCACACCGATTCCGGCGCCCTCCTGGCCGCGGTTGTGCTGCTTCTCCATCAGCAGATAGAGTTTGTTGAGCGCCCAGGCATAGGTGCCGTATTTCTGCCGGTAGTATTCCAGCGGTTTGCGCAGGCGTATCATCGCCACGCCACATTCATGTTTTAACGGTTCCAAATGTGTAGTAAGGGAAAAGATGCCGGACAGAACAATCCGTCCGGCATCGTATTACGAGTTTTTTATTAACGGATGAAGAGCATCTCGCGGTACTTGGGGAGAGGCCACATCTCATTGTCGACCATCAGCTCAAGCTTGTCGATATGATAGCGGATTTTCTCCATGCAGGGAAGCACCTCGTCGTGGTAGGCAATCGCCTTCTCGCGCTCGCTCTCGATGCGGTTGGCTTTCTTGCGGGCATTCACCATGCGCTCTACCTCCTCCTTGATTACGGCCATGTGCATCGAAATCTTCTCGATGGTAGAGAGGTCGCTGGCGGTAAGCTCGTTGGCCTTTGCCTCGGGGAAGAGCGATTTGATTTTCACCAGGTTGTCGACCAGCACCGACTGGTAGCGGGTGGCCACCGGCACGATATGGTTCAGAGCAAGGTCACCGAGCACACGGGCCTCTATCTGTATCTTCTTGGTGTAGGTCTCCCACTTCACTTCATTGCGTGCGCGGAGCTCCAGGTCGTTGAACACGCCCGTTTTCTTGAACATCTCCACCGACGAAGGCTGCAGGTAAGCGTCGATGATACGTGGCACCGATGTCTCGCAGTCGAGTCCGCGGCGAAGAGCCTCCTCTTTCCACTCGTCGGAGTATCCGTTGCCGTCGAAGTGGATAGGCTTGGAGCTGATGATGAGCGCCTTGACCTCTTCGAGAATGGCGTGGTAGAGCGATTCCTCGCGGTCAACACGGGCGTCGACACGGGCCTTGAACTCATCAAGCTGCTCGGCCACCGCGGCATTGAGGGCGATCATGGCCGATGCACAGTTGGCCGACGAACCTACGGCACGGAACTCGAAACGGTTGCCGGTGAAAGCGAACGGCGAGGTGCGGTTACGGTCGGTATTGTCAAGCATAATCTCCGGTATCTGGCTGACACCCACGGTGATGCCCTCCTTGCCGGCGAATTCGATGAGGTCATCCTCAGTCGATTTCTCCAGTTTATCGAAGATGTCGGCAATCTGTTTGCCGGTAAATATGGAGATAATGGCTGGGGGAGCCTCGTTTGCGCCCAGGCGGTGGGCGTTCGTTGCCGATGCTATCGACGCCTTGAGCAGCGCGTTGTGGCGGTGCACGGCGGCCATAACGTTGGCCACGAAGGTGATGAAGCGCAGATTCTGGCGGGGGTCCTTGCCCGGAGCGAAGAGAAGCGTGCCGGTGTCGGTGCCAAGGCTCCAGTTGTTATGCTTGCCCGAACCGTTGATGCCCGAGAAAGGCTTCTCATGGAGAAGCACGCGGAAGTTATGGCGGCGGGCCACCTCCGAAATCACATCCATCAGCAGCAGGTTGTGGTCGTTGGCAAGGTTTGTCTCCTCATATATGGGGGCAAGCTCGAACTGGTTGGGGGCCACTTCGTTGTGGCGGGTGCGAGCCGGTATGCCGAGCTTATGGCATGCTATCTCAAGGTCGAGCATGAACGCCTCCACACGTGAGGGAATCGCGCCGAAATAGTGGTCTTCGAGCTGCTGGTTCTTTGCCGACTCATGCCCCATGAGGGTGCGGCCGGTCATCACCAGGTCAGGACGCGCGGCATAAAGAGCCTCGTCGACAAGGAAATACTCCTGCTCCCAGCCGAGATACGACACCACATGGTTCACATTCTTGTCGAAATAGCGGGCTACGCCGGTGGCAGCCTTGTCGACGGCATTGAGCGCACGCAGCAGCGGGGTCTTGAAGTCGAGCGACTCACCGGTATATGATATGAAAATCGTGGGGATGCAGAGGGTGTTGTTGATGATAAACACCGGCGAGGATATATCCCATGCCGAATATCCGCGGGCCTCGAAGGTGTTGCGTATGCCGCCGTTGGGGAACGACGATGCGTCGGGTTCCTGCTGCACAAGGAGTTTGCCGGTAAACTTCTCCATAACTCCGCCTTTGCCATCGTGCTCGATGAAGGCGTCATGCTTCTCGGCGGTTCCTCCGGTAAGGGGCTGGAACCAGTGGGTGTAGTGGCGGGCGCCATTGTCAATGGCCCATTTCTTCATACCGTTTGCAACACTGTCGGCAAGCTCCAGTGAAATCGGGCGCTTGTTGTCGATGGCGTCGACAAGTCTCTCATAAGTCTCGGCCGGTAGATACTCGAACATCTTCTGACGGTTGAACACCGCCTCGGCATAATACTTTTCGGGACGCTCTGCCGGGATTTCTACCGGAACAGCCTTGCGGTCGGAAGCCTCCTTGACCACATCAAATCGTAATAACGACATAGAAATTAAATATATATGGAAACTAATCGGAAAGAGTGCGCTTTGCGCTTCAAACCTAAAATGCTTTCTTTATACGCCCGATGGCGCGTACTGTGTTCTCGTGTGTGTTGAATGCCGTAAGGCGGAAATAACCTTCACCGGCCGGACCGAAGCCCGACCCGGGGGTGCCGGCCACATTGGCTTTCTCCAGCAGAAGGTCGAAAAACTCCCATGAGGTCATTTCGCCGGGAGTCTTTATCCACACATAGGGAGCGTCGACCCCGCCGAACACCTCGAAGCCTGCCTCTATCAGTCCTTCGCGGAGCACACGGGCATTCTCCATGTAATACTCCACGGCATCCGTTGCCTGGCGGCGCCCTTCGGGTGTATATATCGCCGCGGCGCCGCGCTGAGATATGTAGGAAGCGCCGTTGAACTTGGTGCACTGGCGGCGGTTCCACAGCCTGTTGAGGCTCACCTTATTGCCGTCGGCATCCGTGGCCTTCAGCGCCTTGGGCACCACGGTGTAGCCGCAGCGCACACCGGTGAAACCGGCCGTCTTCGAGAAGCTGCGGAATTCGATGGCCACCTCCTGCGCGCCGGGCAGCTCATATATCGAATGGGGCACATCGGGAGTGTGTATGAATGCCTCATAGGCCGAGTCGAACATTATCAGAGCACCCTCGCGGCGTGCATAGTCGACCCACTTCTGGAGCTGACTGCGTGTAAGGGCAGTGCCGGTTGGGTTGTTGGGATAGCAAAGGTATATCACGTCGACATGCCCGTCGGGCAGAGCCGGCTCGAAATTGTTTGCGGCAGTTACCGGGAGGTAGACAAGGTGGGTCCACGAGCCGTCAGCCCGCATTTCACCGGCTCTGCCGGCCATCACGTTGGTGTCGGCGTAAACGGGATATACCGGGTCGGTGAGCGCCACCACATTGTCGGCGTCAAGGAGATCGCCGATATTTCCCGTGTCGCTTTTGGCGCCGTCGCTTACGAAAATCTCGTCGGCGGCGATTTCAATCCCGCGCGCCCGGTAATCGTTTTCAGCGATGGCCTCGCGCAGAAAGGGATACCCCTGTTCGGGTCCGTAGCCATGGAAAGTTTCGGAGCACGCCTCGTCGTCGACCGCGCGGTGCATGGCCTCGATTGCGGCGCTACAAAGCGGGAGCGTGACATCGCCGATACCCATACGGATGACGTCGGCTTCGGGATTGGCATCCTTGAAGGCGTTTATACGCCGGGCCACCTCTGAAAAGAGATAGCTTTCAGGAAGCTTGCAGAAATTATCGTTTATCTTAAACATTTCAGTCAGATTTCAAAATCATATTACGAAAGCCTTAGAGAATCAATCCCTACGGATATATTCGCCGGAGAACACCTCTGTTGCCGGTCCGGTCATGAACACATGTCCGGAAGCCTCATCCCAGCGGATGCGCAGATCTCCTCCGCGCAGATGCACCGTCACATCACGACCGGCCCGGCCGGTAAGGGCTGCCACCACGGCTGTGGCGCAGGCTCCGGTGCCGCAGGCCATCGTCTCGCCCGAGCCGCGCTCCCACACACGCATACGTATGTCGGCCGGCCCCTCAACCGATGCGAACTCGATATTCGCACGGTCGGGAAACACCGGGTGGGTCTCAAGCTGCGGACCAACCCCGAGCACCATCTCATCGGAAAGGTCGGAGGTGAAAGCCACCCCATGGGGGTTGCCCATCGACACGGCGGTAAGCTCCATGGTTCGCCCGTCGGACAGACCGGCTTTCACGCCGAGATTGCTGTCGGCCTTGACCGGAATTCGGGCCGGGTCGAACGAAGGCTCTCCCATATCCACCGTGACGCTTTCGATTTTTCCGTCAGCGCCCGGAAAGAGCGTTAAATATTTAACGCCCGAAAGAGTTTCGAGCGTTATACGGGTGCGGTCGGTAAGACCGCGGTCAAATACATATTTGCCGATGCATCGGGTGGCGTTTCCGCACATGGCGCCTTCGGAGCCATCTGCATTGAACATCCTCATCCTGAAGTCGGCGGCCGACGAGGGGAGAATAAGGATGATACCGTCGGCGCCAATGCCGCAGTGTCGGTCGCTCATCTCCCTGGCGAGAGCCTCAGGCCTGTCGGGTGACTGCTCCATGCAGTCGATATACACGTAATCGTTTCCGCATCCGTGCATCTTTGTGAATTTTATCGTTTCCATCAGAAAAAATTACCCTGCAAAGTTACAACATTCCCTCCACACGCCCAAATCATTTTTCCGAAAATTCATAAATTCCGACAAAAAACCAATCCAAAACCAACCTCTAAAAACCAATCTGCCGTATCGCGTCAGTCAGCCGGCTTGGCACGGCTCTTTCATTTAACTTTGATGCTATAATGCGCCACTGTTAATCAAGTAGTTATATGTAGCAGTTACGCAATGGCTGTATTAATCTCATTTTGGATAAAAGGGTTAATGGCTTTTAACTAACTATCAGTCATACACTTTGAAAATTCCAAGCATTTTTAAATGAAAGAGCCGTGCCGGCTTGGCCAATTAAAATTATATCATTAAATTTGTAATCTGAATAATACGCAATTCATCACTATCATGAAGAAAACCACCGTTACCATCGCCACATTCGCCGCCTCGATGCTTTTCAGCGTCAACTCCTATGCCGGATGGTCCATTGAAGAACTTTCACGCAAGGGATTCCGGTTCAACAATCCGCCTTATGAACTTGGAGAAGTCAACGGCGTTGACGGAAAGAGCTCCATGGAGTGTTTCAAAGGCGGGGAAAGCACCGACGACGAATCGGGATTTACACCTGCCAAAATCAACAAGTCGTGGTATCTCTGCGGAGAGAATTCCGACGGCAAGCTCAACGGGCTGACAGTAATATATATCAATGGCGACACCAAACGCAATCCGGAATACCATGTGGTGTATATTGTTGACGGACGCCTTGCCTTCCCTTCACTCTATTTATATAAAAACGACGGGGATTATTCTATCGGGGTAGAGGAAGGAAACATCAGCTATCTCGAGTACACCACCTTCTGGGATTCACCCGAGGCTGCACAATACGGCCTGCAGGGAGGTTACAGGAACAGGCCCATGTTTCTGGAACTTAAAAAGGTGTACGGCGACGTAATCGGCGACCGTCAGTTCCTCACCGACGGAGCCAACGGGCAATTTGACCTGAAAGGACTGCAGGATGCTTTTGACAGGTTTATGAAGAGCGACCTGCATATCGCGCCATCAGCATGGGACGAGTACAGCAATCTCAAGCCACTTCATACCCCGCCGTCGCAGCCGCTCCCTCCGCTTATGAGCACCAACTCCCCGGTATCGTTCCGGTTCCATGTGGTGGACAAGGGGGGAGATTACGGCATGTTCGAGACAAACAGCGTGATTGATTTCTGGGAGGACAACTCGGTGAACGGCTGCGATATAGCATGCCGGGAATATACCACCACCGTCTACGAGAACGGGCGCATCTACGAATACGAAACGATATATTACGGCCGCATGTACGGGAATGCCATTGTTTTCACCAACGCCATGAACTCCATGGAAAACGGTCCGGTTGAAAAAATAACTCCGGTAAAAATGACCGCATCGCCCGACGGCAAAGGCCTTATATTCCACGACTGGCACTTCATCAGGCGGTAAAACCGGCCTCCCGAAGCGCCATATATTGATATATTAAAATAGCCAAATCCCATCAAGCAGCAGGGATTTGGCTATTTTGATACACCTATTTTATTAATTAATCTGGTATCGGCTATCCGACTCAGACGGCCGCCACAAACTCGACCAGAACGAACAGAAGATGTGCCGCTATGGCGGCCACGATTCCCCCGATGGTATGGGCGAGAATGGCTTTCGAGGTGAGGTCGCGGTAGCCGAGGGTGTCAAGCATGGCTGTGTGGGTGCTGAGGAAGCCGCTCCAGCACATGCCGATGGCTGTGAAAACGGCTATGGCATTGCCGTCAATCCAACCTTGCGCAATGAAATTGGGCACCAGTCCGAGGGCGGCGCCTACGGCTCCGAGTGCTGTGATGGGGAATGCGATAAGATGCGGGTCGCCGAAGCCGAACAGCCACTCGAAAACGAAGTTTACCTTTCCTGCGAGCCATGGCAGGAGAGCCACCCCCTCATAGGCGGCACCCGTATACTCTCCACCGGCCGATGGGCCGAATGTGAGTATCATCACGAAGGTAGAGATTATAAGCACCCCGGGTATAATGGCCAGCCCCACATCGACCCCCGACCGGCCCCCGTCAAGAAGAGAATTGAGCACACGGATAAAAACAGTCTTCTCTCCCCCCTCATCTTCTTCTGTTTTATCCATAGGCTTTTCAACATCGACACTCTCGGTGAGATAATGCGGATAGTTGCGCAGTACGAAATGCTGCATGATGCGCGTTGAGACCACACATCCGCAGAAAGCCCCGACAAACCCGACTACCGGCTCCCAGAAATACCCCTGCCCCACCATGAACACCATCACCAGGAGTCCCATGCCAAAGGCAGTGCCGAAATTGGTGAGCGATATGAACTGGAATTTCTTGAAATATGAGCTGAACCGCTTGTCGGAGGCCAGCGATATGATTGCGGGGTTGTCGCTCAGAAAAGTCATCACGGCCCCAAGGGAGGCCACTCCCGGCAGATTGAACAGAGGGCGCATGAGCGGGCGCAGGATACGCTCCAGAAGTTTCACCACTCCGAACTCCACGAAGATGCGCCCCAGCGCTCCGGTGAGCACGCAGATGCCCATGAGGTAGAACACGGTGTTGAGCAGCAGGTCGTGAGCCGTGTGCATCATGGTGTTGAGCATGTTGGCCGTGCCCATGCTGCGCCCCAGATAAAAGAAGAGCGCGAACACAACCGCAAGGCATATCACACCGGAAAGCGCGGCCGGCATCACACGCTTGCGCGTCACAGCGCCGGCAGGCTTTGTTTGAGCTTTCATATCCATAAGGGGTTTTTCTGTTTATATTCCGAAGGTCTCAGCGACGTTTGAGGTTAAAGAAATCCATCTGCCAGGTGACGCCGGCGGTCACAAAGAGAGTCTTATCCTGGAGTGCGTCGGCCGGATTGGTGTTTTTGCCCCAGGCATAGAAACATCCGGCATGCATCCGGAGTCCGCACCGCGACTTCACGAGCGGAAAGAACTCCACTCCGCCTCCGGCCACAGTCAGTTCCGTGCCGCTGAGCACCGCCAGGTCGGCATCGGTATCGGTGTGGTTGAAATCATATGAAGCCTTGGCAAAGAGACGCCACCGCCGGTCGGGTCGCCATGCCACATCGGCCTGCAACTGGCAGTCCTTGAAGAAGTATGTCTGGTGTGATGCGGCGCGGTTCATAAGGTCAAGCTCAACCTCCACATTCCCGAAAGAGAATTTATTGCCCAATGCTATATAGGAAATAAAGCGCCCCGGGCGGTATTCAATCATGTTGACCGACCATAGCGCATGGAAAGGCCCCAGACGGCCGTCCCACATAAGATTGTAGCCGAACATATCGCGGTGCTCCCGGGTGAAGAACGGGCTTTGCACCACCTGCGCCAGCAGGGTATGCCCTTCGGCCGGGGAGAAAGCGGCCGACACCCCGAGGTCGTAGCAGGGGATATTGTTCCAGAAAAGGGAGCCGCACATAATGTCGACCGGCGCGCGGTTGTACTCCCATCCACCCATGGCCACCACCTCCTTGCCAACCTGGAAATTCCACCTGTCAACGGCATAATCAAGATATAGCCAGTCGGTAGCGTCAAGAAACGACACATCGGAGTGCATCTTGTTGAGGCGCTGGCGCCAGGAGTATGTAAGCCCGGGCACTATCGAGCCGTCAACCCTGACGGCCAGATATTTCCCCTTGAATCCCGATTCGGCGGAATTAGTGGTGCCGTCACTGCGGAACCACTCATAGTCGAAGCGGGCCTCCGCGCCCACCGAAAGGAGCCTGTCATCATCAGAGCCGACTGCCGACACGGCAGCCGCTCCCCATGCCAGGGCAACGCACAGCATACATTCTCTCATCACAGCTTTTCAGATTTAAGGTATCAGGCAGGTAACAGCCGGTTAACCGCCTTTATTTGTTCACTCCGCTAAATTAGCGGATAGTTGGCATTCCACAATAAAAATCGACAAGAAATTGCAGCCTTGGCGATATGTTGTTAAACATTAAAAAATGATGGCGCACATTATAGCGCGCCATCATTGATATGGGTAATATGCCCTGCTGGGGCACACTCTATCAGCAAAATGCGTTATGCCTCTTCGCCGTTGAGAATCTCAATCATGCGGATGGCCGACACGGGGATGCGGGTGCCGGGGCCGAAGATGGCGGCAACGCCTGCCTTGTAGAGGAAATCGTAGTCCTGGGCGGGGATTACGCCGCCGGCAGTCACGATGATATCCTCGCGGCCCAGCTTCTTGAGTTCCTCGATAACCTGCGGCACAAGAGTCTTGTGGCCGGCAGCCAGGGAGGATACGCCCAGAATGTGCACATCATTCTCCACGGCCTGGCGGGCAGCCTCGGCCGGAGTCTGGAAGAGGGGACCCATGTCGACGTCGAAACCGCAGTCGGCATATCCGGTGGCAACCACCTTGGCGCCGCGGTCGTGGCCGTCCTGGCCCATTTTGGCAATCATGATTCGGGGTTGGCGGCCTTCGCGGCGGGCGAAGTCTTCGACCATCTGCTGTGCGCGGATGAAGTCGGGATCGTTCTTTGTTTCGTTGGAGTACACGCCTGAAATTGTACGGATTACTGCTTTATAACGGCCTACGACCTCCTCGCAGGCATCGGAAATCTCGCCGAGGGTGGCACGCACGCCGGCTGCCTTTACAGCCAGGTCAAGGAGGTTGCCCTCCTTGGTGCGCACGCATTCGGTGATGGCTTCGAGAGCTTTCTTCACGGCAGCCTCGTCGCGGCCGGCCTTAAGCTCATCAAGGCGTGCGATCTGCGAGTTGCGCACCTCGGTGTTGTCGATTTCAAGGATGTCGATGGGGTCCTCATGGTCAAGGCGGTATTTGTTGATACCCACAATGGTCTGGCGTCCGGAGTCGATACGGGCCTGGGTGCGGGCGGCAGCCTCCTCGATGCGGAGCTTGGGCAGACCGGTCTCGATGGCCTTGGCCATTCCGCCGAGCTTCTCGATTTCCTGGATGTGCTCCCATGCGCGGTGAGCGATTTCATTGGTGAGCGACTCCACATAGTACGAACCGGCCCAGGGATCGATTTCCTTGCACACGTAAGTCTCCTCCTGGATGTAAATCTGAGTGTTACGGGCGATACGTGCCGAGAAATCGGTGGGGAGGGCGATAGCCTCGTCGAGAGCGTTGGTGTGAAGACTCTGAGTGTGGCCTAGAGCGGCGCCCATGGCCTCGATACAGGTACGGCCCACGTTGTTGAAGGGGTCCTGCTCGGTGAGCGACCATCCGGAGGTCTGCGAGTGGGTGCGCAGCGCCAGCGATTTGGGGTTCTTGGGGTTGAACTGGCTCACAATCTTGGCCCAGAGCATACGGGCGGCGCGCATCTTGGCAACCTCCATGAAGAAGTTCATGCCGATAGCCCAGAAGAAGCTCAGACGGGGAGCGAACGAGTCGATATCCATCCCGGCGTTGACTCCGGCACGGAGGTATTCCAGACCGTCGGCCAGTGTGTAGGCAAGCTCGATATCGCAGGTGGCGCCGGCCTCCTGCATATGGTAGCCCGAAATGGAGATGGAATTGAACTTGGGCATATTCTGCGAGGTGTACTCGAAGATATCGGCGATGATACGCATCGAGAACTCGGGGGGATATATATAGGTGTTGCGCACCATGAACTCCTTGAGGATGTCGTTCTGGATTGTGCCGGCCATCTCCTCGAGTCTGGCACCCTGCTCAAGCCCGGCGTTGATGTAGAAGGCGAGCACGGGAAGCACGGCGCCGTTCATTGTCATCGACACGGACATCTTGTTGAGGGGAATGCCATCGAAGAGTACCTTCATATCCTCGATAGAGCAGATTGACACACCGGCCTTGCCCACGTCGCCTACCACACGGGGATGGTCGGCGTCGTAGCCGCGGTGCGTGGCAAGGTCGAAAGCCACGGAGAGGCCTTTCTGACCCGAGGCCAGGTTGCGGCGGTAGAAAGCGTTGGATTCGGCGGCGGTGGAGAATCCGGCATACTGGCGGATTGTCCAGGGACGGATGGCGTACATGCCGCTGTACGGACCACGGAGGAACGGTGGCAGACCGGCTACATAGTCGAGGTGCTCCATCCCCTGGAGGTCGTCGCGGGTATATACCGGCTTGACAGGGATAAGCTCAGGGGTGAGCCAGTTTTCGCCGGAGCAGGCCGGAGCCTTGGCGGGGCCGAAGGCATCGGCTATTATATCGATGTTTTTAAATTCAGGTTTCATGGCAGACTTTATTTTTTAAGCAGTCGGTCGTTGAAAGCGCGCAGGGTGTCGAGCACGTTGGAGCGCACATGTATGAAGTTCTCGATGCCCTGGGCCTTGAGGTCGTCGGTGCAGGCGGGAGCGCCGGCCACCACGAACTCGGCGCGGCCGTCGAGCAGGCGGAATGCCTCGGGGGCGAAAGTGGCGTATTCGTCATCAGAGGAGCAGAGCACCACGATGTCGGCACCCTTCTCCATGGCGGCGTCGATGCCGGCCTGCACGGAGTCGAAGCCGATATTGTCGATAATCTCGTAGCCGGCGCAGCCGAAGAAGTTCGATGAGAACTGGGCGCGGGCCAGACGCATCGCCAGGTTGCCGATGGTGAGCATGAACACCTTGGGGCGGTTGGCGGCCTTCTCGGTGGCCAGACGCAGCAGCTCGAAGTCGCTTGCCATGCGGGTGGAGCAGAGGGCGCGGGCGGCATCGGTGGCGCACTCGCCCTTGCAGCCGCAGCTTTCCCCGGCCCCGGCGGGAGCGCCTTCAACAGCGGCGAGCTCGGCGGCGGCCGATGTGCCGGCCTTCACCTTCTCTGCGGCGAACTCATTGAAGTTGGGGAACTGGTTGGTGCCCAGAAGCACCTCCTTGCGGCGGGCCATGTCGTCGTGGCGCTTGCGGCAGGAAGCGTTGACTGCTTCCTGAATCATTCCGGCGTTCACGCAGGGGAAGAAACCGCCCCGGGCGTCAACTTCCATAAAGAGCTTCCATGCCTCCTGTGCCAGCGAAACGGTGAGCGTCTCCACATAATATGAGCCGCCGGCGGGGTCGGCCACCTTGTCAAGGTGGCTCTCCTCCTTGAGCAGAAGCTGCTGGTTGCGGGCTATGCGCTGGGAGAACTCGTCGGGAGTCTGGTAAGGAGCGTCAAACGGCGTCACCGTGATGGAGTCGACTCCGGCAAGAGCCGCCGACATGGCTTCGGTCTGCGAACGGAGCAGATTCACGTGAGCATCGAAGAGGGTCTGGTTGAAACGCGAGGTCACGGCGTGGCAGTTCATCTTGCAAGCCTCCTCGTCGGCGCCGTACTGCCTGGCCACCTGGGCCCACATCATGCGGGCGGCGCGGAATTTGGCCAGCTCCATGAAGTAGTTCGAGGAGATGCCCATGTTGAACTTCACACGGCGGGCAACCTCCGAAGCATCCACGCCAGCGTCGGTGAGGAGCGTCATCCACTGCGCGCCCCAAGCCAGGGCATAGCCGAGTTCCTGATAGATATATGCGCCGGCATTGTTGAACATCTCAGAGTTCACTGCCAGCAGTTTAAGGCCGGGAATAGCCGCAGCCTCCGCAAGGAGCGCCTTGGCCGTCTCGGCTACGTTTACGGTATTGATTTCGGCACCGTGACGGAATGCCGGCTTGAGCGGGTTGTAGTCAACCGAGCCACGGAAAACCTCTGTCGCGCCCTTGTCGCGGAGCACCTCGGCCAAAGCCTGCACCAGCTCCACAGTGCAACGCGGGCAGCAACTGAAGTTCACCTCCACTTTCCCAAGGTCAATCCCCTCGAGCATGGCGGCCACAGCCTCGCGTGTAGGCTCCTTCACCTCGAATCCGAGCGAAGTGATGCCCTTGCCCAGCACATCGAGCGCCTTGGCGTTGGCCTCGGCGGGGGTGTCGGCGATAATCTGCTGGCGCACCAGCCAGTGGTTGTCGCAGCGGGTGCCGCGCACATAGGGATATTCTCCGGGGTTGGAATCGAGGGTCTTGAGATTCTCTATATCAGCGCGCTGATACATGGGCTGCACCTGAAAACCCTCGTTGGTGCGCCACACCAGTTTCTTGTCGAAAGGCACGCCCTTGAGGTCGGCGTCCACTTTTGCCCTCCAGGTGTCGTAGCTCACCGGGGGGAACTGGGAGAACAATTTTTCTTTGCTATCTGCCATGATAATCGGTTATATGAAAGTAGTATTATTTTTCATGGTTTACCCGGGGGGCAACGCATCGGGCTATCGCACGGATGCTCCGGGATATTCACGCGCAAATTTACAAACCTTACTTTATCCCGCCAAATAAAACCGCAAAAATCCACCCTAAAATCGCTCAAAAACATACATTTCTTAACGCATTTTTCCATCACCCGTTAAAATCACCCCGAAATCATCCCCCTCTGCCCCCATAATTTAGCCACCGGCAACACCGCTATAAAATTAGAGGTTGTTTAAAAATAAATGTGAATACCCGGCCGAAAAGTTCGAGGCAGCTTTCGCTCTGAAGCGAAGGAGCATAGCCCGGCTATGTGACTGAGCTGAAGATTGAAAGATGCCCGAAATTTTCGGACTGTATGGTAATTTCCGTATCATGCTTTGTTTCAGACTGTGAAATTGTTTAAAGTTACCCTCGCCTTGGCGTCTCTTTTGTTAATGCGATTGAAATCATCGGTCACGTAGCCCGCTACGCTCCCTCTTCATTCAATGCGCATTAACTAAAAGATACGCCACCGGGTATTTACATTTATTTTTAAACAACCTCTTAGAGGTTGTCTAAATTTTATTGATTAGGATTTTTATGGCGGCGAAATCAATCATTTCTTCCGCTGATTCATTCAGTATCTCATAGTTCCGGGAGAGTCTGCGGCAAGAGTCAAGCCATGCGAAAGTC
>SCEJ01000206.1 GCA_004102785.1 Muribaculaceae bacterium Isolate-013 (NCI)
CGGGGCGCGCCACCGGCGAGCGGATTGTCGTGGCGACGACGCGGCCCGAGACGATGCTCGGCGACAGTGGCGTCGCGGTGCATCCCGACGACGGGCGCTACAGGCACCTCGTCGGCAAACATGTGCGATTGCCTCTCGTCGGACGGCTCATCCCGATCGTCGCCGACAGCTATTCCGACCCGGAGAAGGGTACGGGAGCGGTCAAGATCACGCCTGCGCACGATTTCAACGACTTCGGGGTTGGGCGGCGCCAGAACCTCGCGCTCATCAATATCTTCGACGGCGAGGGTCACCTCCAGCTGCAGGATAACGAGGCGTTTCTCGCGGGGATCAGGGAAGATGCGGAAGCGCGCCAGACGGCGCTGCATCTGCACGGCCTGTCGCGGGAGGAAGCGCGCAAGCGCATTATCGAGATGATGGAAGTCGCCGACCTCCTCATCAA
>SCEJ01000207.1 GCA_004102785.1 Muribaculaceae bacterium Isolate-013 (NCI)
GCAGACTTGGGTAGGGAATCGCTTTGCCGAAGTCTTGCTAAACAAGGCTGAGGCGGCTTATAGTTTGAATAAGGCTGAGGAATACCGTACCTTACTGAATAAAGTACGTGCACGGAAGAGTGTGAACCTGCATGATAAAACATCATCGGGTGATGAGTGGTTTGCCGATTACCGCAATGACCGTAAGGTGGAGTTGGCTTATGAGGGGCATTTATTTTGGGATATGCGCCGCTGGAAGCTAGCTCACATTGAGTATAATAATTATCGTTGCCACGGCTTCAAGATTGCTAATGACACCTATGAGTATGTTGACTGCGACTATCAAGATCGCAAATTTCTACAAAAGCTATATGTACTTCCTGTTCCTACATCGGAGCTGAAGAACAATTCCTTAATAGAGCAATATGATGAATGGAAATGATGTAACTAAAATTACCGAAA
>SCEJ01000208.1 GCA_004102785.1 Muribaculaceae bacterium Isolate-013 (NCI)
ATCGTCGTGTACATGCCGGAATGCTTTGAGGTCATAGTCATTACAGAGGTTTGTGTCAGTCAATCCGGCATGAAGTAACTTTTTATTATTCCGCTTGTTATTATTGATATATTGACCTTTGGCCTGTATCTCGCATCTGCGCGTAAAATGCCTGGCCTGATTGCAGGCGTAAGGGAGGTAAGTCATTAACACCTTAAAATTGATAACAGTAATGGATCAGATGTATCAACTATTGATGGGATTGCCACTGTTCAGCGGGGTGACCTATGAGAAAATGCTTGAGATAATTGGAAATACCAAGTTCCACTTTCTGAAATTTCTTGGAGGTGAGACTTTTATTGCCGAAGGTGAGCAGTGCACGCATATAAAATTTATCATATCTGGAAAAGTGCGTGTGAGCATCGCCAATCATGACCGCCGTTTCACCGTGTCGCAGACAT
>SCEJ01000209.1 GCA_004102785.1 Muribaculaceae bacterium Isolate-013 (NCI)
GGACCGGAGTTTTTACGTAAGTGCGCTGCTAGACGGCGCCACCTGGCTGGAGCGGACGTGATATATTACGGTTCCGATGATCCGCTCCATTAT
Organism: Muribaculaceae bacterium Isolate-013 (NCI); assembly: GCA_004102785.1. GTDB lineage: Bacteria > Bacteroidota > Bacteroidia > Bacteroidales > Muribaculaceae > UBA7173. The sequence continues at coordinate 94 of SCEJ01000209.1, forward strand.
AGCATCGTCGGTTATGATCACGGCATTTACGACTTTTAAACAGTTGGATGTCATCTATCTGCTGACCCAGCAGGTTGGATCCAAGACCGGTGCAAATATTCATACCATTTTTACTTACGGATATGAGAAGGCATTTATTACGAACAATTATGGCTATAGTTCGGCGATTTCCATTCTGATCTTCGGAATGCTGTTAGTGTTTTCTCTGGTGACAAACGGCAGAAAGGAGGATAGCAGATGAGTAAAAAGACGAAACATGTGCTGGTACTTATAACGGTAAATGTGTTTTTCATCCTGGTATGCTTTTTCGTGCTGGTGCCGGTATTGTATGCGTTTTCCGTGTCGCT
>SCEJ01000210.1 GCA_004102785.1 Muribaculaceae bacterium Isolate-013 (NCI)
AAAACTTGTGTTATTCATAAAAAAATTGTAATTTTGCAATCGTTTTGTGACCCATCCTTAAAAGTCGCTGAATATGATGCAATTAGCGATGATATGAGAACTGCGATGATGACCAAAGCAATTAATTAAAAAATTAACAACAAGAATATAGCAACAGCCATGGCTAAAGTTTGTCAAATTACCGGCAAAAAGGCGCAGGTGGGCAACAACGTTTCCCACTCAAGACGTCGCACCAAACGTAAGTTCGAGGTTAACTTGCACACAAAAAAATACTACTGGGTTGAGCAGGATATGTGGATCGTATTGCGAGTGTCTGCACACGCTATGCGCACTATCAACAAGATCGGTCTGAACGCGGCTCTCAAGAAAGCTGAGGCTGCCGGAAATCTCGATTTCAAAGATATCAAAATCCTTTCTCTCTAAAATTCAGTTAATATTAT
>SCEJ01000211.1 GCA_004102785.1 Muribaculaceae bacterium Isolate-013 (NCI)
CTCATCACGAGCAAGGACGGAGAAATCAACTCCACCTCGGGATATTACGACACACGCACCTGCATCGCCGACCTCTACGAGCGGTCGAAGGTCCACATGAAGCGTGGCAATACCCTCACGGGCGACACGCTCTTCTATGACCGCGACGGCGGTTTCGGCGAAGCGTTCGGCAACATGATACTCACCGACTCGGCCCGTCAGTCGTCCATACTCGGCGACTACGGCTACTATGACGAGCTGATAGACAGTGCGTTTGTCACCGGCAACGCCCTGGCCATGGAGTATTCCCGCTCCGACACCCTCTATCTCCACGGCGACACCATCACCGCATGCATGGCCCCCTCCGACTCGACCCAGATCACCAACGTCTATCACCGAGTGAGCTTCTTCCGCAACGACATCCAGGGTCTGTGCGACTCCATGAGCATGGTGGAACGCG
>SCEJ01000212.1 GCA_004102785.1 Muribaculaceae bacterium Isolate-013 (NCI)
CCGACGAGGAGGCCTTGGGCCTCGACACCAGTATCGTCACCTCCGAGACAGTGCCGCTGGTCATCAACACCACCCCAATGCGCCGCATAACGGCTGTGGTAGATGACATGATTTCGGAGTCGTAGCCGGATAATCCGATAAAATTTGCCCCGAAGTGTCAAATTTTTTACCATATCTTTGCATATAAACATGAAAAACCTGAAAACTTTTATCGAATCATTATAATACATTTTTACTTTTACTTAATTATTACCATGAACAAAATCAACAAGGTGCTTGTCGGCATCGCCTCTCTTGCCGTTACGGCCGGAATGGCTTATGCGGCGGGCTCGGTCTTGTCTGAGCCGCAGGTCCCGGCAGTGGGACGCTCAGCCTCACGGGCAGTCTACGCCAAGTTTACAATCCCTACCCCCGAGGAGACTTACATCGACCTCACTC
>SCEJ01000213.1 GCA_004102785.1 Muribaculaceae bacterium Isolate-013 (NCI)
TAATTTAACTGTTTTGTTCTTGATCTTTGCGTCGAAAGTCAGGTACAGTTCAGATTTCTTCATTTCAGGTTTGTAAGTGAAAGAAGATTTCATTGTTACGTTACCACCTTCTTTTTGAGCGATAACCTGATTGTTACCTTTTACTTTTTCACCTTGATAAGTGTAAGATGTTCCCCATGCTTCACCACCGGCATAGCGGAGAACCGGAGTTACAGTTACAACGGCTTTCTTGTTGAACCATTTTGCAGGGAAAGTCGCGTTGATAGTCACGGGTACTTTGCCTCCGATAGCCTCAAGCGGCTGCGGCTCAGCTTTGATGTACTCTTCAGCTAGCGGTTTCAACTTGTTTGAACAAGAAGAAAGGGTTAAGATTGCTGCCATTACAAAGAATGACAATAAAAACTTTTTGTTCATAATTTGATGTAAGTTTAAAATGTT
>SCEJ01000214.1 GCA_004102785.1 Muribaculaceae bacterium Isolate-013 (NCI)
ATGATTATCGAAAGCCCTCCGCCCTGGCTGCCTCCGAAAGTGGCGAGACATCCGTTGTAGTCAGGCAGCTGCTCGATAAAGTCAATGGCGCGTACGCACCCTGTGATTACCCGTTTATAATAGAACCGGTCTTTATCCTCCATATTGAAGGAGTGATATCTTTTTAACGGACCGTTATACAAATTATGATATACTTGAGCTGGTAAATTTACAGGAATGCCGTGAATCCCCACCTCAAGTATGATGAATCCTTTCTCGCAGTGTGTGAAATCGCCGTTATAGCCGCGCACTCCCGCGCCGGGAAGCTTGAGTATCGCCGGATATTTGCCCGGCGCCACGGGAACAGTCAGAATGCCGTACATCCTTGAACCCCAGTCGTTGTTTGCCCAGGACACATGATATACGTTTACCTTAGGCGTGCACCGCTCGGGCATAAG
>SCEJ01000022.1 GCA_004102785.1 Muribaculaceae bacterium Isolate-013 (NCI)
CATTCCACACCGGTACCCAATAGACTGCGGTGCTCTCCATCGCTGCCTCGGTTACACCTCGTTCGACCATGTCATTACACATCTGTCGCAGGTCAGGCGTCAGCACTCCGTACTTATTCTCAAAAATAATGGTCTCGTCATGCCTCATAATACAAAGATAAATACTATCTTTGTGGATATCAAGGCCGGCGACTGTTCGGTTTCTGTCCATATTTGATATTTTAGAAATTTTCCTCCAAATTAATAAAATTGTGACTAAGAGCACGCTGGAGGGGACAGGAATCAACCCGTCGGCCTTGTTTTTTATTCTGCCGGTGTAAAAATCTCGCGATTTTTATGTAGATTTGCAAAACATTGCAGACAATCGACCTCCCCCCTCTGCAAAAATAAACCGACATTTCACATAATAACAATATGAACATCAAAAAAATTCTTTCGATATTCATCTGCCTCGCAGCCTTACTTTCACTTAACTCATGTGAAGACGACGGTCCCCGCGGAGGTGGCGGCGACTCAAAGCAATACGTGTTCACCCCCTACTCCATCATGGTTGACATCCTTGACGAACAGGGACGCTCTCGCCTGTCGCCACAGCACCCGCAGAACCTCCTCGACAAAAACATCACAGCCACCATACGCGACAAAACATACACCTTCCGCATCGTTGACCCATACGTTGACTACGACCCCACCTACCAGCCCGGAGGCGAACCCTACTCGCGCTACACAAACGCCGACATCGAAAACGGCAACCCCATTCCGGCCGTATTCTACGGACTTTACCTGAGCAAGTCCGACGCCAATCCCATCTACAAGCAGGAACTCGACAAAACCACATCACACCCATATCTCGCCATGGGACAGTTCCACGGCGAAGGAACATACGAGGAGACCATCGTATTCAACATTCCCGGCTATCCGCAGCCTATAAAAGTTGAATTCGCCCGCGAACTCACATGGACCGACGAAGCCCCCTACTACAAAGGGTACACACGCGTAAACGGCGTAGAGCAGAAAACCGGCACCGTCACCATCACACTCCCCTCATGGGAATAAACACCCAAAGTATATATAGTATTCGCATAAAATCAAATGCAAAAATAAATATTTACAGGAATTACAAACAGCAATCTTATGAAGACATTCCGCAAACTCGCCATGATGGCAGTCGCCATCTTCGCAGCAATCTCTTTCACATCATGCGATGACAATGACGAACCCGTAGTGAACTCCACTCTTGACGGCACATGGAAAATCATCTCCGGAGCAACCACCGGCCAGGGCAACTTCGACCTCATACCCGACGGCTTTGCCAAGAACCCCCAGACCGAGACTGCCGACGAGCACATCTACCCCATAAGCCTCGAGTTCAAGACCGACGGCACCGGCGTGTACACCTTCCAGGTCACCGAATATGAAATCGTGAAAAACGACGAAGGCAAAGACGTGGTAAAATCTATTTTCGTTGACAAAACCTCCGCTTTCACCTACACAACCTCCGAAACCACTCCGGCCGGTGTTGTAAAGAACGAACTTCCGCAGATGACCATCAACTACGCGGCATCGCCCTACTTCGAGAGCGCCACAGAGACCCCCAGCTACCGCATCGAGGGCGACGTGCTTTACCTCTATCAGGACTTCCCCCGCGCTGCCGACGTGCTCCGCAAAAAATAACATCCCCCTATGAAACGGATACTGCAGACCGCATACGCACTCCTGGCCATCACAATCGCAACCGCACTGACTTCATGCGGTGAAAGCAATGAGCCCGTAATCCGGGACTTCTCGCCAGTGTGTATCGAACTGTACATCTCCGACAGCCAGGGCAACTGCCTCCTTGACGCCGACGCGCCGGGCAGCATCCTCGGTTCAGGCATCTCCGCCACATACGACGGCAAGGAATTCCAGGCGATACCATGCCTCCAGGAAGAAGCCACACCCAACACAGCGGCCTCACGCTATTACCTGGCCGAACTACGCGGTCTATGCATCCGACCCACAGAATACCTCCTCGACAGCGGCGAATTCGTCAGCCACAACACACTGTGGTTCGGTGAATTCCAGGGATTCGAGAATTTCGACCGCACGGTCACCTTCCACTTCCCGTCGGCCGCCCGCGACGTAGACGTACGGGTAGTATCCCGGGCACAATGGGCCGGCGACACCCCGGAGTGGACACTCGAATATTATCTTGACGGACGACTGCTTACGACCGAAGAACGAATCGTTCCAATAAAAATAGTGCTTTAAACCTGCGAAATACCAAATCCGGGAAGCTGTTTAGGCCGCTTCCCGGATTTTTTTCGTAATTTTGCCAAAAATTTATCTTTACCCCGTATATGGAAAGAAAAGTAAGAGTACGTTTTGCTCCTTCCCCCACAGGCCCGCTGCACATCGGCGGAGTCCGCACTGCCCTTTACAACTATCTCTTTGCCCGCCAGATGGGCGGCGACATGATACTCCGCATCGAAGACACCGACTCGAACCGCTTCGTGCCCGGAGCCGAGGACTACATCAACGAGGCCCTCGCATGGATCGGAATCAAATTCGACGAAGGGGTGCGCGAAGGCGGCAACTTCGGACCTTACAAACAGAGCGAGCGACGCGACATCTACCGCCGCTATGTAAAGCAGCTCATCGACTCCGGCAAAGCCTACATGGCATTCGACACCCCCGCCGAACTCGAAGCCGCGCGCAACGAACATAAAAACTTCCAGTACGACGCCTCAACGCGCTTGAAAATGCGCAACTCGCTGAGCCTCCCGGCCGACGAAGTGGAGCAGCTCATAGCCGAAGGGCACCCCTACGTGGTGCGCTTCCTCATCGAGCCCGGGCGCGACGTAAAAGTCGACGACCTCATCCGTGGCGAAGTCACAATCAACTCCTCCATTCTCGATGACAAAGTGCTCTACAAGAGCGCCGACGACCTGCCTACATATCATCTGGCCAACATCGTCGACGACCATCTGATGGAAGTGTCGCACGTTATCCGAGGCGAGGAATGGCTCCCCTCCGCGCCGCTGCACGTGCTCCTCTACGAAGCCTTCGGATGGGCCGACACCATGCCACACTTCGTGCACCTGCCGCTGCTGCTCAAACCCGACGGCAAAGGCAAACTATCCAAACGCGACGGCGACCGCCTCGGTTTCCCCGTATTCCTCCTTGAATGGAAAGACCCCGTCACCGGAGCCATCTCTGCCGGTTACCGCGAGCAGGGCTACCTCCCAGAAGCCGTAGTGAACTTCCTCGCCCTCCTGGGATGGAATCCCGGCGACGACACCGAGATAATGTCGATGGACGAACTGATTGCCAAATTCGCCTTCGACCACTGCTCTCGCTCAGGCGCCAAATTCGCCTTCGAGAAAGGGAAATGGTTCAACCACGAATACCTCATGAACACCCCCGGCGAAAAACTCGCCGCACTCGCGGCCCCATACATGGCTGCCGACGGAATAAATCCCGCCGACTTCTCCGAGGAATACACCGCCGCCGCGCTCGACATGCTCAAGAGCCGCGCTACCCTCCTCACCGACCTCTGGGCACAGAGCCGCTTCTTCTTCGCTGCCCCCGACACCTATGCCGAAAAAGACATACGCAAACGCTGGAAGCCCGAAACCCCGCGCCAGATGGCCGAGCTCATCGAAGTGCTTGAAAGCCTCCCCGACTTCTCGGCCGCAGCCGCAGAACCGGTAGTGCTCCAGTGGATAGCCGACAAAGGCTATCACCTCGGCAACGTGATGAACGCATTCCGCCTGGCCGTGGTGGGAGAATGCAAAGGCCCGCACATGTTTGACATCACCGCACTTATGGGACGTCAGGAAACAGTGCGACGTATCGAAAAAGCAATCGACAACATCAAGGCCCCCGAGGCATAAACGCCGACAGTGAACATATTCTACAACACCGCCATCGCCCTCTACTCACTGGGAGCGAAAGTCGCGTCGCTGCGCAGCAACAAAGTAAAGAAAATGCTGCGCGGCCAGCGCAGGGCATTCTCCGAACTGGCCGCCAAAGCCGGCTCGCTGCGCGGATGCATCTGGTTTCATGCCGCCTCGCTCGGAGAATTCGAGCAGGGGCGCCCCATGATCGAACGACTCCGCGCCGAACACCCCGGCAAACCGATACTGCTCACCTTCTTCTCCCCCTCAGGCTACGAGGTAAGGAAAGACTTTCCGCTGGTCGACGCCGTGGTGTACCTCCCCTTCGACCACCCGGCCAACGTGCGCCACTTCATCGAAGCCGCCAACCCGTCGATGGCCATATTCATCAAATATGAATTCTGGGGAAACTACCTCGACGAACTGCGCCGCAGAGCCATCCCGGTCTACATCATATCGGCCATATTCCGCCCCGGGCAGATATTCTTCCGCCCCTGGGGCGGACAGATGCGCCGCGTGCTTCGCGACTACACACACATCTACGTGCAGGACCAGCGCTCCGCCACCCTCCTGGCCGGCATCGGAATCAACAACGTCACCGTGGCCGGCGACACCCGCTTCGACCGCGTCACCGATGTAATGAAATCGCAGACAGCCATCCCCGGATTCCCCGGATTCGGCAACAGCTTCCGTATGACTTTCATCGCAGGCTCATCATGGGAAGCCGATGAGGAACGCTACACACCCTGGCTGAAAGAGAACCGCGACATAGCCTTTATAATCGCGCCGCACGAATTCGACGACAACCGCCTCGCGGCGCTTCAGCAGCAGTTCCAGCCCGGCGAAACAATGCTGCTGTCGGAATGGAGCCGCCGGGCGGCAGCCAACGGCATCACCCCCCCGATGCAGAAAGTGCGCGGCATAATCGTCGACTCATTCGGCAAACTATCCTCCCTCTACCGCTACGCCCGCATAGCATACATCGGAGGAGGATTCGGCACCGGCATCCACAACATCAACGAGGCGGCCGTCTATGGAATCCCCGTGATATTCGGCCCGAACCACAGCAAATTCAAAGAAGCCGCCGACCTGATAGCCGCCGGAGGCGCGTTCACAGTCAGCTCCGCCGAAACATTCTGCGCCACAGCCACACGGCTCGCCGGCTCCCCACCTCAACTCGCCGCAGCAGGCGAAGCCGCAGCAGGCTATATCAGCCGCAGCATCGGCGCCACCGACAGAATATACCGCGACATATTCACATAGCATTTTATGCACACCGAACGCATAACAATTGCATAATCAATGCATAAAATCAGATAATTTTCACTTTTTTTCTATTATTATTAGGATTATTGAAAAACTTTGCATAATTTCGCTACCGTAAGTGTTTTGGTTCACTGCACACCTCTTGCCTAAAAGAGCACACTCGAATCAATTACTTCTCAACAACCTTGAGATTGTACTCAATCTTCAACACAATCTCTAATTAATCGGAGGCCGCCGGATTCCTCGAATGCCGCAAACCACTGCCGCTCCTCGCCTGAAACCGGTTATCTCCTATTCGTTTAACTCGGAGTGTACTGCACCTCCACTGCATTATCTTCCATTATGGTTCACCCTTCGAGAAAGAGCAAACTCAAACACGCCATGCCTATGGTGATGAAAGTCCGCGAGACACGCCTGCCGGAGATTATCGACATAATCTCACACCAGACAATACGCTCTCAGGAAGAGCTGTCAAAGCAACTGGCCGTTCGCGGATACATCATCACACAGGCCACGCTCTCGCGCGACCTTAAACTAATCAAAGCCTCGAAAGTTCCCGATGAGAACGGCATATGCCGCTATGTTGTCGGGCAGTTGCAAGGCAACTCACACCACCACTCTCCATCATCACGCGCACATGCCAATCCCAATCCTCCTCATTCCGCCATCATATCAGTCGGAATCACAGGCAATCTCCTTGTTATCAAAACCCGCAACGGATATGCCTCCGGGCTGGCCTATGAAATCGACCTGCTCCAGTCGCCCCTTGTGCTCGGAACCATCTCCGGAGCCGACACCGTATTTGTGGCCATGGCAGAAAACACCCCTCTGCATGAGGTAATACAACTGCTGGAGCCTATGGTAGCACCGGCAATCCTCGACACACTCAGCCATTGAAAAGCATAATCTTACCTACATACCATTCATCCGAACCGACAGTCAATGCGCCGCGTTTTAATCACAGCCTGCTCTTTTGCAGCACTTCTCACAATGACCGCATTTACAACAAAAAATCTGCCTGCTCCGGAAACTTCCGGAGGAAAACCATTCATGGAAACGCTGGCTGAGCGACACTCCACGCGCGAATTCAAACCCAGGGAGCTATCCGACTCCACCCTCGCCAACCTGCTCTGGGCCGCCAACGGCATAAACCGACCCGACGGCCACCGCACGGCGCCATCGGCTCTGAACCGCCAGGAAATCGACATCTACGTATTCACCGAATCAGGCGTGTGGCTATATGAGCCGATATCAAACACACTCCTGCCCCGCGCCGAAGGCGATCACCGCTCCATATTGTGCGGCGGCCAGGACTTCGTAACCCAGGCTCCTGTCACACTACTGCTGGTGGCCAACGGCGACCGCTTCCAGATGTCGGGCGAACGCGCCACCCTTATGATGGCGGCCGACGCCGGAATAGTATGCGAGAATATCAATCTCTTCTGCTCGTCGGCCGGCCTCTCCACAGTGCCCCGCGCAAGCATGGATACCGAAGCCATCAAAAAACTGCTCAGTCTTCCCGACTCACAAATACCGATGCTCAACAACCCCATCGGTTACTGACTCCGGCCGCTCCATATCACAAGACGGTGTATCAAAATCGCAAGAGGGTGTATCAGAAAATTGCCGGATACACCCTCTTGCTTTCAGGCCATGACACACAAAAAAAATATCATAATCCGCACATCTTTCCATCTGCCATTTTTGCCATCTGATTGTTTGCTCGTTTCATGAAAATTCACTAACTTTGTATCGTTTTAGCGAGCCGCGACGGCTTCACCGGGGCATCGGCGCAAAACCACTTACGCCGCTGCCAATCATACGATTACAACAGACTATGACAGATATAAACGACGAAATCAAAGCCATTGAGGCCCAGGAGGAATACTCCGCAAGCAACATACAGGTGCTCGAAGGCCTTGAAGCCGTGCGCAAACGCCCGGCGATGTACATCGGCGACATCAGCGCCAAAGGCCTCCATCACCTCGTCTACGAGGTTGTAGACAACTCAATCGACGAAGCCCTCGCCGGCTTCTGCTCCCATATAGAAGTCACAATCAACGAGGACAATTCAATCACCGTTGACGACAACGGCCGAGGCATCCCCGTCGACATGCACGAGAAAGAGCACAAAAGCGCCCTCGAGGTTGTGCTCACAGTGCTCCATGCCGGCGGTAAATTCGACAAAGGCTCCTACAAAGTGTCAGGCGGTCTGCACGGCGTGGGCGTGAGCTGCGTTAACGCACTCTCGACCTACCTGCGCGCCGAAGTGCGCCGTGGCGGAAAAGTCTACCGCCAGGAATACTCCTGCGGCAAACCCACCTCGGAGCTCACAGTCATCGGCGAAACCGACGACCACGGCACATCAGTGACCTTCCTGCCCGACGCATCGATTTTCACCGCCACAGTCTACGACTACAACACCCTGGCAAACCGCCTGCGCGACCTCGCCTTCCTCAATGCCGGAATAACACTGACACTCACCGACAAACGCGACCTTGACGAAAACAGCCGACCCCGAAGCGAAGTATTCTACTCCGAAACAGGCCTCGAGGACTTCGTGAAATACATCGACTCCTCGAAAGAATCACTCATCAACGACGTAATCCACCTCGACACAGAGCGCGGAGGCATTCCCGTGGAAGTAGCCCTCACCTACAACACAACCTTCAACGAAAACGTCTACTCCTTCGTCAACAACATCAACACCATTGAGGGCGGCACACACCTCACCGGCTTCCGCCGAGGACTCACCACCACCCTCAAGAAATACGCCGAGGACAACCGTCTCCTCGAAAAAGCAAAAGTCGAAATCTCCGCCGAAGACTTCCGCGAAGGCCTCACGGCAGTGGTCTCCGTAAAAGTGATGGAGCCCCAGTTCGAGGGGCAGACCAAAACAAAACTCGGCAACTCCGAAGTGGCAGGCCCCGTTTCGGCCGCCGTTTCCGAAGCGCTCCGCAACTACCTCGAAGAGCATCCCAAGGAAGCGAAAATCATCGTGGAGAAAGTGGTTCTCGCCGCACAGGCCCGCCAGGCCGCCTACAACGCACGCGTGAAAGTGCAGCGCAAATCCCCCCTATGCGGCGGCGGCCTCCCCGGCAAACTCGCCGACTGCTCCAGCCGCACCGCCGAGGAATGCGAGATTTTCCTGGTCGAGGGTGACTCCGCAGGCGGCACTGCAAAATCAGGCCGCGACCGCCGCTTCCAGGCCATCCTCCCCCTTCGAGGCAAAGTGCTCAACGTGGAGAAAGCCATGGACCACAAGGTTTTCGACTCAGAGCAGATCACCAACATATTCCGTGCCCTGCGCGTAACCATCGGCACCGAGAACGACCCCAAGGAAGCCAACCTCTCCCGCCTGGCATACCACAAAGTAATCATCATGACCGATGCCGACGTCGACGGCTCGCACATCGCCACCCTGCTGATGACACTCTTCTTCCGCCGCATGCGCCCCATTATCGAACAGGGCTACCTCTACCTGGCCACCCCGCCGCTCTACAAATGCTCGCGAGGCAAAGTAGAGGAATACTGCTGGACCGACCAGCAGCGCCAGGCGTTCGTCGACAAATACGGCCCCCAGACCAAAGTACAGCGCTACAAAGGTCTCGGCGAGATGAGCGACACCGAGCTGCGCGACACCACCATGTCGCCCGAGCACCGCCTTCTGAAGCAGGTACACATCTCCGACGCCGCCGAAGCCGACCGAATCTTCTCCATGCTCATGGGCGAGGACGTGGCTCCACGCCGCGACTTCATCGAAGCCAACGCAAACTACGCCAACATCGACGCTTAAACTATCACAACATACCACGCAAGGCCCACGGCTCTCCGCAGCGCGGGCCTTGCGTTTAACATTTATTGGCCTTCGGGCGTTATATAGTCAAAGCCCCGGCATATAAGCCGGCATCTACGGCTCTCCGACAGCAAAGGGTATCGACCCTTTCTCTCCGTCTCTCCCGAATACCGCTAACAACAAAACCGATTTATGGCCCGACAAAACGCATCACGACCCGCAGTATCACTCAGAGCACGGGTTGAAGAATACATAGCTCAACAGAAAAACAACTCATTCAACTACAAGCAGGTGGCTCACGCCATCGGCGCCTCGGGCACCGCCCGCCAGAAACAGGTGGCACTCATGCTGGCCGAAATGGCATTCGACGGCGAAATCATCGAGGTTGCGCCCGGAGCATTCAAATCGCCGCAGCGCACAAACGTGGCAGTAGGCACTTTCGTGCGGCGCCACAACGGCAAGAACTCGGTGATAACCGACCAGGACAACGAAACCATCTTCGTGGCCGAACGCAACTCCATGCACGCCCTCAACGGCGACCGCGTGCGCGTAAACGTGGCTGCCAACCGGCCAGGAAAGGAAGCCGAAGCCGAAGTAGTGGAAATCATCGAGCGAAAAGAGCAGTCGTTCATCGGCACTCTCCAGGTCGACAAAACCGTGACATTCCTCAAAACCGACTCCAAATTCCTCGGCTTCGACATCTTCATCCCCAAAAACAAACTCAAAGGGGGCGCAGACGGCGACAAAGCGGTGGTAAAAATCACCGAATGGCCCGACGACGCCAAGAATCCGCGCGGCGAGGTAATCGACATCCTCGGCAAAGCCGGCGAGAACAACGCCGAGATTCACGCCATTCTCGCCGAATTCGGACTCCCATACAAATATCCCCAGAATGTGGAGCGCGCGGCCGACAAAATCACCGCCGGAATTACTCCCGAAGAGATTGCCCTCCGCGAGGATTTCCGCTCCGTGACCACCTTCACTATCGACCCCAAGGATGCCAAGGACTTCGACGACGCCCTCTCCATCCGCCAGCTACCCAACGGCAACTGGGAAGTAGGCGTGCATATCGCCGACGTGACACACTACGTGAAGCCCGGCTCCATAATCGACAAGGAAGCCAAAGAGCGCGCCACTTCGGTATATCTCGTTGACCGGGTGGTGCCGATGCTCCCCGAGCACCTCTGCAACGGCATCTGCTCGCTGCGCCCCAACGAGGAAAAGCTGGCTTTCTCATGCATCTTCGAGCTTGACAACAACGCCGAAGTACTCAACGCACGCATCGCCCGCACCGTAATAGAGTCAGACCGCCGATTCGCCTACGAGGAAGCACAGGAAATCATAGAGACCGGCTCAGGCGACCTCGCTCCGGAAATCCTCACCCTCGACCGCCTGGCAAAACTGCTGCGTGCGCGCCGATTTGAAAACGGCTCGGTCGACTTCGACCGCGAAGAGGTGAAATTCGACATCGACGAAACAGGCCATCCGGTCGGTGTATTCTTCAAGGTATCAAAGGACGCCAACAAACTCATCGAGGAATTCATGCTCCTGGCCAACCGCTCGGTGGCACAGGCTATCGGCAAACCCGCCGGACGGCGCAAAGCCAAAGCGTTCGTGTACCGTGTGCACGACATGCCCGACACATCGCGCCTCCAGGACCTCGCCTCGATTGCAGCAGCCTTCGGCTACAAAATCAAGACCTCAGGCTCGTCGGCCGCCGTAAACCGCTCCATAAACAAGATGCTCGCCGACATCAAAGGCAAAGGAGAGGAAAACTACCTCTCGGTGCTGGCAATACGCACCATGGCAAAAGCCATCTACACCACCGAGAACATCGGCCACTACGGACTGGGATTCGACTACTACACCCACTTCACATCGCCCATACGCCGCTACCCCGACATGATGGTGCACCGCCTGCTCGAACGATACCTCAAAGGCGGACGCTCTGTCGACCTCGAAAAACTCGAGGAGGAATGCAAACATTCCTCCGACATGGAGCAGCTCGCCGCCAACGCCGAGCGCGCCTCCATAAAATACAAACAGGTCGAATACATGGCCGACCATATATCGGAGGAGTTCGACGGCATGATTTCAGGCGTTACCGAATGGGGTATATACGTTGAACTCGATGAAAACAAATGCGAAGGGCTCGTGCCGATGCGCGACCTCGCCGACGACTACTACGATTTCGACGAGAAAGCCCACTGCATACGCGGACGCCGTCGCGGCAACGTCTACCGCCTCGGCGACAAAGTGCGCGTGCGCGTTGCCAACGCCAACCTCGAGCGCAAGCAGCTCGACTTCCTGCTCGTCAATCCGGCCGGCCAACGTCCCGGCGAGGACGACCTGGGACGCACCGTCACCGTAGCGCAGGCTCTAGCCGACACCGCCACAAAAAAAGCGGCGCGATATGCCTCCGGAAAGAAACCCCGCTCGCAGAAAGGCGCACCCAAACCCAAAGCTGAAAAAGAAGCACGCAAGCAGCGCCGCCAGGCCGCTCAGAAGAGTGCTGCCAAAAAAGCCGGACAGCGCCGCTCGCGCAAATCATGACAGCCAACCCTCTAAACTTTGTAAACCGCTAATTATCACATAGAATCATATGTCACTTCAATGTGGAATCGTAGGACTTCCCAATGTAGGAAAGTCCACCCTCTTCAACTGTCTCTCCAACGCCAAGGCGCAGTCGGCCAACTTCCCCTTCTGCACCATAGAGCCGAACGTCGGCGTAATCACCGTGCCCGACGACCGGCTCAACAGACTCGTGGAGATGTGCCAGCCAAAATCCGTAGTGCCCGCCACGGTTGAGATCGTTGACATCGCAGGTCTCGTAAAGGGTGCCAGCAAGGGAGAGGGCCTCGGCAACAAGTTCCTCGCCAACATACGCGAGACCGACGCCATCCTCCACGTGCTCCGATGCTTCGACAACGACAACATAACCCACGTTGACGGCACCGTCGACCCCGTGCGCGACAAGGAGATAATCGACTACGAACTCCAGCTAAAGGACCTCGAGACTATCGAGGCACGCATAGCCAAGACGCAGAAGCAGGCTCAGACCGGCGGCGACAAACTCGCCAAAGCCCAGCTTGAAGTCTACCTCAAATATAAAGAAGCCCTCGACCAGGGCAAGCCGGCGCGCTCCGTGGTGCTCGACACCCCCGACGAGCGCAAAATCGGACACGACCTCTTCCTGCTTACCAACAAGCCGGTGCTCTACGTGTGCAACGTCGACGACTCCTCGGCCGTCGACGGCAACAAATATGTGGAAGCCGTGCGCGAAGCCATCAAAGAGGAGGGCGCAGGCCTCCTCATAGTGGCCGCGCAGACCGAAAGCGAAATCGCCGAGCTCGACACCTACGAGGAGCGCCGGGAATTCCTTCAGGAAATCGGCCTTGAGGAATCGGGCGTGGCACGCCTCATACGCGCAGCCTACTCCCTGCTAAACCTCCAGACCTTCTTCACCGCCGGTGCCGACGAATGCCGCGCCTGGACCTTCATCCGCGGCTCAAAAGCCCCGCAGTGCGCCGGAGTCATCCACTCCGACTTCGAGAAAGGGTTCATCCGCGCCGAAGTAATCAAATACGACGACTACGTAAACCTCGGCGGCGAGACCGCCGTGCGCGAAGCCGGACGCCTCGGAGTGGAAGGGAAGGAATACGTGGTGCAGGACGGCGACATAATGCACTTCCGATTCAACGTCTGAGCATCCCGCCGGAAATGGCACGCTCAGTAACAACCACTTCCTTTTCATCAAATTGTTAATTATACCGGCGACGATATCATTGGAAAAGTTTTTTTGTGTCTTTGCAGGTGCACACCGTCCGGAAGCCCCTGTCTGCGGGACAGAGGGCGGGAACATACATTTTAGAAAGCGTTTATCACACGCTTAATTCTTTACAATTGGGAATTCTCGCAAGAGTTAGGAGGGATTATTTGAGGATTTGCTATCTTTTTCTTTCCGTTGCTAATCAGCATATTATAAGATTTTGGATTTTGCCTGAATTGGGCCTATTTGGGGAATTTTCGCGTTCAGTACACAATTTGTACGATTCAGTTGTTAATAGTTGTATAGGGCGATTTTTGCGGATTATTAGTTCGCACTAACTTTGCGTATAAACACAAAATTAGGCTCTTATGGCAAAAATCGAAACAAAGAACAAACAGAATCCGAAACTCGTGCAAACTACCCTCAAGGATGGTCGTGCAAGTCTTGCGTTGGAGTATTATCTCGGTCGCTCGGAGTCGCCTGTCCTTGATGACGAGGGTAATCAGGTATTCTATACTTCCGGCGCAATGTCAGGCAAACCGAAATACAAAGTCAAGCACAACCGCAAGCGCGAGAATCTGAATCTTTATATATGGATTCATCCGCGCTCACCTCAGGAGCGCACACAAAACCGCAATACTCTCGCTCTCGCCGAAAAGATACGTTTTGAGCGTGAACAGGAATTCCTTGAAGACCGCGAGGGATACCGACTGAAAAAGGAGAAAGAGGTGGACTTGCTGCGCTACTTCCGCAAGCATCGCGAAGATGAGGTATATGCCCGTTCCACCCGTATCGGCTTCGGCACGGCTTATCGCCGTATCATTGACTTTCTTGGCAGTATGCCAAAATACAAGAAGTATGTCGATTTTCTCCGCATGGATCTTCTGACTCCTGAAATGGTCGGCGGATATGTGGAGTATCTGAAAAAAGTGTCTGTCGGAGATGGCGGCGCACGAACTTACGGACTATTTAAGAAAGTCATCACCACTGCTGTGGAAGAAGGCTTGATGAAAAAGAATCCGTGCAAAGGTATCGCCATGCGCAAGGATGCCTATGCAATCAAAAAGCAAATTTTGACGCTTGATGAGATAAGGAGGCTTGCCTCAACTCCCTTTGCCGGGAGTTATCCCGACATAAGGAGAGCGTTTCTTTTCAGTCTCTACACAGGTATCAGATGGCGAGATGTAAGCCAGCTCACTTATGAGAATGTCGATTTGTCTTCCGGCTTATTAAAATTCGAGCAGAGCAAGATTGCAGGGCGTAGCAAAAGTAGTAGTGTGGTTACACCGTTGAGTCCGATGTTGCATAAGATTATCGGAGAGCCTGAAGTGCATGGAGATTGCCGACAGCTTATTTTCTCGCTGCCCACATGGTCAACTTGTGTGAAACAGTTAGACGCTTGGGTAAAGGCGGCAGGAATAGGAAAGCATATAACATGGCATTGCGCCCGGCATTCTTTCGCCGTGAACATCCTTAACGGCGGAGCGAACATCAAAACCGTCCAATCATTGATGGGCCACGCCAGCATAGAGATGACGGAAAAATATCTGCGTGTGGTCGATGAACTGAAACACAAGGCTATCAACAGCCTCCCCGAATTGGATTACGAGTGATAATGCGCTGACAGTATATTGGCATGAAGATGGCAGTGTGCTGTCAGTGCATTATCCTATGTTTCGTTGTTCTTCAATTGAAATCGCCCTATAAACAAAAAAACACAATCTTTCGGTCGTGCAATCTTCGTCACTACAAGACGATGTTTGCACGGCTTTTTCTTTTCGCCGCCAATCCCAATGAAAACAAAAAAGAAAAATGGAGTGTGAAAATCGGCAATGGGGATTACGACTTTGGAGTAAGACCAACCTAACATTCGGCAAGGGTTTTGAGCAGCTAAATCTATTTCGCGCTGCTCAAAACATACCTTGCCGAATCCCGACGGATTCCGTTGTACGTTAAGTAATTATATAAGGTTGTGGAATACGGGACCCCGGATTTTATGCCGGATTCATGTCTGAAATCGGGAAAATTGGCATTTCAGTCTGTTTGAATGTAAAATGGATATAAAAATTCGGGATGGCAATGAGGGAAGAATAAGATTTTGCAAAGGATAGTTAAGGTCGTTTCGGACTAAATATGTAATGAAGTTATGGCTCTAAAAGGAATAAACCGCAATAATACAGATAGTTAACGATAGCGGTCTTGATTGCAAGACGGCTGAAATGATGTAATGACGTATTGACGTATTTATTTATGAATGTCATGACGTAATGATGTATTTACGTGTTGATGTGCTTATGTATGATTGTATTGGAATATTTTAGTCTGAATGTATGGATAGATAACTGAATGACTGGGTTTTCCAATGATTGACTGATTGAATGACTGAATGATTGAGTGACTGATTGACTGACTGGTCATTCAGTTGATTGAATGATTGAATGACTGACAGACTGAATGATTGATTGGCTGAGTGATTGGTCATAAAGCAAGCCTTATGACTGCCCAATTGAAGTAAAGACCGTCCAATCTGTCCGTTGATTTTCAGCCATTAGATTTTTCATCATGCAATTTTGAAATCAGAACTTCCAAGCTTGTTTTAGAGAAGTTGACTTCCGATATTGAGATATTCGATTTTAGATAATACCAATGGCATCTAATCTTTAGGTCTGTTGATGATTTTTATTCGGATTGAGTTTCGCTGATTTTACGAGTCTTAAAGGATTTTGAGGTTGTGAGCCTAAAATTTAATTTGCTCTTCGCCATAGAATCAAACGAAATTTTTTGTAACTTTGCAATCTACTATGCGTAGTAGACTGACAAAGACCACGACATAATAAAATAGATTATCTCAACATATAAAGGAGCTTCCTTGTAGTCGCATAAAGGCTTGG
The DNA here is from genome assembly GCA_004102785.1 of Muribaculaceae bacterium Isolate-013 (NCI). Classification (GTDB taxonomy): domain Bacteria; phylum Bacteroidota; class Bacteroidia; order Bacteroidales; family Muribaculaceae; genus UBA7173. The sequence goes on from SCEJ01000022.1 coordinate 15,601, forward strand.
TCGCCTGTCAGAACTATAAGGAGGCTCTTTTGTTTTCGCCAAAGGACATCTTACCGTGAGCAAAAAGACGAAAACATACGACATACCCGATGAGGTAGCCGAAGCAATTGTCGCAGAGCGAAAGTCGCTGTACGGCATAAAATCTTATGTCAGCCTGTTTAGTAGTGCTGGCATTGGTTGCTATGGCTTCAAAGAAGCAGGGTATAGCTGTATTGCCACGGTCGAATTATTAGAACGTCGCCTGAAGATTCAGAAGTACAACAATAAATGTATGTTGTCATCTGGATATATTTGTGGTGATATGACTCTTCCTGGGACAAAAGATAAAGTTTTCCATGAATTGAAAGTTTGGAAAGAGTGCTTTGGTGTTGATGATTTAGATGTTCTGATTGCAACTCCACCATGTCAAGGAATGTCCGTTGCTAATCATAAGAAAGGTGATGAGCTTAAACGAAATTCTTTGGTGGTAGAATCCATAAAGATAACACAAGAAGTAAAGCCAAAATTCTTTATTTTTGAAAATGTACGCGCATTCTTAAATTCAATATGTACTGATATTGATGGAAAGGATAAAACAATTCAAGAGGCAATCTCTATGAATTTAGGCGGTCATTACAATATCCTTTATAGGATTGTGAATTTCAAAGATTATGGTTGTCCGTCAAGTAGAACGAGAACACTTGTAATTGGCGTTAGAAAGGATTTGCAAGACATCGCCCCATTTGATATTTTCCCTACGCAGACATCAGAAAAAACCTTGCGAGAAACGATTGGTCATCTCCCTGAACTTACTGAGATGGGCGAGATTTCTACAGATGACATATATCATAATTTTAGAAAATATGCACCCCACATGGAAAGGTGGATTTCTGAAATTAAGGAAGGTCAATCTGCATTTGACAACGAGGATATTACAAGAATCCCTCACACCGTCAAGAATGGCGTAGTTGTTTATAATGCTAAGAAAAATGGTGATAAATATACACGCCAATATTGGGATAAAGTTGCGCCCTGCATCCATACTCGCAATGACATTATGGCGAGTCAAAATACTGTACATCCAACTGACAACCGCGTATTTAGTATTCGAGAGGTAATGCTTATGATGTCAGTCCCTTATTCCTTTCAGTGGACTGATATACCATTCGACCAATTAAATGCTCTTCCATTAAAAGAAAAGCAAGCTTTTCTTAAAAAGGAGGAAATGAATATAAGACAAAATCTTGGAGAAGCTGTTCCGACGATTATATTCAGACAAATTGCAAACAAAATTCGTAAATATCTTGAACGTCCAACATTTACAAATGCTGATGCGCTTGCATTGGTAAAAGATAACCAATTATGGACTCAGGAAAGAATAATTAGATATATTCGTCAAAGCCAGTCATCTTTCTCTCGCCTTTCTCGAATAGTTGAAATGGCAAATTCAGAGAGAGATAATACTGCCGCATACTATACTCGCCAAGATATTTGTTTCAGCATTGTCAACAACTTACCTGAAGCAAAGAATTTTTCCACACTATCTATTTTAGAACCGTCTATCGGAGTGGGGAATTTTTTGCCGGCTTTAATTGATAGATATGCTAATGTTTCTAATGTAACGATTGATGTTGTTGATATAAATCCCACATCAATTCAATTGCTAAAAGAAATGCTCCTGCATATCAATATTCCAGCCAATGTCAAGATTAATTTTATTGAGGGCGATTTCTTGTTACTTGAGTTTGATAAAAAATACGATATTGTAATCGGTAATCCTCCATACATGAAATTGACTAAAGAGAAATCTTTAGCCACTAAGTATAAGGCTGGTGCAATCAATAAAGACACGAATAATATCTTTGCTTTCTTTGTTGAAAAAGCCATAAAGTTGGGTTCGTATGTTTCTCTAATAGTTCCTAAAAGCATAATAAATGCGCCCGAATTCAATAAAACACGTGAGATAATGAATTACCATTCAATATCCCATATCATTGACTTTGGGGAAAAGGCATTTAAAGGCGTTAAAATTGAAACTATCTCTTTCACAATAAATACTACCCGGAAATCCGGTGAAACTTTGGTATCTTCATATATCAATAATTCGGTTCGTCTGCTTCCGCAAAAATATATTACTGATTCTTTCTTCCCTTATTGGCTTCTATATCGAAATGAGGATTTCGACAGGGTGGCAAATTCTATGAGTTTTGGTATCTTCAAATCATATCGAGATAGAGTAATCACCAAAGCCGTTACTAAGTCGAGAGGGAAATTTCGGGTGCTTAAATCAAGGAACATAGGTAATAATGAGGTTATTGACATCCCGGATTATGATTGTTATGTGGATGATATATCATCTTTTGATGTATCAAAATTTCTGAACCATACGGAATGTGTTCTACTTCCTAACTTAACATACAATCCAAGAGCTTGTTTTTTACCAAAGAACTGTATTGCAGATGGCTCTGTCGCTATTTTATCCTTGTCTGACCCCGATGTAACAGTCACGGCAAAAGATCTTGAATTTTATGCCACTGATGAATTTATCCAATTTTATGCCATAGCGCGAAACTTGGGTACACGTTCTTTAAACATTGACAATAATTCCGTATTTTTCTTTGGGAAACAAATAATAACAGAATCATGAGAGAAGTTATAAACGAATATTTGAACAAGTTTGATTTTGACATACGAAAGTCGCATGATTCGAGGTATGTTGACCAAAAATGTACACCAGACATCGTTTGTTTCTTGGCAGATTGCATACTAAACATCGCAGCCTCCCACCCAACATTTACGGCTAATGATATATGGCAAAGTCAATATTTCAAGCATAATTGCCGAGTGGTATTCAACAAGCCGTATGCTGATGACAAAAGAGCAAAGAATGAATACAATAAATGGTTTTCGCAGCCATTAAAGTTATTCCATACTGCTGGAATTCTTGATGCAGATTTTTCGACACGCCCTGCCACATATTCAATAAAGAATGAGGAGTTATTGGATTATATTTCCCGGCGTGAAAGAAACTCGTACAACTTTCTATATTGTTACTTTTCAAAGGTTCTGAAGGATAGTGGCTTTTGGCGATATTTTGAAGAATATTTGCATAATGTAACTGATAATCGCATTGCTGCCAAAAATGAGTTATATGATAGATATTATCGTTTGATAAGTGGGAATACTCCAACACAATCCAAATTGGACATATATCGAATGTTTCACAAGGTGTTGAATGTGTTGGCGACTGAACATAATGTTCCCGGTAGCAGTGGAAAGGAGGCACGAATGTTCTCTGATTTGATGTACAATCGTAAGAATTGGCGGGATTTGAACAAGGAGAAATCCATTACACGGCAGGAAGCGGCTGAGGAGCATATTGATGAACAACAAGAAGCATATAATTCCTACTATGTTCAGAAAGCAACGAATCTGCTGAAGAAAATTCAAAAAGAAAGTGAGGTGCATGACTCATGGGCAAATGGGTCAGCAACCCATGCTCACCACATCTTCCCTAAAGCACAGTATCCTCAGATTGCTCACTATATTGAGAATCTTATTATGTTGACAGCAACCCAGCATAACACAAAAGCACATCCAAACAACAATACTCAAATGATTGATAAGGATTATCAATTAGTTTGTTTGTTGGCGAAAGCGGATACAATTGAGCAATCGTTAAGGCGAGTGGGCGAAAGGTATTATCGCAAAGAGTCTTTCCTATTTGTGATAAAGACTGGCTTAGATTGTGAGTTGAGTATGCAGCTCTCATTCCAAGACATTAAGAATTGTTTAATCCAAATATATAATAGAGCTTAAAATGGCTAAACGAGGAATAAAAGTCATAGACCTATTTTGCGGCATTGGAGGACTCTCTCAGGGCTTTGTCCAAGAGGATTTTAATGTCGTTGCAGGCTTTGACGTTGATGAAACCTGCCGTTTTGCATATCAAGCCAATAATAACTCAAGATTCTATAATACTGATATAACCGCATTAGAGGGCAAAAAATTAAAAAAATTATATGGGAAATCATTGAAAATTTTAGTAGGATGCGCTCCGTGCCAACCATTTTCTTCCTATAGTTTCAAGATTAAGGAAAAAGATTCCAAAAAAGTGAATTTGCTGTATTCTTTTCTTAAGCTTGTTCAAGAAACAGACCCAACTATTATTTCAATGGAGAATGTTCCCCAATTGACCAGATTTGACAATGGCCAAATTTTTAATGATTTCTGTATTGGTCTTGAAGCATTAGGTTATAAATATTCCTATCAGATAGTTTATTGTCCTGATTATGGCATTCCACAAAGGCGTCGTCGCCTTGTATTATTGGCGTCAAAACTTGGGGGAATTAAGCTTATGTCACCTACCCATGAAAAGTCATCCTATGTAACTGTTAGAGATGTCATTTCAGATCTTGCCCCAATAAACGCGGGGGAAACAGATCCTAATGATTCCCTACATAAAGCGCGTGTCCTTTCTGATATTAATTTAAGACGAATACAAGTATCTACGCAAGGAGGAAGTTGGAGAGATTGGCCAGAGGAATTGATTCTGACTTGTTTTAAGAAAGAATCAGGAAGAACGTATAGTAGTGTTTATGGCAGGATGAGATGGGATGAACCAGCTCCAACAATGACAACACAATGTACTGGATTGGGTAATGGTCGCTTTGGCCATCCAGAACAAGATAGAGCTATATCTCTTAGAGAAGCTGCTCGATTTCAAACATTTCCAGATACATACAAATTCTATGAAGATGACGCGAACTTCAATCCCTCAGTTATTTGTCGTCAAATAGGAAATGCAGTTCCTCCTCTCTTAGGGCGTGTTATAGCAAAAAGCATTAAGAAACATCTACAAATTCATGGTATATGGCGAAGAAAAAAAGACAACTGACACCTGAACTCGCGGCTCAATTGGAAGATCAATTGGCTTCCGCAAGTATGCCATACAATTACGATACAAAAGAATATCCAATTGAGGTAATCTTAGCAAAATATGCTAAGGAGGAAATATTTGTACCTCCCTATCAACGAGATTTTATATGGAAAGCGAGTCAGAAAGCTTGTTTTATAGAATCACTATTTTTAGGAGTCCCAATAATGCCGATATTTGTTTCAGTCTCCGGTGATAATGCAGAATTGGAGGTTATAGATGGATCTCAGCGTATTCGTACAATTGTAGAATATTGCAATAATAATCTGAAATTGCAAGGATTGGAAGCATTGACGATGTTGAATGGGACATATTTTTCTGACCTACCAATATCACGACAGAATAAATTTAAATTACGTGATATCCGTGTCCATGTTGTAACAGACAAAGCCGATGCCGCTACTCGTGCCGATATATTCAAAAGAGTCAATACAAGTAGCTCACGTTTAACTCCAAGTGAAACAAGAAAAGGAGCCTACCAAAGTGAGTTCTATCAATTTATCATTGATTCTGCAAAAGATCCTTTGTTGAGAGAACTTTGTCCTATCTCAGAAAGTAAGATAAAACGTGGTGAATATGATGAGTTGGTTCTTCGATTCTTTGCATATTCAGAGGAATATCTGAAGTTTAAACATGATGTAGCACCATTCTTGGATGCTTTTGTCAAGAATCATAAGGACAACTTTGATAAAGATGCACTTAGCTCGAAATTCCAACGAATGCTTAGTTTTGTAAAAAACACATTTCCGAAGCCATATTTTGCTCGGTCTATAAATGATGGAAGTACGCCTCGCGTTAGATTCGAGGCATTATCAGTAGGCGTTCATCTTGCATTGGAGGAAGATAGTTCAATTCATCCTACGAATTTTGAATGGCTAAATTCAATAGAATTTAAACGACATACAACTTCGGATGCCAGTAATAATCCGGGCCGTCTGCGTGACCGGGTCGAATTTGTAAGAGATGTCCTTTTAGGTAGAATTACATCCTTTACTTATGCTGACAACGAGGAGTGAATTTGCACGTCGCTTAAGCGAAATTGATTCCTACTTTTCTGTTCTATCACCATTGGACAGCTGTTCTTGTGTCTTTGAAAGTCGAGATTTATCTGGAACTGTTAGTAGATTGACAATTGATGAAGAATTGAGCAAGATATTGAAAGCTAATGGATTTATTCTTCTATATAATCTTTTGGAGGCAACTGTGCGCAATTCAATTAAAGCAATTGGCAATGTTATTGAATCAGAGGGCATAAAATATCAAGATTTTTCGGAAAATCTTAAGAAACTTTGGATAAACCATTCCTTTAAAAGTGTTGACGCACAACGCATCAAGCATGAAACTATTGGTCCAATATTAGATCAGATTGTCAATAATGAATTTCTAAGATTGGAAGAAGATGCGATTTCGTTTAGTGGAAATATAGATGCTCAAAAAATCAGAGAAATTGCAAAACGAATAGGATATAAAGCTCCTAAAGATGGTCGAGAACTTGTGACAATAAAAGAAAAGAGGAATCAACTTGCTCATGGAGAAAAGACATTTTGTGAAATTGGCCGAAATTTTACTGTAGGTGAATTAGTGAGATTGAAAGATGCCATGACTTCATACATATCTGAAGTTCTTGATAATGTCCAAGATTATATTGATACAAAAGCATATAGGATCTAACTAAAATCCACCAAAAACGGATATTTTTTCTTGGTGGTTTTATTACAGATTGATGCCATATACGTTTGGATTGCCCATTATTTTTTGAACATCTCTTATCAAGTAAAAATAGGCAAATCAACTCAGCTAAAGATTCTTAACATATTATAAATATCGCAAATTTCTTTGTCTGTGGTTGCTGTCATCTTCTTATAAAGTACAAATTTAGTACAATAACTAACCTGCCATGCGCTGATGTATAGGAACTTATATGTCCTAATGGAAATTCTCGCAAAATTTCTTCGGTTTAGTCAGGAATCAGGCAGCGATAGATGCCCCTTGGATATGTGATACATCCGTGTCATGAGTCATTATGCATATGCACAATGGCAGTGACGCCTATATTGCATATATAAGCGTGGGCTTCTACATTGTCTCGTTCTTACTAAACCGGGCAATGCGAGAAGCCTCCAATTGTAAGAACGGGCAACGGATACATACTTCCACACTTTTCTTGTATAGATACTGATAAGTTTATCACATCTCGCATGCCGGGGAGGTCGCCACGCGGGTAAAATTCATTACCCACTATGAAAAAATTTAAAGTCTATGCCATGGCCATCGGCACTCTTCTGGCATCCGTGACCTTATGGTCGTGCGGGGGGATGATCCGGACGAACCGCCCTACAACAACGGCAGCTCATCCTCAACTATTATGCCTGCGGAGCTGAATTTCGGTCTTGACGGAGGGTGCAAATTCGTCAACATCAACGACAGCCGCTATTCCGTGTAAGTCTCCGACAGTTGGATACTGACCAACGATAAAGGCGGGGGCACCGTGCAGGTATATGTCGACGCATATCCGTAAGACCGCTCAGGCCTGATCCACGTAACTCTCAGCGACAACTCCAGGACCACCGTCAGTGTAGTGCAGTCGTCGAAATATGGCTAATATCCGGGGCAACCCTCCAATCCCGACACCCCCTCCAATCCGGGCACCACTGCGATAGCGGCCCCCACAAACGTCAAGGCCGGATACGACTACCTCGGCAACAAACCTTACACATGGGTAAACTTGAATCGCAACTACTCCCAAACATATACCTGCAAAGTATACCGCTCAACTTCGGCCTCAGGCTCATTTTCGGTTATAGCCACAACAGCCGAAAACGCGATAAGCGACAACAACGCTTCCGAGGGACGCACCTACTACTACAAGGTAAAAGCTTTTGACTCGGGCGGCAACTCATCCGACTTCTCTGAAACCGTATCAGTCAGCCTGCAATCCACTCCCGATAAAGTGAAAGGGCCCAACAAGCCGGTGATAACTTCGGTAACGGCCAGCCGCTCCGGACAGCTCACAATAAATTGGAACGTCAACAGCCATCCTACCTGTGCCCCCCCGCAGGCTTCAAGCTACTTGTATCCAATCCTGAAAGCGGCCGCGCCGCCACGGTTGACAACATGGGAAAGAACGCCACCTCCGTCAGCTTTTCCTATGGTATGTGGCTTGATAAGGACGGATGGGTAAAAGGCGCCATAAAGGCGTACAACGACGGCGGCACAGAAACGGCAACCTTTGTCTACAACTATAACACCGGCCAGGCCATCTATTGACCCCACACTCCCCTGAATCAAAACTGAGGGTGTATCAAATTTGCCAGACTCCACCAAACAGTAGGAACGCTCCGTGGAGCACCCGAGCAACCGACTGAAAATCAATCAATTCCCCAGACACTCCACGGAGCATCCCTACTGCAAGAGTGTTTTCAACATTTTGAGACACCCCTCAATTTTTCCGCACAAATCAGAGTTTTTCAACTGCTGCCAGCCACAGAGCCGAGGATGCATCGGAGGGCATACGCCAGTCGCCGCGGGGCGACAGGCACACGGAACCGACCTTGGGGCCGTCGGGCATACATGAGCGCTTGAACTGCTGGGCGAAGAACCGGCGGTAGAAAGTCTTCAGCCAGTGCTTTATCACCGACTCATCATAAACCGAGCGGAATGCCTCGCAGGCAAGGTAGTACACCCGGTCGGGAGCAAACCCGTAGCGGAGCATGTAGTACAGGAAAAAGTCGTGCAGCTCGTAGGGACCCACGAGGTCCTCGGTTTTCTGCGCTATATCTCCGTTGGAGTCAGCCGGAAGAAGCTCCGGCGAAATCGGTGTGTCAATGATATCGATAAGAGCCTCGGCCACATCGCCGTTCTCGGCGCGGAAAGCGAACCACCGCACAAGATACTTCACCAGCGTCTTCGGAATCGAGGCATTGACGCCGTACATCGACATGTGGTCGCCGTTGTACGTAGCCCATCCGAGGGCAAGCTCCGAAAGGTCGCCGGTGCCGATTACCATCCCTCCGGTCTGGTTGGCCACATCCATCAGAATCTGCGTGCGCTCACGCGCCTGCGAGTTCTCGTAGGTCACATCATGCACCTCCGGGTCGTGCCCTATGTCGGCGAAATGCCGCTCCACCGCCGGTCCGATAGGGATTTCGCGTGAAGTCACCCCCAGTCCGGTCATCAGCTTAAGCGCATTGCCGCGGGTACGCCCCGTGGTGCCGAAGCCGGGCATGGTAACCGCCACGATACCCTTGCGGTCAAGCCCCAGGCGGTCGAAGGCCTTGCATGTGACAAGGAGCGCCAGCGTGGAGTCAAGGCCGCCTGAGATTCCGATCACCGCGCTGCGGCAGTGCGTGGCGTCAAGCCTGCGGGCCAGGCCGGCCACCTGTATGTTGATGATTTCGTCGGCCCGGCGGTCAATCTCGGCATCATCGGCCGGCACAAACGGATGCGGGTCAATCCTGCGTATCAGGTCGGGTCCCTTGCGCGTGTTGAGGCTGCGCTTCTTTATCTCCTCAAGCTTCTCATGAAACTCGGCGCGCGACTCCATCTCCATAAGGTCCTCGATATTCAGCATAGTGGCCGACACCACCTCATAGGGCTCCACATTCTCGCGGAGGGCACAGTCGGCGAAGGTGCCCGTCTGGAGCCTGTCGCGAGCCAGCGCCTCGATGTCAATATCGTGAATCACATACTGCGGTCCATTCTGCCAGCGCTTGTTGCGGGCGAGCACCCGGCCGTTCTCGGCTATGATGGCCTTGCCGTCGAACACCAGGTCGGTCGACGATTCTCCGAATCCTGCCGAAGCATATACATAGCCGCATATGCAGCGTGCCGACTGCTGGCGCACCAGGTCGGTGATATATTCGCGCTTGCCGATAAGATCGGGCGAGGCCGAGAGGTTGCACACCACCATCGCCCCCGACATCGCGGCATGGCACGACGGTGGCACCGGCACCCACAGGTCCTCGCAGATCTCGAAGCCGACCATCACGCCGTTGATGTTGAACAGCCGCGTGGCCTGGCGCGAGAATATGGTCTTGTTCTCATCGCCTCCGGCCGACGCCGGGATAAACATGCGGCGCTCGTAGAACTCATTATAATTAGGTATATATGTCTTGGCCACCTCGCACTTCTCTTCGCCGCGGTGTATGGCCACGGCGCAGTTGTAGAGCCGGCAGCCGGCAAAGCGGGGCACTCCCGCCACCAGGCATACATCAAGCCCGCGGGTAGCCTCGCAAAGATATTTCATAGCCTCGCGGCAGCCGTCGAGCAGCGTGGCGTTGTGGAAAAGGTCGCCGCAGGTGTAGCCGGTCAGCGACAGCTCCGGAAACACGGCAAGCTCCGCCCCAAGGGCATCGACCTCGCGGGCAAGCTCCGCAATGGCGCGCGCGTTGGCCATAGGGTCGGCCACAGTTACGCGCGGCACGCAGGCCGCCACTCTAAAAAATCCGTTTTTCATCGTCGGTTGTGTATCGTTTGAATATGCGAAAGTACAAATTTTTCAATTAACACCCAAAAAATTTGCCTATTACGGAAAAAATGAGTTACTTTGCACTCTGTTTTGAGGCTCCTGCGTTGAAAGCCTCCGGCCGTGATGCAGCCGGGGCGATATGAGAATCCGGATGGCGGCCTCCAAAACGCTACAAGGCAGGTAGTTGCGCCAGCGCTCCCCGCCCTTTCACTCTGAATTCCAAAAAAGAAAATCAACCGAACAGCCATGTCAAAGATTTGTCAGATTACAGGCAAAAAAGCGATTACCGGTAATAACGTATCGCACTCGAAGCGCCACACAAAGCGCCGCTTCAATGTGAACCTTTTCAAGCGTAAATTCTACTGGGTAGAGCAGGATACCTGGGTAATGCTCAACGTATCTGCCGCCGGCCTCCGCACCATCAACAAGATGGGTCTCGATGCCGCTATCAAACAGGCCGCCGAAAAAGGCTTTATCACCGAAATCAAAACTTTAGACTTCTAAAAGACACCTTACACAATGGCAAAGAAAGCAAAAGGCAACCGAGTACAGGTGATCCTCGAATGCACCGAACACAAAGAAAGCGGCATGCCCGGCACCTCCCGCTATATCACCACCAAGAACCGTAAAAACACCACCGAGCGTCTGGAGCTGAAGAAATACAACCCCATCCTCAAGCGTGTGACCGTTCACAAAGAGATCAAATAAGATTCCCTTCATCACCCCTTAACCTACTCACGATATGGCAAAGAAAACCGTCGCATCACTTCAGAAAGGCGAAGGCCGTACCTACTCCAAAGTAATCAAGATGGTGAAGTCGCCCAAAACCGGCGCCTACACTTTCCAGGAGCAGATGGTGCCCAACGAAGCCGTTAAAGACCTCCTGAAGTAATAATGCGTTAAAGCATATCCCTTCCACCGCCCCCGTTCAACGGGTTCCGCAGGAAGGCAAGACGAGGCTGACCCGCCGCCATGGCGATGTCAGCCTCGCTTGCATTAATCAGAATCATGATGTTTTTCATGCGTAAACGCAGTGAAAACGGGGCCCGGATTTGTATTTTGATGAATAAAAACGTAATTTTGCGGCATGTCGGTAAACAAAGTAATATTAGTAGGCAATGTGGGACGCGACCCAGAAATCAACTACGTTGACAAGCGCCCCTACGCCTCCTTTTCTCTCGCCACCTCCGAAAGGCTCCCTTCGGGGCAGGAAATAACCGAGTGGCACAACATTATTATGTGGGACGACGCTGCCCTCACTGCCGAGCGCTACATCACCAAAGGCACCAAGCTATACATCGAGGGGAAGCTGCGCACACGCACATGGCAGGATTTCAACGCCATAAAGCGAAAGGTGACGGAAATCTACGTCGACACCTTCGACATCCTCGCCCGCCCTACGGCAAGGCCGGCCGCAGTGCCTCCAGGCCAAAACCTCTGAACAACAATCACATCACATAATCAACTATGGCAAAAAGTAACAAAGCTATCGCCGACCCGGCGCTTTCCCAGCAGACGCCGGCAACAGGGGCGCAGACAGGCCTGCCGTTTGCAGACGCCGACCCCGTGCAGTTGCCCGAAAACGCTTTCCGCGAACTCGGCGCCGACGAGCACTACCGCCCGATGATGCACCCGGCGCGCGATTACCGCGAGGTAACCCCCTACTCTGTGACAATGGGCCTGATTCTCTGCGTGATTTTCTCCGCAGCGGCTGCCTATCTCGGACTTAAAGTCGGCCAGGTGTTCGAGGCCGCCATCCCGATCGCCATCATCGCCGTGGGCGTGTCAGGCGCCCTGGGCCGCAAGAACGCATTGGGCGAGAATGTCATCATCCAGTCAATCGGCGCATGTTCCGGTGTGATTGTGGCAGGAGCCATATTCACCCTTCCGGCGCTCTACATTCTCCAGGCCACCTATCCCGAGATTTCGGTTAGCTTCCTCCAGATTTTCCTCAGCTCCCTGCTGGGTGGTGTGCTCGGCATTCTGTTCTTCATCCCCTTCCGCAAATACTTCGTGAAGGATATGCACGGCAAATACCCCTTCCCCGAAGCCACCGCCACAACCCAGGTGCTCGCATCCGGACAGACCGCCGGCAAGGAAGGCGGCTCCCAGGCCAAAGTGCTGGTGATAGCATCGCTCATCGGCGGCCTCTACGACTACATCGTGGAGACTTTCAGCCTGTGGGCCGGCACTCTGCAGACCACCGTGTTCCACTGGGGCCAGGTAATCGAGGAGAAAACCAAACTGGTGATGAGCTGCAACACCTCCGCAGCCGTGCTCGGCCTGGGCTACATCATAGGCCTGCGCTACGCTTTCATCATCACCGCCGGCTCGCTGTTCGTTTGGTGGGTGATAATCCCCCTGATGGGCACCTACGGCAACACTGACATCCAGGCAATGAGCTCGCAGGAGATTTTCAGCAACTACGCCCGCATGATAGGCATCGGCGGCATCGCCATGGCCGGTGTGCTCGGCATCATCAAGTCGTGGCCCATCATCCGCCAGGCCGTAGGGCTGGCAGGCCGCGAGTTCAAAGGATCGGCCTCCGGCGAGCGCCCCGTGCGCTGGCAATGGGACATCTCGATGAAGCACATCGTGTTCTTCATCTCCATCTCACTGGTGGCAGTGCTCCTCTTCTTCTGGTTCGGCGTAATCCATGTGTGGTGGCAGGCCCTGGTAGCATGGGTGGTAGTGGCCATAATAGCATTCCTCTTCACCACAGTGGCGGCCAATGCCATCGCCATCGTAGGCTCCAACCCCGTTTCGGGCATGACCCTCATGACCCTCATAATCGCATCGGCCATCTTCGTGGCCATCGGTCTGAAAGGGTCCTCCGGCATCGTTGCCTCGATGGTAATCGGCGGCGTTGTCTGCACCGCGCTCTCCATGGCCGGCGGATTCGTAACCGACCTCAAGGTAGGCTACTGGCTCGGCTCCACACCCCGTAAACAGGAAACATGGAAATTCCTCGGCACCCTGGTGTCGGCAGCCACCGTGGGCGGCGTGATTCTCGTGCTCAACAAGGTCTACGGTTTCGCCGGCGAGAACGCCCTCGTTGCACCCCAGGCCAACGCCATGGCCAAAGTGATAGAGCCGCTGATGATGGGAGGCGACACCCCCTGGATTCTCTACCTCACCGGCGTGGTGCTCGCGCTGCTGCTCAACTGGCTCGGTGTGCCCGCCCTCGCTTTCTGTCTGGGCATGTTCATCCCCCTGGGCCTCAACGTGCCCCTGCTCGTAGGCGGTGCCGTGGCCTGGTTCGTGGCCAACTCATCAAAGGATAAGGAGGTAAATGACGCCCGTCGCGACCGCGGCACACTCATCTCCTCCGGTCTCATCGCCGGCGGCGCACTCTTCGGCGTGTTCGCCGCCCTCACACGCTTCCTCGGCTTCGAGTTCGTCAACCCCACCGCCCCCGAAACCCTCCAGATTCTCGGCGTGGTAGCCTATGCCGCCATCATCTTCTACCTTTGGCGCGCCTCGCTATCAGCCGGCAGAATCAAAAAATAATATTATTCCCACATCGTAGGGTCGCGACAGGTCGCGACTGCAGAACATCGCGTATTTTAGCTGTTTGCGGTCGTGACAGGTCACGACCCTACAGTGTAATGTTATCCGCTGTGAACAGAAAGATTCTTGCCCTGGCCATACCCTCGATTGTGGCCAACATCACCACCCCGCTGCTGGGGCTGGTCGATACCGCCGTGACCGGACACATGGGGAGCGCGATATATATAGCGGCTATCGCCGTGGGAGGCGTGATGTTCAACATGCTCTACTGGCTTTTCGGATTTCTGCGCGGAGGCACCTCCGGACTCTCAGCACAGGCCTACGGAGCCGGCAACAGCAAAGAAACCACCCTGGTGCTCTACCGCTCGCTCATCGTGGCTGTGGCCGTAGGCGCCTCCATGATTCTGCTGCAACGCCCCGTGGAGAACCTGCTCATATGGTTTCTCGAACCCGACGCGGCCACGGCCCCGCTCGCACGGCAATATTTCCGAATACTGATATGGGGCGCACCGGCAATGCTCTCCACCTATGCCCTTTCAGGATGGTTCCTCGGGATGCAAAACTCACGGATGATAATGTGGACCTCCCTAATTATCAACGTTGTAAACATCGCCGCCTCGATATCGCTGGTCTATGGCCTGCACTGGCGCATCGAAGGGGTGGCCGCCGGCACCCTCACGGCACAATGGACCGGCCTCGCGGCAGCACTCCTCTTCCTGCGGCGCTACACTCCGGCCAAAGTATCGCTCCGCGACATACTTCGCCCCGTCGAGCTGCGACGCTTCTTCTTCGTGAACATCTTCGTGATGCTGCGCACCGCCTGCATGATCGCCGTAACCCTATGGTTCACCCGTGCCGGAGCATCGCAGGGCGCTGTAATACTGGCCGTAAACACCCTGCTGATGCAGCTTTTCCTGCTCTTCTCCTACATGATGGACGGCTTCGCTTTCGCTGCCGAAGCCCTCACCGGGCGATATGTCGGCGCACACGACAGCCACAGCCTGCGGCTATGCATCTCCCGCACATTCCGCTGGGGCATGCTGCTGGCCACCCTCTTCACCGCCATCTACTTCCTCTCCGGCGAAGCCTTCCTTCACCTGCTCAGCTCCGACTCCGGCGTTATCGCCGCCTCGTCCGACTACTGGCTCTGGGCCATAACCATCCCCTTTGCCGGCTATGCCGGATTCGTGTGGGACGGCGTCTACATCGGAGCCACCCTCACCCGCGGCCTACTGGTGACGATGCTCTGCGCCATGGCCGTGTTCTTCACCGTCGACCTCTCCCTCTTCCCCCTCCTCGGCAACCACGCCCTCTGGCTGGCATTCATCCTCTACCTCCTCACCCGCGGCATCGCCCAGACCATCTTCTACCGCACCCACCGCCCCCTCTGACCCTCTCCCCCCCCGCAGCAAACCGGCAGGTGTATTGGAATCGCCCAAAACCGGCAATTCCAATACACCCGCACGGCAATATACGAATTTTACAGAAATCTGTTTGTCAGTATGATATTGTAGCAGTCTCCCACTTCGACTGTTCGATAGTCACGCCATCCTTGGCCGCACGCCGGCGGATGCTCCGCATCTGCCGCTGAGCCTCACGGAAAGACTTCTTCATCGACCCATACTTGCCGGCGCTCATGCCCCGGCCGGCAGAGCCGCTCTTGTCGCCACTTTCTGACGTATAAGAGCTCCCGATATTCGTGATTGAATTATAATGCTTCTCGGCACGGCTTTCCCATTTTTCATAATCGGCGCGATAGTTCTTCGACGAAGAAGATGCCCCTCCCTCATCCGGATTATAACCTCCTTCGGAGCCTATAACAGCCACATCACTACGGCCGGATCTGATATCGCTTATCTGCGATGCCACGCCTGCCGACACCTGAAGCAATTCGCCTAAATGATTCAATGCATTGGCGATACTTTCTCTGGTCTTGCGGCTACGGTCGCTGTCAATCGCCGCATAATATGCCGACGAGCTCATCACCACCACATCGCCCCCCTTGGCTTTCTCGGTCTGCCATTCGCCGTCAGAAGATATGTAAAGACCTATGCCAGTGCGGCTGCCATTGTTGAAATCGCTTATAAGCACATCTCCGCTATTGAATACAATCACGCCCTTGCCATGTGGAATTTCCTGCGAGACCTGACCGATATAGCACCAGTCCTCTCCGGAGAGATATCCGAAGTATCCGACGAAGTCGCTATCGTTGACGTCAGTGAGAGGCTGAGAAGGGATATTGTCGGAAAACGCTCCCTCATAAACCACCTCAGATTCCTCGCTGAGACATATCCCTTTGGTTTTCGTCCCATTCCTGAACCGGCCAATATATACAGCAGCTCCGGGACAGCCGTCAATCTGATTCACTCCGTCGCAAACATATACACCCTTGCCGTGTGGCATCCCGTCGGAAACATCGCCATAATATATATCACCGTTCTTATAGCGTATCAGCCCCATGCCGTCAAAGCGTCCTTTCAGCTTCTGCCCTTTGATTATTCCATGTTTGACTTTATGGGTTACACCGGAAAACACCGGTACAAACAAATCTGTAATGCCGTCAGCCCGGCATACAAGGGCTGACAGCATTACAGCTAATGTGACAAGGATATTCCTCCTATTCATTTTCATTACAATACTCTACTTTTGGAAGCCGGAAGGCCTTTTTGTCAGCAAGTTTCTTCGCGCCTTTCTTTTCATCAAGGAATTTGAGCTGGCAGTCGTTCCAGCCTTTGCGTGCCAGATCGACATATATAGTCTCGCCGTCCACCAAATCAAGCTGGGTCTCCGCCTGAAATGTAGACTTTTCAAGGTTAAGAAAGTTGGTATATACCAATGACACTGCCAGCAAGACCTTCCCTTCCTGACCAAACTCTATTTCCACCCATCCTTTTTTGCTTTGTGTGCTCGGAATCTTGAAAGTGTGGAAATTGGTTGTTTTGCCAACCGGAGTATTGAGATCGCATACCTCTTCTCCGTCGATGAGCAACGTAACATCCATATTTCCGAGCGCAGGCACAAAGAGATATACGGTTGTCCCGGCACACAACGACAGAGCCGCGGTCAAAAGCACCGCTATAACCACTGTGAGTCTTTTACTTATTTTTTTCATTACTCAGTTTTTTATGGGTTAGTCAGAAAGTATATCCGAGTGATATGCGGAGCGCGCCGATGGTTTTCGTGCCGGAGTATTCGCCATGTGGCGGACGGATGTAGGTGTTTTCATATATGCCGCCAAATGTCTCGACTCCCTCGCTTTTGTCATATTTGTCAGCCCGCAGAGGTGTGTAACCGATACCCAGGTCAAGTGAATGGCGAGAACCTACGGCAAGCGAGACACCTACCTCCGGCGACAGATAGAACCCCTTGTCCGTATCTTCACTATGCACAATGTAGCCTACATCACATTGAGCGTAGGGGAAAAATTTGCCGCCGAAAGTAAGTTCCCTGAACTTGTATTTGGCACGGGCAGCAACGAATACCTGGAAGTCACTTTCTTTGCTTTCATATGGCATAAAGTGATCTATACTAAAGTCATAGAACTCGCCGTAAGTATAATAATTGCTTCCGGCCAAGCCGTAGCTGAGGTCACGTCCGCCGGGCTCGAACTCCATGTTGCTGAAATATTTATCTTCTGAAGAGTACAGGCTGATGCCGCCCGACACGCCAAGATAAAGATTGCGGTATACCGGGTAGGTCAGCGCGATGGAGAATGCTCCGCCCGGGTTGTATGAGAGTTTTCCACCCACAGTCTGCGTGCCTACGAGTACTTCATCCCTTTGGGTGTAAACCTTGTGTGTACGCTTCTCATCGAATCCCTTTCCACAGGGGAAAAGAGCCGACACACCCATAGAGAACTCTATCTTGCGCAGCGCACGCGAAAACTCCGAGTCGGCTCCGTGCATACCAAAAGTGTATGCGAGGTTTACCGATACGGCGCTTGCGAACTTCGAGCCGGATATGCTTGACTTGAAGCCGCGGTAACCCACACCAAGCGACAGGGCTCCGTAACGCACACCCACCGTCGGGTTTATCATCAGCCCCCCTTTCACATCGCCGAAACCGGCTTCATATCCGATATCGAAGCGGGCAAACGGCGAAAACGTCTTTGAGAAATCCTCAGCCTGGACGCGGGCGAACACCGGAAGCATGGGCGTCCCCTTGAACTTCCACGATTCCTCTATACCCACACCGGCGCCAAGACTCACATAGTCGGCTACCTTGCGGTTGAAGGTGTAGTTGATGTTGAACGATGGCTCTCCGCCGCTTTGGGTCGAGAACACGGGATTGAACTCCACCGTGCTGTACCAGTTGTCGGTGGTCTGAGCCGGGAGCGCAGTTGCTCCCAGCAAGGTGGCGATGCCAAGAAAACCCCTCATTGCAAGTGTTTTTCTTTTCATTTCTGTGACAGTTAATGTGATAAAATAATTGGATTTTGGAGAAGGCTGTATCTACCCCCGGGCAACAAAAAAGGCGGGGAAAGTTGCCCGGTTTATTTTAACGGAGGCATCGCCAAACGCCTGTCACAGAAATAAACAGTCCACTCCCACGCCTTATCGGATATCATATCCCCCTTGTCGGGGAGTGGATATACGACAAGCATGAGCGTTAATACGACCGCTTTTAATCCTTCTGTGAATTTGAAATTTGGCGAATTTCCGTTAAAGGATAAAGCGCATAACGCTTCACAAAATGTAAGCCGGGCCACATGCCACTCTCTTGCAACGCCATGGCCGGCAGGCATCCCTCCTTTGGAGGGGGATTACCTGCTGCAAAAATAGTTAAATTTCAGGAAACATTTCTCACTACACGCAGCAAATAAACAACAAATGCCATAATTTAACATTCAATAACAATAAAACATGGCGCTGCGCCCCGTTGCAGGGGTGCAGCGCCATGTTTTATAACTGCATTTATTAGAGTGTCAGACCTTCATCGGCCCGGGGCCATGTCAGAACATATAGGCTACGCGGAGCTGCCACACACCGCTGCGGGCAGAGAAGTCTGTAAGCTTTTTCATCTTCAAGCCGTAGGTCATGCCCCACATGTACTGCCCCTGAATCTGCCAGTGGCGCTTGAGCTCAACGCCGACACCGGCCTGGAGACCGATGCTGCCTGCCGCATAGTCAATGGCCTTGATGCCGGAGTGGCCGCAGAGAATCGATATTGTAGGGCCGCCGTAGACATAAGGTGCAAGCGTTTCCTCGAAACCGTCCATGCGTGTCCACTTGAAACGCAGGTTGATGGGAATCGACAGATAGTGCAGGTAAGCCCGCGGGCTTTTGTAGCCGTCAACGGCCCATATACGGCGCTCCCCAAGGTGAAGCGTGGCTCCCTCCTGCGAATACAGAGCGCTGAAATCCACACCGAAACCGATGCCCGGGAACATCATCTCGCCGGTGATACCGGCCACCTCCCCCACACTGCGGTCAACCGAAAACAGCTCCTGCGAGAAATTCAGGGTCGAGAGATTCACACCGGCAGTGGGTCCCCAACGGAACTCCGCACGCGCGGCGACAGCGCCCAGAATCATAGCTGCCGCTATTAAAAATATCTTCAGGTTCTTCATAACTGATTCATGAATGAGAATGTGACGTGTGGAGTTATTTCTTTCCGTCTATAAGCGCGGCGGCCTCGACAGCGGTCAGCAAGGTCTGCTCGCCGGTGGCCATATTCTTCAGCGCCATCTTTCCAGCCTGCATCTCGCTCTCACCCACCATAGCCACATAAGGCACCGAAGCGCTGTTGGCATAAGCCATCTGCTTCTTCATTTTGGCGGCGTCGGGATAGATTTCACACGCAATGCCAGCCGAGCGCAGCTCTTTCATCATCTTCATTGACGCGGCAGCCTCGGCAGCGCCGAAGTTGATGAACATCACCTGGGTTGAGGTGGTGGCTTCGGCGGGATAGAGGTCAAGGGTGTTGAGCACATCATAGATGCGGTCGGCGCCGAAAGAGATACCCACGCCCGAAAGCCCCGGCATGCCGAACACGCCGGTGAGATTGTCATAACGTCCGCCGCCGGTGATGGAGCCTATCTGCACATCGCGCGCCTTCACCTCGATGATGGTGCCGGTGTAGTAATTGAGACCGCGGGCAAGCGACACATCCAGGTCAAGCTCAGCCTCCAGGCCCAGAGCCTGCACGCCGCCGATAACCTCGCGCAGCTCCTCCACGCCCTTGCGGCCGGTCTCGGAAGTGGCGAGCAGACGCTCTATTGCGTCAAGTCGCTCATCCACAGAGCCACTTATGGCCAGAATCGGCTGGAGAGTATCTACCTGCTCCTGCGTCAGGCCACGCTCAAGCAGCTCGGCGTTTACATTGTCGAGACCGATTTTGTCGAGTTTGTCGATGGCCACGGTTATATCCACAATCTTGTCGGGTGCGCCGATAAGCTCGGCGAAACCGGCAAGCACCTTGCGGTTGTTGAGTTTGAGGATTATGCTGATTTTAAGACGGCGGAACACCTCGTCGATCATCTGCAGCAGCTCCACCTCGTTGAGCAGCGAGTCGGAGCCAACCACATCGGCGTCGCACTGATAGAACTCGCGGTAGCGCCCCTTCTGCGGACGGTCGGCACGCCACACCGGCTGAATCTGATAGCGCTTGAAGGGCATCTGCAGCTCGTTGCGGTGCTGCACCACATAGCGGGCGAAAGGCACCGTAAGGTCATAGCGCAACCCCTTCTCGCATATCTGCGAGGCCAGGCGCACCGTATCGCCCGACTCAATCAGAGCCTTGTCGGCACCGCGCAGAAAGTCACCGCTGTTGAGAATCTTGAAAAGGAGCTTGTCGCCCTCTTCACCGTATTTCCCCATAAGAGTGGAGAGATTCTCCATGGCGGGGGTCTCTATCGGGTTGTAGCCATAGAGGCCGAACACCTTGCGTATCGTATCGAAAATATAGTTGCGGCGGGCCATCTCTACGGTAGAGAAATCACGCGTGCCTTTGGGTATCGACGGTTTCATTATCAGTTGTTATCGTTGTTGTCGGATGTTTATCAAAAATAGCAGCCTCGGCTCGGAATCAAGGCATAGGTCAAAATCTCTAACCCCTAACCTCTAACCTCTGAGCCCTGATCTCTATCAATCGCGGTTGGCGCGCTTGCGCTCCAGCTCGTCAAGGATAATCTTGCGGATGCGGATATGGTTGGGGGTAACCTCCACATATTCGTCCTCCTTGATATACTCCAGAGCCTCCTCGAGCGAGAACACTACCGGCGGCACGATTTTGGCCTTCTCGTCAGTGCCGGAAGCGCGCACATTGGTGAGTTTCTTCGACTTGGTGACGTTGATCACAATATCCTTATCCTTTGCCGACTCACCCACAACCTGGCCTGCATACACCTCCTCCTGAGGGAAGATGAAGAAGCGGCCGCGGTCCTGAAGCTTGTCAATGGCATAGGCATAGGCTGTGCCTGCCTCCATGGCGATGAGCGAACCGTTGGTGCGGCGCTCGATATCCCCCTTCCAGGGCTGGTATTCGAGGAAACGGTGGGCCATGATAGCCTCGCCGGCCGAACCGGTGAGCACATTGTTGCGCAGACCGATGATGCCGCGCGACGGGATTACGAACTCCATGTGCACGCGGTCGTTCTGAGTGGTCATCGACAGCAGATCGCCCTTGCGGCGCGTCACCATGTCAATCATCTTCGAGGCATACTCCTCGGTGACGTTGATGGTCAGCATCTCCACCGGCTCGCACTTGCGTCCGTCAATCTCCTTGACAATAACCTGGGGCTGACCTACCTGGAGCTCATACCCCTCGCGGCGCATGGTCTCGATGAGCACCGACAGGTGCAGCACACCGCGGCCGAACACGCTCCACTTGTCCTCGTCGACCCCCTTCTCCACTCGAAGGGCAAGGTTCTTGTCAAGTTCGCGCGTAAGGCGCTCGTGTATATGGCGTGAGGTGACGAACTTGCCGTCGCGTCCGAAGAATGGCGAATCGTTGATGGTGAAAGTCATCGACATTGTGGGCTCGTCGATGGCGATACGCGGCAGCGGGTCGGGATTGTCGTAGAGAGTCACGGTGTCGCCGATCTCGAAGTTCTCCAGTCCGACCAGGGCACAGATGTCGCCCGAGGCAACCTCGCTCACACGCTTGCGTCCCATCCCCTCGAAGGTGTGAAGCTCCTTGATTTTCTGCTTCACCACCGAGCCGTCGCGCTTGCTCAGGCCGATTTCCATCCCTTCGCGGAGTGTGCCGCGGTGCACGCGGCCCACGGCGATACGCCCTACGTAGCTCGAGAAGTCGAGCGAGGTGATGAGCATCTGCGGGTCGCCTTCATGGGTTTCGGGAGCGGGTATATGTTCGAGAATGGCGTCGAGCAGCGGCACGATGTTATCGGTAGGCTGCTGCCAGTCGGTCGACATCCATCCGTTCTTTGCCGAGCCGAAGATTGTGGGGAAATCGAGCTGTTCCTCGGTGGCGTCGAGGTTGAACATCAGGTCGAACACCATCTCCTGCACCTCGTCGGGGCGGCAGTTGGGTTTGTCGACCTTGTTTACAACCACCACCGGCTTGAGACCGATCTGTATGGCTTTCTGCAATACGAAACGGGTCTGCGGCATGGGGCCCTCGAAGGCATCAACCAGCAGCAGGCAGCCGTCGGCCATATTCAGCACACGCTCCACCTCGCCGCCGAAGTCGGCGTGGCCCGGAGTGTCGATAATGTTGATTTTTGTATCCTTGTAGTTGATGGATACGTTCTTCGACAGGATTGTTATGCCGCGTTCGCGTTCGAGGTCATTGTTGTCGAGGATAAGTTCGCCGGCATTCTGATTCTCACGAAAGAGGTGACCGGCAAGGAGCATTTTATCTACCAGCGTGGTCTTACCGTGGTCCACGTGTGCGATAATGGCGATATTGCGGATGTTCTGCATGAAAAATAATAGTTGATGCCCGCCGATGCGCGGGCTTATTTCATAGTTCGCTTTGAGACGGCAAATTTACAAAAATCCGTCCGTATGGCCAAATTACTTTTCAAAGACACGGGCCACATCGGCCTTGAGCTCGGCATCCTGCTTGTCGCGCGAGATGATGGTGCCGTCGGGGCCGAAGAGGATTATGCAGGGGATACCCGAGATGCCGTAGAGGTCGGTGGGCACGGTCTGCGCGTTGAGAATCTGCGGCCACGGAAGCTGGTGCTTCTCGATGGCATCGAGTGTGTTCTGGGGCTCGTCCCACACGGCCACGCCGAGCACCTGGAGGCCTTTTGGCCCGTACTCCTGGAGTATCTCCTTGATAACCTTGGTCTCACGGATGCATGGACCGCACCATGAGGCCCAGAAGTCAACGAGCACATATTTCCCCTTGCCGACATAGTCGGAAAGGCGCTGAACGGTTGAATCATTGGCGATTTCAAAATCGACGAACTTATTGCCGGGCTGTGTGCGGGCCTTGTTCTCGGCGGCTTCCACGAGCTTGTTCACGCGCTCATATTTTTTGAAGGCGGGGTATTTCTCGAGGGCGTCCTTGAGTTCGGGAAGAGAATATTCATATGCCTTGTTCATGAAGAAATAGTAGCCGACAGGGTTCCCGGCATTCTCCACGATGGTCTTTTCCACAACATCGTTGTACTGCTTCTCCAGCTCGGCGCCACGTGCCATAGAGGCGGAATCGTCGGGGAGCGCACGGTATTGCTGCACGATGGCTGAAAGCTCCTGCTGTATGGCTGTGAGTTTATCGTTGAGCGGCGACGATATCCCTTTCTGAGGCACCATTGTGAGGTCGCCGTTCTCCAGAATAAAGGTTCCCATCCGCTGGCCGTCCATAGTCAGGCGGGCCATCACCGGCTCGTCAACCGACCCTTTGAAAACCGCACGGCCGTCCTCCACCGTCACTGAGTCGATTTTGGCGCCGTTGTCATAGTTCACAATAAACACGGTGGCATCATCGTCCTCAGGCGAAAGAGGCAGGGTGAGCGTATAGCCGCCGTCGGAAGCCGCGGCGCCCGCGCAGGCGGTAAGCGCCACTGCGGCGCTCATCAGTAACATTTTAAGTTTCATATATGGACAATTTTTATTTTCACACTATTTTACGTAAATTTGCGCGATTTTGCATTTTTACGCCTCACAACCGCGCATTGCGCGATTTTACCGCAAAGTAAAGAATAATTTTCGACAATTCAACTACTTGCAGCGCAAAATCGTTTATATGAAAAAACGACTTTATGAAGAACCTGCTCATTCAGGCCATCGCCGACTCCATAAAGGGCAACAGCACTCTGCCGGCGCTCTCTGATTTCGGAGGACAGACTCTGACATTCCGGCAACTCGGACGAAAGATTGCCGAGATACATATATTATATAAAGCCATCGGACTCCGGCAGGGCGACAAGGTGGCGCTATGCGCGAAAAACTCCGCATCATGGGCCGTGACTTTCCTGGCCACAATGACCTACGGCGCCGTGCCGGTGCCGCTGCTCCACGAGTTCCACCCCGACCAGATTGTGCACCTCACCGTACACTCCGAGGCCCGGCTGCTCTTTACCGAGAAGTCAATTGCCGACAACATCGACACCGAGCGGCTCGCCGGCGTCGAGGCCGTGATGCTGCTCGACTCTTACACCCCGGTATTCTCGCGCGTGCCCGAGCTGGAGCCGCTGGTGAGGAAACTCCCGGAGGCTTTCGCCCGCATCTACCCGGAAGGGTTTACCCCGGAGGACATCCGCTATGCCGACCCCGCCATGAACTCACTGGCTCTGATCAACTACACATCCGGCTCCTCGGGCAACCCCAAAGGGGTGATGCTCAGCTACCGCAACATCTGGAGCAACGTAAGTTTCGGCCTAGCCAACATCGACTTCCTCCATCCGGGCGACAACATGCTGTCGATGCTTCCGCTGGCACATATGTACGGACTGGTGTTCGAGCTGCTCTTCCCGTTATGCCGCGGGTGCCATATCACCTTCCTCGGACGCGTACCCTCCCCCAAAGTCCTGCTCCAGGCTTTTGCCGCCACCCGCCCCAAACTCGTCATAACTGTGCCGCTGGTTATTGAGAAAATCGTGAAATCGAGAATCCTGCCGCGGTTATCCACCCCGGCCATGCGTCTGCTGCTGGCCATTCCCGGCATTCGCGGCATGATATACTCCAAGGTGCGCGACCAGCTCATCCAGGCTCTCGGAGGCAACCTGCGCCAACTGATTCTCGGAGGAGCCGCCCTATCCGACGAAGTGGAGGCGCTGCTACGCAAAATCCGCTTCCCTTTCACCATCGGCTACGGCATGACTGAATGCGCCCCGCTCATCACCTACGAATGGTGGGAGACCCAGCGCCCGCATTCCTGCGGACGGCTCTGCCACGGCATGGAGGCCCGCATACTTTCCGACGATTACCACAACACCCCCGGTGTGCTTTTCGTGAAAGGCGACAACGTGATGATGGGCTATTACAAGAATCCGGAATCTACCGAGGAGGCTCTCTGCCCCGACGGATGGCTGCGCACCGGCGATGTCTGCACAATGGACAACGACGGCTATCTCTACATTCGCGGACGCGACAAAAACATGATTCTATCCTCCTCCGGACAGAACATATACCCCGAAGAAATCGAGGCAAAACTCAACAACCTCCCTCTCGTAGCCGAATCGGTGGTAGTGGAACGCGACGGCCGAATCGTGGCGCTCGTGCATCCGGCCTACGACCTCGGGCGCCAGGAAGGGCTCACCGACACACAGACGGAGCAACGCGTCACAGCCCTCCTGCCACAGCTCAACAAGCTCCTCCCCGCATATTCACGGGTCAGCACCCTGGAGTTGCACCGCGACGAATTCGAGAAAACACCAAAGCACTCCATCCGCCGCTTCATCTACAAGTAGACATCCCCATACATTGCTTTAAGAAACCCTTAGGAGGGATTTCAAAATTGCCGGATTCCACAGAGCGCCACTACTGCATGATGGAATCCGGCTATTATATTACACCCTCCCAGAATCTCATTGCCAGCATATGCGCAAAAAGCCGGTTTGCTCACGCAAACCGGCTTCCAAGTTGGGGATAGATGGCCCCCTTGCGGGTGGGGTAATGCGGAGGGCCTTGGGGAATTTCTTTGTCAGTGCCGGAATAACAGCCGGTACTTTGAAAGCTCCGGATTATTCAGCAACAACCTCGAAGGGGATTTCAACAGAAACCTCCTTGTGGAAGTTGATTTTTGCGGTGTAGCTGCCAAGCTCCTTAACGGCTTCTTTGAGCACGATGAGCTTGCGGTCAACATTGTGGCCGAGCTTCTCGAGAGCTTCGGCAATCTGAATGTTGTTGACGGAACCGAAGATGGTGCCGTTGGCGGCAGCCTTGGCGCCGATGGTGAGAGCCACGCCTTCGAGTGCGGCGGCGGCAGCCTCGGCGTCAGCTTTGAGCTGAGCGAGCTTGTGGGCGCGCTGACGCTGGTTCTCGGCGAGCTGCTTCAGAGCTGAAGCGTTGGCGATAACAGCCTTGCCCTGGGGAATGAGGTAGTTACGGCCGTAACCGTCCTTTACTTCTACCACGTCATCCTTGTAGCCGAGGCCGTGGATATCTTCTTTCAGTATAATTTTCATAACGATTGTTCGGAAAGTGATGTGTTAAGGAAACAGTCAGGTCGCTGCTTATTTCATCAGGTCGGTCACGAAGGGCAGGAGAGCCAGGTGGCGGGCACGCTTTACAGCCTGTGCCACGCGGCGCTGGAACTTCAGCGAGGTGCCGGTGATGCGACGGGGAAGGATCTTGCCCTGCTCGTTGAGGAACTTCTTGAGGAATTCGGGATCCTTGTAGTCGATATATTTGATACCGCTGCGTTTGAAACGGCAGTATTTTTTCTTCTTAACGTCTACCGACAGCGGGGTGAGGTAGCGGATTTCAGATTGAGTCTGTGCCATGGTGTGAATTAGTCTTCCTTGTTAGCTGCTACGGGTTCTTCTTTTGTTTTGTTGGCGCGGAGCGAACGACGCTTGGCGGCGTATTCGGCAGCGAATTTCTCGTTGCGGAACACCAGGAAGCGGATCACACGCTCGTCACGGCGGAAAGCGGTCTCGAGTTTCTTCACGAGAGTGGGCTCACCGTCGAATTCCACGAAGGAGTAGAAGCCGGTGGACTTTTTCTGAATGGGATAAGCGAGCTTGCGCAGGCCCCAGATCTCTTCATTCACGATGGTGGCGCCGTTGTCGGCGAGCACCTTGGTGAACTTTTCTACCGCTTCCTTCATCTGAGCTTCAGACAAAACGGGAGTTAAAATGAAAACGGTTTCGTAATGGTTCATTTCTAAACTATTGTGTATAAATGAGTTGATAGCTGCATTCGGACGCCATGCCCGAATGCGACTGCAAAGTTACTCATTTAATTCGAAATTCACAAAATTTTCAATCCTCTTTTTCAACACATTACACCTCCATGCCCGCGCATCAGCCCAAACACGCCACTCCACATAAAAGAATATCACACCACATAAACAAATATAAAGCGCGGCCTCCGTAGCGGGGAGGCCGCGCCTGTGTCGTGAAGCATAACTTGTGTCAGTTGGCGATGAAAGCCCCCAGCGCTGGCGGCAGAGCCGGCGCACAGCTATATGCGTGCGCGAACTGGCGGATAAACAGCAGGGTGGAGCGGCGGGGACGGGTACGCCGCGCATCATCTGAAGAGCGGCGCGCGGAGCGGGAGGGCTGGTTCATGGCTGACGGAGATGGAGTAAAATCATTTTTCATAGGCACGCTATGGTTAATGGAAAAATATCGGCGGCCGGACGACGCCGGACGCTTCTGTCAAAGAGTCAACATTATAACGCACCGCACCCGCGTTTTATTGTGGAAATAAAGCAAAAATATGTTGAAAATCCCCCCTCGACTGTTGACAACGCTTAACCGCTGAGAATATTGCCCCGTCATAAGCAAAAAACCATTAAAATTACAAAAAACTATTGCCCGTAATAAATCTTTTCTGTAATTTTGCATCTGTGAAATCGACGGTGGCGCAGCTACCGTGTAAATAACGCAATAAACCACGGATTCTTTAACCCATACATTAAACCCTTTTTACGCCTATCGCCCACCTCTACTTAATCAATTAATCCGACGAAAATGCAGAACATCAACCGGCAGACCGACGAGCAGTTGGTTACCGCTTATGCTAATGGCGACAACGAGGCTTTCGACATCCTGCTCCGCAGATACGAAGACCGTATTTTCACTTATATCATTAACATTGTAAAAAACAAAGATGTGGCCGACGATGTGTTTCAGGAAACTTTCGTCAAGGCCATAGCCACTATACGCCAGGGAAGATACACCGACAACGGCAAATTCTCGGCATGGCTCATGCGCATAGCGCACAACCTCATCATCGACTTCTACCGCCAGGAGAAGAGCGAGAACACCGTCTCGGCCGACAAGGAGGAGTGCAACGTGCTCAACCGCCGCGACCTCTCGGAAGAGAACATCGAGGACCTGCTCGTCACATCGCAGATCCACACCGATGTGCGCCGCATAATGGAGGCGCTCCCCGAATCGCAGAAAGAGGTTATCAACATGCGCTTCTACCGCAACATGTCGTTCAAGGAAATCGCCGAGGCAACCGGAGTGAGCATCAACACCGCACTCGGACGCATGCGCTACGCCATCCTCAACATGCGCCGCATAGCCAGCGAGAAGAATATAGTGCTCACACGCTGACAGCCCACGGCCCGGCCTCCTGGAGGTTGATTAAAAAAAACAAACAGCGGATGTGTCAGATTTCAGAAATCTGACACATCCGCTGTTTTACTACGCAAACATGGCGCCGCAGCCACAAGAGGTTGTTTATTAATAAATATGATCACCCGACCGAAAAGTTCGAGGCGGCTTTCACTCTGAAGCGAAGGAGCATAGCAAGCTATATAACTGAGCTTAAAAGTGAAAGATACCTGATATTTTCGGATTGTATGGTAATTCCCGTATCATGTTTTATTTTTGACTTTGAAGTTGTTTAATGTTACACCCGGCCGGTGGCGTATCTTTTTGTTAATGCGATTGAACTCATCGGTCACATAGCCCGCTACGCTCCCTCTTCATTCAATGCACCTTAACTAAAAGATACGCCACCGGCCGGGTGTTTACATTTATTTTTAAACAACCTCTAATATCCCAGTCAGGCTTTTCGCATTACAAAAAAGATGCTATAAAACACAGAAGTTAATAACTTAACAATTATTAACTACATTCACCTCCGTTTTTCCACACAATATCATCATATTTGCAATTATAAATACTACAATCGGCAAAAATAAGTATATCGTAAAAATAAATTAATGTATTGATATGTTAAGCCGCAGGTCTACAGAAATTAATCATGTATCGTTTACCAACGTTGGAGAGGATGTCTTCTACGGTGGCGAACAAGACGTGTTTATCTCCGTAGA
>SCEJ01000215.1 GCA_004102785.1 Muribaculaceae bacterium Isolate-013 (NCI)
ACGCCGTTCCCGTCATGTTGTCGGGAAAAGATATTTCTCCCGGAAGATAACCGAGGTTTTTCTGTATTTTTTTCTGATCCCTCCAACAATCCATTCCGTCTATCAAAACCGTTCCCTACTGAGACCTTATGAATCCCATCAAATGCCTCATGGTAGTGGATTTTCCCGCTCCGTTGGGCCCAAGGTACCCGTATACAGCACCCTTTTTTATGGAAATGCTGACGCCAAAGACTCCCTTTCCGCCGACGTAATCCTTCGTAAGATTGCGAATATCTATCATAGTCAATTTAATCACCTCCTGTTTGCTGTAAGAAATTATATCCTTGCCGCCGGCGTTATTCAACCGACAATACAGTGCAAAATGTCGGGTTTTGTGTTAATATTAAATAAAAAAATCATGAGATGCTGTATGAATCATCATAGGGAGGAAAAAGAAT
>SCEJ01000216.1 GCA_004102785.1 Muribaculaceae bacterium Isolate-013 (NCI)
TGATACGGGTGGTGCAGACAGCCTCTACATCCTCCGCGGTGACCACATCCCGGTCCAGACAATAGCAGATCAGCTTCTCCAGCTCCATCTGGATATTTTCCATATCGGTGCCGGTCTTGGAGAGCAGGAGCTGTGCGGTGTTCTCGGAGATCTTTTTCCCTTCTTTGCCCAGAATACCGGCAATCCAGCGTTTCAGTGTATTTTCATCCTGTACTGTGAACTCTGCCACATAACCCTTGGACTGCACGGCTTTGTAGAGCTTGCTGCGCTTATCCACTTCACTTTCCGTGAACACGAAAAAGGTGGTGTCGGTGGGGTTTGCCAGGTATTCCGCCAGCTTTGCCCCACCGGCGTTGAAGAGTCCGGGATCTTTCAAAAACTTTACACGGCGCTCAGCCAGAAAAGGCAGCGGCTTCTCCAGATCAATGACCTTTTCC
>SCEJ01000217.1 GCA_004102785.1 Muribaculaceae bacterium Isolate-013 (NCI)
AATATAGGAGAGCAAATAGCGGTAGAGGCAGTCGACGTCGGAGAAATGTCCCAGCAGATTTATCTGCGGTATTGTAGCGCTAACGGGCGGGGAGTCGCTTGATGGCGTCAGTTTTTTTTGTCCTTTCAGATAGTAAGTGACAATGAGTCTGTCTTTTTCTTGCACTTTTTCCACGGAATACATGCTGTCAGGCATATTTTGTGGCTTTAGAGTGTAACGTCCGGCGAGACAGTCGGGAATCTCGAATTTCAGAACGGCGCGTTCGATGTGATATTTCTCTCCGACAGAGAGCCTGCAAAAATATTCCGGTTTTGTAAATGTGCGCTTGAACGAAGCCTTTGCAGTCGCTCCTTTTTTGGGGAGCGATGCCTTGACAATGCATATTTTGGAGTCGGAGTAAAATACGTTTATGATAAAAGGTTTGTAGCTCACGTCG
>SCEJ01000218.1 GCA_004102785.1 Muribaculaceae bacterium Isolate-013 (NCI)
ATCTTTTCAAGACTTCAAACGGCAAGTATATAGCTCCGCAGGCGATAGAGACACGTCTGGGCACAGATAAATTTATAGAGCAGGTGGCGGTGATAGGCGACGGCTACAAGTATGTGAGTGCGCTGATAGTGCCGTCGTTTGCCGCGTTGAGGGCGTGGGCGGACGATAAGAAAATCGCTTATGGCTCCATCGAGGAGCTGCTTGACGACAATAGGGTCAACGAAATGATGGAGAAGCGTCTGGAGTTGCTTCAGCAGGGTTTGGCTCCGTATGAGAAAATCCAGCGGTTCAAGCTGTTGCCTCATGAGTTTACGATGGACAGCGGCGAGCTGAACAATACGCTCAAGCTCAAGCGCAGGGTCATCAACAAGAATTATGCCCATATCATAGAGTCGCTCTACAGATAGACAGAGAAAGAACAAAAATATAATACACA
>SCEJ01000219.1 GCA_004102785.1 Muribaculaceae bacterium Isolate-013 (NCI)
AAAATAATGAAATTTTTGAATATTGAAACTATTTTACCGGTATTTTGTCGATGCGGCGTTGATGGCGTCCGCCTTCGAAGGGCGTTTCAAGAAATGCGTCGACTATGGCGAGGGCTTCAACGGGCGTTATGAACCGCGCCGGAAGCACAAGCACATTGGCATCGTTATGCTGTCGGGCCAGCCGGGCCAGTTCAGGAGTCCAGCACAAAGCCGCGCGTATGCCCTGATGCTTGTTGAGGGTCATCGCTATGCCGTTGCCTGAGCCGCACATCGCAATGCCCGGGTAGCATTCGCCTGACTCCACCGCTTGCGCGCAGGGGTGGGCGAAGTCCGGATAATCGCATGACTCCGGTCCGTTTGTGCCGAAATCCTTATACTCTTTGTTGTCGGCTTCAAGATATCCTTCGATTATGCTTTTCAGCTCAAAACCGGCGT
>SCEJ01000220.1 GCA_004102785.1 Muribaculaceae bacterium Isolate-013 (NCI)
GACTTTCGCATGGCTTGACTCTTGCCGCAGACTCTCCCGGAACTATGAGATACTGAATGAATCAGCGGAAGAAATGATTGATTTCGCCGCCATAAAAATCCTAATCAATAAAATTTAGACAACCTCTTAGATCGTTATATTTCGTTGTAAATAATTTGAGCATATGAGACGGATAACCATCCTCAAAAAGATATCGATGGTCTTCATACAAGATGTCGAACAATGTGGTTGGAATAAAAGGTGTTAGTTTTGCCCTGTCATAGTCTATTGTGGCCTTACATTTGTCGTCTATTAATATAACCTCTGTAAGTAAGTATATCGTAAAAATAAATTAATGTATTGATATGTTAAGCCGCAGGTCTACAGAAATTAATCATGTATCGTTTACCAACGTTGGAGAGGATGTCTTCTACGGTGGCGAACAAGACGTGTTTA
>SCEJ01000221.1 GCA_004102785.1 Muribaculaceae bacterium Isolate-013 (NCI)
TATACTCGGTTCCGTATTCGTGTTTACAGCAGGAATTGTTTATAAGAAGAAAAAGTCTAAGACAGGAGCATTGCTTGGCGGTTTATGCGGTGCCATGGCAATGGGTGTATTCAGTGTGTTCTCGAATTATTTAATAGTGTATCCTGTGTATTATAAACTGGCAATGCCAGAGGTGGTTATATTAAGTCTGTATCAGGCTATAATTCCATCTATGAAATCAATCATGCAGTGTCTGATATGCTTTAATCTTCCTTTTACAATAGTTAAAGGTCTTATAGATGTAGGGATATCAATGCTTATATATAAGCCATTATCACCACTTCTTAAGGGAAAACATTAATATAATGATATATAATACTAATATGCCGGAACTTTGGCTGAGTCTGAAGTTCTGGCATATTTTTTTTGATTTTTACCGATACTGAAAGTTATGA
>SCEJ01000222.1 GCA_004102785.1 Muribaculaceae bacterium Isolate-013 (NCI)
GTTTGCATTCGACCTCGACCCCGAGGCTTCATTTGACGGCTACATCGACGGTAAGAAAGGTATCTGGAACGACGAAGGCGCTCCCGGAGCAAAATTCGAAAATGGTGTCGACGCTGTATGGATCGGTTCTACCAAGCCCGGTGTTGGCACTCCCGGTTTCTTCGTTCCCACTCCCGACGGCCATGCAAGCTATGACGCTCCTTATTGCAAGGTAAGCACCGTAAAATACGGCTATGCCGACGGTCTCGCATCATGCATCAGCAATGTATGGGGTCAGAAAGAACTCAATTTCGACGCATCTGTGCTTGAAGGCAACGACGGCTTCGTCGATCTCCGCAGCGAAATCGACGACTCTGCCCACACATTATATGAATTCTGTTTCCCCCTGTCGCTCCTCGGCGTCACCGAAGACTATATCCGCAATGTCGGCATC
>SCEJ01000223.1 GCA_004102785.1 Muribaculaceae bacterium Isolate-013 (NCI)
CATTTGAAGGCAAAGAGCTTATGGGCGTGGCCGGTCATGTAATCCCCACCGGTGACTATGATCCCGTGAAGGACAAGACCAATTACACCACCGACGAGGAGATCACGTACTCGCCTGCATCACCTGACCGCTTCTTCCTCTACTTCCCATGCGACATGCACCAGCCCTCAGTGGCCGCTTCCGACCCCGCCGTGCCCAGCCGCAAAGCCGTAGGCATAATCGAATACCTCGAAGGCTAACAGTCATGGACACCAACAGCAACACCCCCGACCGTCGTTTTGACATGAGCCGCAATCCGCTCGTACGCGCCCTCGGTGACCCGCAGG
The DNA here is from genome assembly GCA_004102785.1 of Muribaculaceae bacterium Isolate-013 (NCI). GTDB lineage: Bacteria > Bacteroidota > Bacteroidia > Bacteroidales > Muribaculaceae > UBA7173. The sequence goes on from SCEJ01000223.1 coordinate 327, forward strand.
GCTGGACCCGCAGCGACCTCATAGAGTATATACGCGACAACGACATCGAGATGGTCAACTTTATGTATCCCGCAGCAGATGGCCGTCTCAAGACTCTTAACTTTGTG
>SCEJ01000224.1 GCA_004102785.1 Muribaculaceae bacterium Isolate-013 (NCI)
TTGATAGTCATGGTCGGTGACCACTTGTTGAATATGTCATCGGCTTTGAGATCAAGCTCGCCGCATCGTTTCTTTCCGAATTGCCATTTGACTCCGGCATCGAATTTCCAGATGCCGGAAAGATCTGCTATACCCTGCAATGAAGGTGAAATGTAACTGAAATCTACAGATACTGAGACAGGACTGTTATAACTGAACTTGAAGGAGTTGTTAAATGAGCCGTAAAAAATCCATTTGCTGTTGTCAAAACCGATGTCATGGAATTGATCAGCTTTGGCACGTCGATTCATTACGTTGACAGTGGCAGTGGCATTCCATAAATATCCCACTCCGAAAGGGGCATAGAGATTTAGTCCAACCACTCGCTCATAGTTCATGTTGATGGTCTGATAGATAAGATTCTGGGCATCGGGCGACTGGTAAGGTAATTGC
>SCEJ01000023.1 GCA_004102785.1 Muribaculaceae bacterium Isolate-013 (NCI)
GAGACAGTTTACGCGTCTCGGCAAGCAAACTGGCTGTTATCTCACGCAATGAGTCGAATCGCATTATCACCGCATAGAGCATTACCACCAGATGAATCCAGCAGTTAAACCGTTTGGTATATCTCTCCTCCGTATTCGCGGCTAAACTGAAGAATTTTCGACTTGTCAAGCAATTTTATTACCTGACCATAGAGCGGCTGTCCGCTAAAATGACTACTTTTGGGCATAGTTTAGAAAATGTTTTGGAGAACACAAACTAAACTAAAAGGACTGACTCCTGCAATAGGTGCCAGTCCTAATTTTGTTTTGCCTCAAAAAGTTTTATCGGACAGCAATAATAAAGAATAATGCGCCTATTCCACGTTACTTAAACAGTTAAAAATCCTTTAGGCCACAAAGTTTAAACATAAGGATTTGAAAATACAGATATTGTCAATCCCAAAACGAAGTATAACAGAGGAATTGAGTGCAGAGACTAATCATCAGAAATGATTCAAACAGAAATAATATTTTATGACTCACAACCAAACGGACAAATATATGATTTATCAAAGCATACAACAGGATTAACAATCCTGCTGCTAACATACTGAAAAACCAACCCAAAGGCCTGGTAGTTGCTTGAATATAATAAGAGGTAGCAAAGAATATAGATACGTACCCGGCGTATATATGCGTATACGCCATAAGTTTACCCAACTTTTCATTGTTTAATTTCTCCATATTATTGTTGAATTATTTCGAGTAATAGTCTGACACTTAATTTATAATAGTTTTTCTAACCGACCGGCCGGCGTTTGAATACTTTAGAAGATGTATATTATATCTCAACATTCATAACCTCAAACTATCCGGCGGAACTATCAGCATAATGAAGATAGATTTTAACCATTTTCTAATATAAGTGATCAAACACTAATATATATGCCCAAATCTTGCCCATAAAAAGCAATAACAAACAAATTGGGTTAATATCGTTATCAATAGAATAATCTCGATCTGGAGCAGCGCTTTGCGTTTTACGATTCCGCCGATAACCCTGCGGTTTAATAAGGCATACATTATGAAAAGTATTGCTGTAAAAAAAGCTACCAATGCAGTACCCCAAGGCTTATCCGCCGCTTCTATGAAATAGGCGAAAAAGGTATAAATTAGTATAAAACTGATATATAAGTAAATATAGGCGCCTATTTTTTTCATGAATATAACATTATTAAATTTCACTATTTCATATAATTCTTTGGAGTATTTTATCTATGGAGATATTCACCTCCTCTATTCCACTCCATAATAGATTTGAAAGCAATTTGTGGTATTATGCTCATATCGCATTTCATTTTATACCCATTGAATACATCGACCAGACCAAAAGGGGTTGACATTGGTATTGTTGTAGGTTCCATTGTAGGTTCAGAAACAGGAATACCAGCGTCAATCATTACTTGTTGTACCGCTGTAGCACAATTATTATTAACTAAATTATATTTTGTATTTGCAATCTTGGCAAAGCTATCTCTCATTATTGCATCCTGCTCAGGGGTGGTAGGAATATGGTACCCCTCAGAAAAACCATAATTATTCATAGATTTATCCTCCTTGCTGTTGTCATTTTTTACATTATATGACGAATTCAAGAATTCTTGAGGAGAATCCCATGAACCAACAGCGACATCATTAAATAGACGCCCTCCTTTATGTTCACCTGAAATATAAACATTATCACCGTTAACTGAATAATATTGCCATTTACCGGCATCATTCTGTATAAGCATCGCAAGGTGTAACCCACCTGATTGATTTAAAACAACAATATCCTCTCCGGTAGGGTCAATACAATTTACCGGATCTCCACCACAATAAGAATATGGCGATAAAGGAGGATATGCATTGCTGATAAATGAGAACAGCAATACGAAAAATGATGTTAAAATCTTTTTCATTTCGGTATTAAATTTTCTTTTGTATATCTTTCAGCCTCTTTTGCCTGTTGACGTCTACGCTCCCTGTATTCTTCTGTTTCAACTGTCATAAACGTTTTATCCAACATCTCTTTCGTTTCGTCAATCAGTTTTAAAAGATATTCTGCGTAATCATCAACAGTTCGGTAATTTTTGAGCAGGCATAGCTGTATCACACTGATACACAATAGTTTGCATTGATGTTGAATTGTCATTGCATCTTATTGATATTCAATTGAATATGCAAATTTCACCGAACTATTGTAATAATCTTCCGCTATCATTTGTTTAGCATATAACGATATACTGTAACAAACAGCAATTATTAACAAGCAGCAACTTCTCATTCTGCAAATATAATCAAACGCCCAGAAATACGCAATATTCAATATCATGTTTTTCAACATAAGTAACTGGTCGAAATTATTTTAATGTTTATGCGGATGAAATTTTTAGGATATTTGTCTTGAAGAGGAAGGAGCGTAGCGAGCTACGTGACTGACGATGAGAGGCAAAGATTCAAAAATTTAGCCGCAGAAACATTGAAATAAGATGACCGGTTAGTATAAAATAATTTTGAACAGTTACTTATATCAATAGTTCGGTAAAATTTGCATATTCAATTGAATATCAATAAGATGCAATAACAATTCAATATCAATGCAAACTATTGTGTATCAGTGCGATACAGCTATGCCTGCTCAAAAATTACCGAACTGTTGTATATTATAGAAAATACAAAAAGGGTGTCAAAATTGACTAAACGATTTTTAGCAATCTTGATACACCCTTTGTATTTCTCCGTTAAAGAGTATTACTGATCCGGAATTAAATACCGGGAACGAGAACTTTGGTGTGGTGTGAATCAGCGGAGGATGGAGGCCTTGATGGTGTCGGCAATGTAGCGGACATCATCGTCGGTCACATAGGGACCGGCCGGGAGGCAGAGGCCGCGACGGAAGAGGGAGTCGCTCACACCGTTGATGTAGGCGGGGTTATTCGCATACACAGGCTGGCGGTGCATCGGCTTCCACAACGGGCGGCTCTCGATATTAGCCTTGTCGAGCGCCACACGCATGGCCTCGACATTGGCATCAGGCTCGAAATCAGTGCGCGCGCTCTTGGCTGCGTGAGTCACGCCTGCGGCGCCGCCGATAGCGCCTTTCACAGTTTCCTTGTACACATCGTCCTGCCCTACGACCTTCAGGGCGGGATCAAGGAGTATGTTGCAGAGCCAGTAGTTTGAATCGTAGCGCGGCGAGGGATTGGTGTGCAACGTTATGCCGGGAACATCCCTGAGCAGCTCGGCATACATGGCGTGAACATGCTTGTGGTGGGCGATGTGGTCGGCAAGCACAGTCATCTGTCCGCGGCCTATGCCTGCGCAGATGTTCGACATACGGTAGTTGTAGCCGATATGCTCATGCTGATAGTAGGGATATGCCTCGCGCGCCTGGGTGGCATAGAACATCACCTCGCGCCAGGAAGCCTCGTCGGGGCATATCAGAGCGCCGCCACCCGAGGTAGTGATCATCTTGTTGCCGTTGAACGACAGCACGCCGTAGCGGCCGAATGTGCCGCATACCTGGCCGTCGAACAGCGAACCCATCCCCTCGGCGGCATCCTCCACCACCGGAATGCCGAACTCTTCGGCGACAGCCATGATTTCATCAATTTTGGCGGGCATTCCGTAGAGATACACCGGCACGATGGCTTTAGGCTTACGGCCTGTTTTTTCGATGCGGTCGAGTATGGCCTCGCGCAGAAGTGCGGGATCCATATTCCAGGTTTCGGCCTCGGAGTCCACGAAAACCGGAGTGGCACCGAGGTAGGTCACCGGATGTGACGAAGCGCAGAATGTAAACGACTGCACCATAACCTCGTCGCCGGCCTCCACTCCGCTGGCAAGCAGACCGAGCTGCACCGCGGCCGTACCGGCCGAAAGGGCCACAACACGTTTGTCGAGGGCAGGCCTGCCGCCTTCGCGATGGTTGACGAATTTTTCCAGATCGGCCTCGAAACCGTTCACGTTCGGGCCCAGGGGCACAACCCAGTTGTCAGCGAAAGCCTCCTCTATGAATTTCATTTCATTGCCCGACATATGGGCGAGGCAGAGGATGATACGTTTCCGTTCCATAAGCAAAAAAGCACACCGCCGGGATTGCTTGCGCTCTCCGGACGGTGCAGTCATATTGTTTTATTAAGATTGTTTCTTGTCGAATTTCTGATAGGGGGAGTTGTTTGACACAAACTCAGGCACAGTTTCCTTCATCAGGCGCACCAGGTTGTCGATATCCACAGCCAGCCCCATGCGTTCCATGTCGTTGACAGTGGCGAGGGCCTCGCTGTAAGGATACTCGCGCACACAGGCGATGTGGATACGGTCGTGGTCGGTCGGCACGGTGTTCTCCTTGTCGGCCAGCACCTCCTCATATAGTTTCTCGCCGGGACGCAGCCCGCAGTATTCGATGGCGATATCCTTGCCGGGAGTAAAACCGGCGAGTTTTATCATCTGCTCGGCCAGGTGGCGTATTTTCACAGGCTGCCCCATGTCGAACACGAAGATGTTGTTTCCGTTGGCAAAAGTGGCGGCCTCCATCACCAGGCGGCAAGCCTCTGGAATGGTCATGAAGAAACGCTCGATTTCGGGATGTGTCACCGTCACCGGGCCTCCGTTTTCAATCTGCTCGGTGAAATGAGGTATCACCGAGCCATTTGAGCCGAGTACATTGCCGAAGCGGGTGGTAACGAAGCGTGTGCGCCCCTTTACCTCGCCACGCTCTATGGCCAGCGAGAGCGACTGCACATAAATCTCGGCCAGACGCTTGGTGCATCCCATGATATTGGTGGGATTCACAGCCTTGTCGGTTGAAATCATCACCATAGCCTCCACATCGAAGGCCACACACTTGTCGGCTACGTTGCGCGAGCCTATCACATTGGCAAGCACTGCCTCGCACGGATTCTCCTCCATCAGAGGCACATGTTTGTAGGCAGCCGCATGGAACACCACCTGCGGACGATACTTCTTGAACACAAATCCCAGGCGTGCCGGCTGGCGTACATCGCCGATTACAGGCTTGAAATCAAGCTCCGGGAAACGGTGCTCGAACTCCAGGCGCACATTGTGGAGCGGCGTCTCGGCATTGTCGAGCATTATAAGTTTCTTGACCCCGAACGTGGCCAACTGGCGGCACAGCTCCGAGCCGATAGAGCCGGCAGCGCCGGTAACAAGTATTGTCTTGCCCTGGAAATTCCTTACAATCTCGTCCATGGAGATTTTTATCTCCGGACGGTTAAGGAGATCCTCGATTCGGATTTTACGGATTGAATGCCCTGCCACACCATTGGTCATCTCATCGATTGAGGGTGCGATCAGTGTTTTCAGGAAGTTTGTATCCTGACAGAATTTTATGAGACGATCCTGCTCCAGGCGCGCGTCATCATCGTGGGCAAACAGCATGGCATCGGCTCCTGTATCGGAACATATGCGCTCAACCGACTCCCTGTCAGAGAAATAATACAGTGCCTGACCCGACAGCAACGCCTCCGAGCCTGCTTTGCCCGGAGAGATGAAGCCCAAAGCCTGATAATGGGTGGAATTGCGCAGACGCTGCTGGAGCGCAACCGATTTTTCCTGACGCAAACCCACATAAATCAGCACTCGAGTCTTGGTCTGACGGTTGAGAAAACGCTTTTTCAGTGCGTCGAAACCGAGCATTATCACGATGCGCACCAGCAGAAGGAAGAATGTGGTGGTTACGAGGTCGAACAGCGACAGAGCCGCCAGCTCGGCCATATCCACCTTAGCGCCCCTGAAAGCCAGATATCCCCACATTATGCCAAAAAGAAGCAGATCCTTTCCTGCAATAGCCAGGCATATGCGGCCTACATCATGAAATGTGGAATAGCGCACTATGGTGCGGTATGTACGCATCACAACGAACATCAGCAACGACATCAGAGCCGCCGCAATAACCCATACAAGCGAAGAAACGAATCCGAATGCACTTTCATTGAGCACCTGGACAAAAAACAATACACAACAAGAAGCTACGGTGGAAACCGCCACATCGCAAGCCAGAACAGTCCATGCATTCACATACTGCTCTATGATCCTTTTGAACAACTTAATCTCCATCTATTATATTTCTATCACCATAAGAAATTCAGAATCAGTACTAACCGCCAATGTGTTTATCTTATAAAGATAATAAGGAAAGCAAATCACTGCAAAGTTACATCTTTTTTACCAATAAAACAAATGCCTGGAAAATACCGTGTATCATAACTAACTGTACAGAATAGTTTCTGACCGGTTACCTGGCAGGTTAAAACAGATGTAATGACACAACAATCCCGGCGGATTAGACCGCGGCTCCGCTCTGACGGGCCTGAGCCCCCGGAGCGAAGCCGCGATATAAAGCTGCCGTCACTGCGGAGCCGATTATTCAGCAGGGGCGAGTTTTACCGTGAAATGGCGCATCAGCTCGGCCTCCTCGGTGATACGGTAGCCCCGCGTGATTTCGTCACGGCGCTCGAACACATTGCGGAGGGCGGCGGCAATCACACGCATGTGGTTGTCGGTATATGTGCGACGTGGAATGGCCAGACGGCAAAGGTCAAGGCCGCCGAAACGGTTTTCGCGCGTCACAGGGTCGCGGTCGGCAAGAATATAGCCGATTTCGCAGGAGCGGATTCCGGCCTCTTTGTAAAGCTCCACAGTGAGCGTCTGGGCGGGGAATTCCTCTTTGGGGATGTTGGGGAGCACCTTCGAGGCATCCACAAAAATTGCATGGCCGCCGGCCGGACGCTGGTAGGGCACACCGTATTCGTCAAGGAGCGATGCCAGGAACTGCACCTGGTGTATGCGGGTGTGGAGCGAGTCGAACTCCGTGTTTTCGTCAAGTCCCACGGCAAGCGCCTCCATGTCGCGGCCGTTCATGCCGCCATAGGTGAGATATCCCTCGAAGGGGATGCAATACACCTTGGCTGCCTCATACCATTCGGCACGGCGGGTGGCGATGAAGCCGCCCATGTTGACAATGGCATCCTTCTTGGCCGACATTGTCATGGCATCGGCGAGTGCGAATGTGTCGAGCACAATCTCCTTTATCGAGCGGCCTTCCTGCCCCTCCTCGCGGGTCTTGATGAAGTATGCGTTCTCGGCGAAGCGCGCGGAGTCAAGCACCAGCGGCTTGCCGTATTTGTCGCATATGGCGCGCACATCGCGCAGATTCTGAAGCGAAACGGGCTGTCCGCCGGCTGTGTTATTTGTGATCGTAACTATTACGAACGGCACTTTGTCGGCGTTTTCGGCGAGCACATTGTCGAGCTTGGCTATATCCACATTGCCTTTGAATGGATGCTCGAGCTGCGTGTCCTTGGCCTCGTCAATGGTGCAGTCAACGGCAAAAGCCTTGCGCGACTCGATGTGTCCTTTGGTGGTATCGAAATGCGAGTTGCCAGGCACTATATCTCCGGCTTTCACCAGCGCGGAAAAAAGCACGTTCTCTGCCGCGCGTCCCTGGTGGGTGGGAATCACATATTCAAAACCGGTGATGCGGTGTATGGCATCGCGCAGACGGAAGAAAGAGCGTGCGCCGGCATAGCTCTCGTCGCCCATCATCATCGCCGACCACTGGCGGTCGCTCATCGCTCCGGTACCGGAGTCGGTGAGAAGATCAATGTAGACTTGCTCGGCGGGGAGCTGGAAAAGATTATAATGAGCCTGGCGTATCCACTCCTCACGCTCCTGGCGTGTGCTGGTGCGGATAGGCTCCACCATCTTTATCCTCCATGATTCAGCAAAAGGCAGTTCCATATTTCTGTGTTTTGTAATGGTTTTAGAAGCAAACGGTTAAAATGGGGGATGCATAAATTTTATGCAACAATTCTTTGCAAATGTAGGAAGTTTCGCCTAATTTTCCAAAATGTTTTTCAACATAAAACGGAGCGCCCCGCCACAGCATTTCAGAGCTGTGGCGGGGCGCTGCCGCGAAATGGTGTCAGCGCATGAACTTAAGGGTGTCAGAGCCGCTGCGGGCCACGTACACCCCGGGAGCGAGATGCCCCACGTACAGAGAGCCGTTAACAGAATGTGCCACTTCGGCCCCCATGGCATTGCAGACAGTGACGGAGCCGGGTGCCGTCAGGGTGGCAGCCGGGGCGTCATATACGATGGAGCCTGAAGTTGCAGCCGCGGCTGTCAGCGCGCTTTGGTATTCCTGGGTCACCGTAAATGTGTGCGATGTGATGCCGTCGGTAAGAGTGATTTCGCCGCTGCGCGGGCTCGTGCCGGGGAGAGCGTCGTAAGTCACCTTCACCTCATCCACTGTCATTTCGCCCGGTTCCGACGCGATATGCAGCCACGGCTCCGAACAGGTGGATTTTTCCTTGTCCCAGCCCATGTAGGAGAAGAGCTGAAGCGTAAGTTCGCCGGCATTCTGGTTGACTGTGAACTCCGAATCGGTGCCCGGCCGGTTGCTGATTACCGAATGGGCCATATTGACAAGAATCATATAGGAGGTATGGTTGGCCGGCGCGGGGAAATATCCGGCCACATCAACCCACTTGCCGTCCTTGAGCATATAGGCGGTGTTCCCTTCCGGGCGGAAAAGAGCCATGGCCATGCGCACGTCGCACTGCTCGTCGGCATTATCAACGAGTTCGGGAATACCCTCCACCACGATGAAGAAATCGGAGTCGACCACCGGGCAGTCGGTGAACTCGAACGGTGTGCCTACGGCGCCGCCGGTGCCGTCGCCGGTCTCAAGCTCGAACACATCCCAGAATCCGAAATCGAGCTGTTCGCCCGGAAGTCCGTTTTCATCGGCCTTGCAGAGGCGCACTGTTATGGTCTGCAACTGATAGTAAACCGACGAAGCCAGCACCTTTGTGAAGAACACATAAGCTCCGTAGACGCGCATCGGGCGCGAAGGTGCAGAGAACTTTTCGGCATAAGCGGTGATTTTCATCGTGTTGGAACCTGGGAAGGTGCCGGCGCCTTCGAGGTCGAACACAGTGCCGAGCTCGCCGGGACGCAGGTTGGTCACATTCCCCTCATACTCGGCCACCACCGAGCCATAGGCCGAAGATGCGCCGTGGGTGTTGGCCACCGTCAGAGCCACCGGATGCTCGTGCAGATAGCTGTAAGCCACCGTAGCCTCGGGAGTGTCGGCTGTGGTGAGCACTGTGTTGTCGGCATCCGTGCCGGCGAACTCCCAGCTCCATGAGTCGGGGAAGCCTCCCGATGCGTCGCGGAATGTAACGGGAACCATCGGCGCCACCAGGGGGATGCGTCCCTGCTCGTAATGGCGGAAAGTGGCCGGATATCCGATGGCGGCCGACGGCTCGGTGCCGGTAACCTTAACGAAGCCGACGCGGGTGGCGGTGGCGGTCTCCTCGCCGCGTGTCACAGTAAGGGTCACATCATATTCACCGTCGGCGGTATAATACACTTCCGGAGTAGCCTCGGTGGAGGTCGACGGCACACCGCCGGGGAAACTCCACATATAGCTTTCGACATCGGCGTCGGTGTCGGCCACGAAGCGCACACGCTCGCCGGTGGTGAGCTCCACCGACTCCACCGTGCCGGGGCCGCTGACGCGTATATTGTCGATGCGGTAATCACCGCTGTAACCACCGGTATCGAACATATCACCTGATCCGGCCCCGTAAAAGAACCGCAGTTTCACCCTTTTCCCTGCAAAAGCGGCCATTGATGCCTGCACCTTGCGCCACTGCCATGGCTTCTCGCCGGTTTGGTCGCGCGAAAACCAAAGGTCGGTGAATGTGTCGAAATTATCGTCGGAAACCTGAATCGTCATCGAGCAGCAGTCCTCGTAATTGAGCGAGAATCCCATCCACACTTCAAGCAGCGCGTTGGGGCCGACGGCGAATTCAGGCGAAACAGCCCATGATTTCTCGCGTTTGAATGTCTGGTAAGGTGTGTCCTGCACCAGCGAGCCGCCGTCGGCGGGATCCTCGGCGAACTCCTTGGCTCCCGACGGCTTCGACACTGTCCATGTAACTTCCGAAGTAGGGGCAATCTCCCATCCGGCAGGTATGGCTCCCGTGTTGAAATTCTCCTCGAAATAGGCCTGGCTCTCCCCCATCCCCTCCACGGAGACTGACGCCGTGAGGTTTCCGGCGGCACGGTATCCTTTCGCCGAGGCTCTGCGGGCCTGCTGAAGCAGAGGAGTGTCATCGCCAAGTGTGCGCAGTTTTTTGTCAACATCGCCTGTGGGACGCGGCAGCGAACTGAAATCCACCGACTTAACAGCCCGGCTGACCACTGAGGCCGATGAGGCTACCGTATGGGCGGAAACCTGTAATGCAGTGAATGCCAGGATTCCGACAGACAACAACGTAGATTTTTTCATATGCAAAAATATGATGAGTTGGGTTAACGATAGCAAATTTAGCTAAAAATCCGGCAAAACAAAGAGTTCTGCCGGATTAATATCAAAAATAATACGTTTCAGCCACAAATGCGTCTGATAATCACAGCGCGGTCGAAGAGCACTTTCATTAAAGTAATTGTGTTCGGTTGCGAGATACAAAAAAGATGCCGCACTCGCCCTCGGGCGAAATGCGGCACCTTTTATATCAGTGCTGTAAAGGATTATTCAGCGTGGGGGCCGGCGGCTACGAGAGCCTTGCCTGCCTCGTTGTTCTCGAACTTCTTGAAGTTGTTGATGAACATGTCGGCGAGCTTGTTGGCTTTGGTGTACCATTCCTGGGCATCGGCGTAAGTGTCGCGGGGATCCAGGATTTTGGGGTCTACACCGGGGAGCTCGGTGGGAACGGTGAAGTCGAAGATGGGGATAACCTTGGTGGGAGCCTTGAGGATAGCGCCGTCAAGGATAGCGTCGATGATACCGCGGGTGTCACGGATCGAGATACGCTTGCCGGAGCCGTTCCAGCCGGTATTTACCAGGTAAGCCTTGGCACCGCTCTTCTCCATCTTCTTAACGAGCTCTTCGGCATATTTGGTGGGGTGCAGGCTCAGGAAGGCTGCGCCGAAGCAGGCCGAGAAAGTGGGGGTGGGCTCGGTGATGCCGCGTTCGGTACCGGCGAGTTTCGAGGTGAAGCCGCTCAGGAAGTAGTACTTGGTCTGCTCGGGGGTCAGAATCGAAACGGGAGGCAGCACGCCGAAAGCGTCAGCCGACAGGAAGATAACGTTCTTGGCGGCGGGGCCGTGCGAACCCGGGGCGATTTTCTCGATGTGGTCGATGGGATAGGATACGCGGGTGTTCTCGGTCACGCTCTTGTCGGCGAAGTCGATTTTGCCGTTGGCGTCAACGGTAACGTTCTCCAGGAGGGCGTCACGACGGATAGCATTGTAGATATCGGGCTCAGAATCCTTGTCGAGGTTGATAACCTTGGCATAGCAGCCGCCCTCGTAGTTGAACACGCCGTTGTCGTCCCAGCCGTGCTCGTCGTCACCGATGAGCAGACGCTTGGGATCGGTGGAAAGGGTGGTCTTGCCGGTGCCGGAGAGACCGAAGAAGATGGCGGTGTTCTCGCCGTTCATGTCGGTGTTGGCCGAGCAGTGCATGGAGGCCATACCCTTCAGGGGGAGGTAGTAGTTCATGATGGAGAACATACCTTTCTTCATCTCGCCGCCGTACCAGGTGTTGATGATAACCTGCATACGCTGGGTGAGGTTGAAGGCAACGCAGGTCTCGGAGTTGATGCCGAGTTCCTTCCAGTTCTCAACCTTGGCCTTGGAGGCGTTGAGCACAACGAAGTCGGGGGTGAAGTTCTCGAGCTCCTCTTTGGTGGGACGAACGAACATGTTGGTCACGAAGTGAGCCTGCCATGCCACTTCCATGATGAAGCGAACGGCCAGACGGGTATCCTTGTTGGTGCCGCAGAAAGCGTCAACAACGTAGAGGGTCTTGTTGGAAAGCTCTTTGTCGGCGATTTCCTTCAGAGCGTCCCATGTCTGGGGAGTGATGGGCTTGTTGTCGTTCTTGTACTCGTCGGAGGTCCACCAGATGGTGTCCTTCGAGGTGTCGTCCATCACGAAGAATTTATCTTTGGGGGAGCGGCCGGTGTAGATACCGGTCATAACGTTAACGGCGCCGAGCTCGGTGTCCTGGCCTTTTTCAAAGCCTTCGAGACCGGTTTTGGTTTCGTCGATGAAAAGCTGATCGTAGGAGGGGTTGTGGATGATCTCCGGGGTTCCGGTGATCCCATACTGGGTTAAATCAATCTTGCTCATTTTGTTAGTTGATATAGTATGTAGAGTATATTCGATTGTCGGAGAGTTCTCTTTTTTACCATCTGCAAAGTTACAAACCTTTTTCGATTTAGCCGCAATAAATAAGGAAAAATTTCCGTAATAGCCGCAAAAAAACTTTTTTTGCCGACGGTCTACGACTAAACAACGACCGCACCGGCGCGATGGTTGTCTCCTCGGAGGTTAAAGTTTCTTAGCGGCCAATTCTTATAATTCTTAATTATAAAAAAGAGGCGCATCAGAAAAGTCTGATGCGCCTCGTTTGTCAGTTTATGTCAGCGGGCTGATGCCCGGTGATGGCTGATGATTACTGGTTAACGGTGCAGACAGCTACACGGTTCCAATCGTTTTCGCTGAAGAGGTCACCGATACCCTTGCCCTGAGCGTTTACGCGGTCAGCGGCGATGCCGTAGCGGTTAACAAGCTCTTTCTTAACGGCGTCGGCACGACGCTGAGCGAGCTTTTCGTTGAAGGCGAGCGAACCGTCCTTTGAAGCGTAACCGTCAACAGTAACGGTGGCTTTGTTATCCTTCATGGCATCGGCTACCATAGCTACGTTAGGCTGCTGGTTGGGCTGGATAACGGCAGAGCTGATGTTGAAGAAGACGTAGCGGATGTTGTTGAGGTCCTTGACAACTTTCTCCACAGCGGCGGGACGACGGTTGCAGGCATCGAGCTGAGCCTGGAGGTCGGCGATCTGGGCCAGGAGGGCTGCGTTGTTCACACCGCAGGCGTCGAGGTCGGCGCGGAGGGCGTTAATCTGAGCGTTGAGGGCGTCAACTTCAGCCTGGTCGTAGGGACGAACGAGGGTGAAGTGGTGAGTGCCGTTGGAGTTGCCGAAGTGGTAGGTGACACCGGCTTCGAGTTCAACAACAGCGTGGTTGCTGTCGTAGTTGGCGGCATAGCCGAGCACGTTCGACTCGATGCCGTGGTGGTTCATGTTCCAGAGGATGGCGGGCTTCAGCGAGATGGTCCAGGCCTTGGCTTCGCCGAGGTTGAAGTTGAAGTTAAGACCAACTTTGGTAGCCCACGAGTTGCCGTCTTCCTCTACGGTGTGGGGATAGTAGGCGTGAAGCCAGCCTGTTCCGGCAACGGCTTCGAGCTCGAATACGCGGGGAGCACCGGTGTAACCGGCGAAAGCGTTCATAAAGTTGAATGTACCGAATACGCCTACATACTGGTGGTCGAAAGTGTTGGCTGATTTCAGGCCGGTCCAGGAGGAGGTATTCACGCTCCATTCGCCTTCAACACCGAGTCCGAAGATGGGGGTGATCTGCTTGCGGAGTTCGGCACCGGCGATACCGCGGGCAGCCTTAAAGAAACCTACATTCTCCATAGGGGAAACCATACCACCCTTGAGGGTGAACGACCAGTTGTCAAAGAACTTAGAGCCGGCAACTGTGGTCTGAGCCTGCGATGCTACTGCGCCCATGGCGAGAGCAGCGAAAAGGATAATTTTCTTCATGAAAATTTTAATTTAATAGTTGAATTATAATCCTTTGCTTGTGATTTTGGCAATTCATAGGATGTTGAAACGTTTGCATGGATCAAAGGATAAAACAGAGCCTTTGCACCATTACGCGGCAAAGTTAAAACATTTTTAACATATAGCCAAATCTTTTGAACAAAAAGTGCAAAATCAGTTATATTCACACTTTGGTAAGAGGACATTTCCCGGCAATTGCTATCACTTGGATAATCCAACAGGGCATATGGCTCTGCATTTGCCGGCATCCTGTGCAGGGACGCGGTGGTGATTGCAACTCCGGAGGAAACAGGAACTCGGATCACTCGGGAGGAGAGGGGAGCTGAGGGGTGAGATTGTTTCTGTATCTTGATGTCATTTTTTTTAAATGGTTCAGCAACTTATCGTCAGGGAGGGTGAGTCCGCTTAAGAAGAAGTCACTCGGTTCTGGAATTTATACTTTATTAACGACCTCCCGGTTTATTTGGTTCATTCGTGCCGCCGCTATTTTCAGTAGTTTCGTAAAAATAAAGCTTGGCGGGCAACTTGTTGTCGCACGATTTCTGAGGCCATTCCATCATCCGTTCAAGCACAACATCCTGAGGCATAAAGCGTTTAAGTGAGTCAACATCTTTATCGCCCACAATTATCCAGCCACTCGGGGCCAGTGGCCGGTCTGTGGACGCAATGGCCTCTATACGGTCATTCATATAGAAACCGGCGGTATAATAGCGGAGCATGTCGGCCGACATGAAGCCGTAGATATGGTCGTCGGGAGCCGCCACGGCTTCTATGGCCGCGGCCATGGGGCGGTCACTCTTGGGATTCAGCACCATCGGCTGTATGGCGGCGGAGAACACCCAGTATATTATCATTATATCGAGCAGCATCCACTGCACGGCCTGCCGGACGCCTCCACGAGTCAGCACACGCAGCGACCCGAGGATGCCGCAGACCGCCATGCAGCATATGAGGAGGGAAACCGGGCCCAGTCCCTGCGCTTCCACGAAGAAGGCCGCCACGCGGTCGCCTCCCATAGCGGGCACCGCTCCGAGCATTATCAGAATCATAGCAAGCGAAGCAAGCACTCCCACCACCGCCATGAATATACCGAACCCCCTGAGCAAGCGCGGAGCGTGACGCACCATCCACCTTATATATATAGCGATGCCATAGGCAACGAATGGATACATAGGCAGCAGATAAACCGACCGCTTGGATTTGGGGATGCAGTAGAATACGAAAATCACCACCGAAGCCACAACAGCCAGCAACTCCTCGGCGGGCATCGACCGCAGCGACGCCCACCATTGCCCTACCCCTCCGGCCGGACGGCGGAAGCGGCGCCACGCTGCCAGCCCAAGGAGCAGCAGCAGCGTGTAAGGGGCAATGCCGGTGGCAAGAGTCTGGAAATTATACAGGAAAGTGTGCTCGTGCGACTCATACGACATCCTGCCGAGAAAGCGGCCGAAATTCTCTTCCAGCGCAAGTTCAAGAAAGGAGTCGCCACCCTGCTGATAGGCCAGCAGATACCATGCCGCCGGGAGCAGAAGAGCAAGGATTCCGCTGACGGCATACAAGCTGAACGCGCGCCATAACCGCTCCCCTTTCATCAGCTCCAGCACCAGCAGCACTCCGCATGGTAGCAGCATGCCCACCGGACCTTTGGTGAGCACCCCGGCACTCATGAGCAATATTCCGGGAAACGACAGCCGCCAGCGGCCGGGATATTTTTCGGCGGTGACATACATAGCCAGTATGGCCATCACCACAAACGACGCCAGAAGCATATCCACACGGCAGGATGTGGCGGCACGGTGAAGCTCGAAAGTGGTGGCGGCCACGAGTGTGGCCACAGCCGCCACAGCCATGGAGCCGCGGCGAGCATAGAAACGGAAGAAGCATATCAGCATGACAACCGCTCCGAGCGCCGAGGGGATACGCGACAGAAACTCCGTGACATGGCCGCCGTTGAGCCAGCCGAACAGGGCGATACACCAGGCAAGCATCGGCGGCTTGTAGGGGATATCAGCGCCGCAACTCACCGGCAGAATCCAGTTGCCCTGATTAAGAATCGATACGGCCACCAGAGCCTCGCGGGGCTCCCCTTTGGTATTGAAAAGGGTCATGCCGAGGAAAGCCACAAACGTGACAAGGAGCAACGCCAGCAGTGCCAGCGTCGCTCCGTTAAGCGAAAGTGCAACCGAGCGGGTGCGCATAAATCTTACAGTCTTTTAAATAAACAGTTGATAACGTTGATGTTGAGACGGCCTTAAAAATCTTTTTTCTTACACAGCCTCATCAGTTGCCGAAACTCAGCGTGGTATAATACTGGCCGCCGGTGTTGTTGAATTCAAGCGTGACGAAGCGATTGCCCGCGCCGAACCATGTGGCTGAAATCACCCCGCCGCTATTATACTGCTCAATCGGCACACCATACTGCCCCACAAGCTGGTTATACAGCAGATTGTAGCGCTGCATGTCGTAATAAGGGGTCGGATAGGTGAACTGCGAACCACACAGCAGCCCGTTGTTGTAATACATCGCCGCATTCGGCCACATGAGATTCATCTGCGGCACATTCGTGAGATACACCACATTTGACCCGTAGTTGGTCACAGCATATCCCGAATTTATCAGAGACCTGATAGAAAGGTCGAGAGTAGTGCCGAGCGCCACACCGAGAATGGTTCCGAAAGTAGGGCCGGCATAATAACGGTTCCACGACGGAGGGGGCACCGGGCGGTGGTACGCGCCGAAGAAAGGCACCGGGTGGCGATAGCCGTGTGGTATCCGCGGAGGACGCGCATGGACAGGCGGCCTATGGCCTCCATGTCCCGGTCTGCCGGGACGGTAGTCATTCGGCCCGACTGTATGCCCGGGGCGGTTGTTGCCCGGTTTGGTCGGACGGTTATGGTTACTGCCGGAGCCGGGGCGGTTGTTGCCCGGTTTGGTCGGACGGTTATGGTTGCTGCCGGAGCCGGGGCGGTCGTTGCCCGGTTTGGTCGGACGGTTATGGTTGCTGCCGGAGCCGGGGCGGTCGTTGCCCGGTTTGGTCGGACGGTTATGGTTGCTGCCGGAGCCGGGGCGGTCGTTGCCCGGTTTGGTCGGACGGCTGTTTGATCCGGAAGGGGGTGTGGAGGGTCGCGACGGGGAGTTGTTGTTCCCATGCGAAGGCCGGTTGGGACGTGTTGCTCCATTAGCCGATGAGCCGGGGCGTTTGCCTGCGTTCTGCGATGCAGCCGCCCCCGAGGTATGCGACTGCCGCCCGCGGCTCTGTGCCTCGGCCACAGGAGCCGCTATCATGGCCAGAGCGGCAACAAAAGCGGCTACGGTTCTCATCAGTCGGTTCATAATATATCTTTTTAGTAACAGTTCTTGTTATTAAGAACAAAAAAAAGGGGATAGGTTTAACCGATTGCACGAATAACTCGGAAAATATAGTTAATTTTGCAGAACAAACACCATATATGACCATTATGAAAAAAGAATATATCACCCAGGGCACCTGCTCGAAAAAAATCACGATAAATTATGACGAGACCACCGGCACAATTGAATCGGTGGATTTTCTCGGCGGATGCCCGGGCAACACTTTAGGGGTATGCACCCTTGTGAAAGGGAAGTCAATTTCAGAGGTGCGCGCCCTTTTAGGCGGCATCGACTGCCGCAACCGCGGCACATCATGCCCCGACCAACTGGCACGCGCCCTGGCCGAAATCGAGGCCGGGGTGTGAATAACGCGGTCACTTCACGGCACCGCCCTGCTCGCCAGACCCGGGTGCTGCAGTTTCCTGTGTGATTACGAAGCGGTTGCCGTCGGGCGTGTTGGAGAGAACCAGTCCGAAATCGCGTGCCGTCACGGCAAAGTTCTCGAAGATATCCGAAAGGATAGCCTCGTAGGGCGCCCAGTCGGTAGTGTTGGTAAAGAATTCGATGTTGAGCGGCTGGCCGTCTTCCCTGGCCGGATCGAGAGCCACTATAATATAATCGGTGGATTTGTCGCGGCTCACACACGGATGGTTGAGAAGATATGAGGTGACGTATATGCGGAACAGACCCAGGTTGGTGTCGACTGTGCCGTTGGGCTGCTGCCAGTCGTTGTAGATGCCGGGAGCCCCTTTCAGTTCCTGAAGTTTCCTCACATATTTCTCCATCAGCGGATAGGCGGCCACAAGGCGCTCCACCATTTCGGGTGTGGCGCGGGTGATTGATGCCTGTGCAAAAACGATGTCGCGGTTCACAAGGCGCGCGCCCGAGTCGGACATGCCGCGCCAGTTCTGGAACGATGTCGACACGAGGGTATACGGCGGCAGCATCACAATGGTGTTATCCCAGTTCTGCACCTTCACCACAGTGAGAGTCACATCTATCACAGTGCCGTTGGCAATGGTGGAGGGCACCACAATCCAGTCGCCCACGCGAAGCATATCATTGGTGGATAGCTGTATGCCGGCCACGAACCCAAGTATCGAATCCTTGAAAATCAGCATAAGAGCGGCAGCAAAAGCTCCAAGTCCGGCCAACAGGGCGGCCGGCGACTTGTCAATGAGAATCGACACCGATATTATCACGATAATAATCCACACCACTCCGCGGCACACATTGAGAATCCCTTTCAGAGGGTGGTTGCTCTTATTCTGCGAATTGTTGAAACGCCACCAGGCATATTCAAGCACGGCGCATATGGCGATACCGATTGTCACCAGTGTGTACACCCCGGCCAGACGGAGAATCCAGTCGAGGGTGTGGTAATCGGTCTCGAACGCAAACGGAATCAGGGCAAAGAACACCAGCGGCGGAATGAAGTGGGTGCATTTGCCCACAGTGCGCATCCTGAGCAACTGCGCCACGGCGGCACTCCTGCGATGCGCCAGAAACTTGCGTATGACAAATACCACCACCCATCTCACCGTAAGGCCTATTACCAGCGATATGCCGAATATTATGACCGTATATACAATCTCCTCGAGCCTGCGGTCATGCGAAAGCCCGAGCCAGTCGAGAATCCGGTCAATGAAAGTAAGGATTGTGACTGCGATGTCATGGCTGGGTATCAGCGCGTCCGATGCCTGATGAGTTTCATGCAGCACAGCGGCGGCACCCTGGCCGGCCGGCTCCGCGAGCATATTTAATGATAGTCCTCCCATAAAAATGAAACGTTGAGATTACACCCCGCCCCTCCTGCTTCGGGAGAGGAGAGGTGCGGGTATGTAATCTCAACGTTTCAGGCGAGCGCAAGGTTTTGCGCCCTGCCGGCATTATTTGCCGTCAATCTGACGCAGGAGGGTCTCCACCGCCACGCGCAACTGGGTATCCTCGCCAGTCACAATCGACTCGGGTGAATTGGCCACCTTCACGTCAGGCTCAAGCTGGGTATTCTCCAGGTAGTTCCCCTCGGCTGTACGGTAACCGATTACCGGGATGCCGAAAATCATGGTGGGGTCCTGCATCGTCACCCAGTTGACCGAAGTCATGGTGCCGGGCACCGGCATACCTACGACCTTGCCGATTTTCTGGTGCTGATACACCCAGGGGGTGCCGTGAGCGTTGGAATAGCAGGGTTCGGCCACAAGCATTACCGACGGTTTGTTCCACCGGCGCGAAGGCATTTCGCACACATCCTTGCCGCGGATCACCTGGGTGAGATACTTCTGCCCCGTGAGCAGAGCCTCGATATCCTCGTGCATACGTCCGCCGCCGTTCCAGCGGATATCCACCACGACGCCCTCGCGGTTGTTGTACTTCCCGAAAAGGGCAGAGTACATCGGGCGGAAAGAGTCGTCGCTCATCGATTCTATGTGAACATATCCGAGGCGGCCGTTGGAGAGGGAGTCGACCTGGGCGGCACGGCGGCGCACCCACCGACGGTAAAGGAGGTCAGAGATGGCACCCTGGCTTACGGGGGTGACAACCTCGGTGTGTTTGCCGCCGTCGGGGGTTGTGAACGCCACCAGGGTCTTCTTCCCGGAGATGTTGTTGAAGAGCGCGCCCATATCCGTGTCGGGAGTGATTTCCACCGAATTGACGGCAGTCACAAGCGAGCCGGGCACAATAGCGGAAGCAGCCTTGTCAAACGGGCCGTCGGTGATAACCTCGTCGACCTTGAGTCCGTCGCCGGTATATGCCATGTCGTAAAGGAGACCGAGCGACGCTGTGCGGTCGGCGTTGGCGGCCGATGTGCCGCGATAGCGTCCGCCGGTATGCGACACATTGAGCTCTCCGAGGATTTCGCTGAGCATCTCGGCGAAATCGTAGTTGTTGTTGATATGCGGCAGGAAGCGGCGGTAGGCGGCGGTCATCATAGGCCAGTCAACGCCGTGCATACCGGTATCGTAGAAACGCGCGCCTTCCTCGGCGGCCATGAAATCGAACATCGCCTCACGCTCGGCGGCCGGGTCGATGTCATGCCGGGCGTCGACAGTGATGGCCTTGAGTTTGTCGCCCTTGTCGAGCTTGCTCATCTTGCGGCCCATCACGAAGATGTTCTTGCCGTCTTTTGTAGCCTGGAGCGAGATTCCGCCCGAGCCGATATGCGCGGCAAGCGAGGGGTCGCCGTCGCGCAGCGGAAGCGACCACAGGTCGGGGCCGTCGCCGGAGTCGGCAAGATAGTAAAGAGTCTCGCCGTCGGCGCTGACAATGGCGTCGGAGTAATCCGACGACCACGGTGTGAGGCGCATTATGCGGGTGTCGATGCCGTCGAGTTCCACCGTCACAGCCTTGTCATCGGCGGCATCCTCTTTTTTAGCCTTGTCGCCCTTCTTCCCTTTCTTCGAGTCCTTTTTGTCAGCCTCGGCCTTCTTCTCAGCTTCCTTTTTGGCCTCCTTGGCCAGGGCGGCGTCCTCCTTG
This sequence comes from Muribaculaceae bacterium Isolate-013 (NCI), assembly GCA_004102785.1. Taxonomy (GTDB): domain Bacteria; phylum Bacteroidota; class Bacteroidia; order Bacteroidales; family Muribaculaceae; genus UBA7173. The sequence goes on from SCEJ01000023.1 coordinate 20,522, forward strand.
CTCATCATGAAACGGTCGCGGGCCTCGCGGTTCAGGAAAGCAATCATCACATCGGTCTGCGAACCCCACGACGCATGGTTGCGCATACCGTAGGTGTCGGTAATATACACCAGTGCATCCCCCTCGGGGGTGAAGCGCGGCGACATGTCGAAGTAGCCGTTGCGTGTGATGTCGGTCACTTCGCCGGTAGCAGCATTCATCAGGGCGATATCCGAATATGGATCGTGCATCTCAGGGATGAATTCAAGAGCGAGCCAGCGCGAGTCGGGCGACCATACGAAATAAAGGCCGTCATCATAGCCGGGATATACATCGGTGTCCGCCGTAATATCCTTGCCCGAGGCGAGGTCGCGCACGGTCAGGCCGTTGCGGTTTCGGGTATAGGCCATCTTCTTGCCGTCGGGCGATATGCGCGGATTGGAATAGTCATTGTCGGCATCGCCGAGCACCAGTGTCTCCTTCACCGCGGCGGCATTGGGGAAGTTAGCATCCTCCTTACGCGAAATCTCGGCCTTGTAGATAGCCTTGCGGCCGTTGCGGTCCGAGGTATAATAAATTGTGCGCGAGTCAGGCGCCCAGGTCACATCATATTCAGCCTGAGGAGTGGAGGTTATCTGGCGGGTTGTAGGATATTCCACCGAAGTGACGAACACATCGCCGCGGCTTATGAACGCGGCCTGCTCTCCGTCGGGCGACACGGCGGCATCGGCTGTCGGCGACACCTGCAAACGGCGCACTGCCGGCTCGTCGTCGGAAGTGACGGTCACAGCCACTTTCCGAGGCTTGCCGCCGTTGGCCATCGTATAGATTTCGCCATCCCAGGTGAACGCCATGGTGCCGTTGTCGGCGCGTGACAGGAAGCGCACGGGGTGGGTGGTGAAGTCAGTCAGTTTCTCAGCCTTGTCGGGGGCGTCAAGCGGGAAAGTGTACACATTGAAAGTGCCGCCGTCACGCTCGGAGAGTATATACACCGCTCCGGTAGCGGGATCAAGCACCGGGTTGCGGTCCTCGCCGGCGCGGTTTGTAAGATTGGTGTGGCGCCCTGTGCGTCGGTCATAGCGCCATATGTCGCGTGTCACAGAGGAGGTATGATGCTTGCGCCACTCATCCTCGAAGCCTTTCACATCGGTGTAAAGCATCGTTTCGCCGTCGGGCGAGAACGAAAGGCTCGTGGCCGGAGTGCCGAGCACCTGCCGCGATGCCCCGCCCGCCACCGGCACAGAATATAGCTGTGTCATGCGTCCGGAGGGGAACATGGCCGAGGCTGCCGGCGACTGGATTGCCGCGGAGAAATACACTTCCGAGCCGTCGGGCGAGAACCCTTCGGGAGTCTCCGACGCCGAGTTAGAGGTAAGACGGCGCGCGGCGCCCCCTGCGGCATCCATCACGAAGATATCGAAATTTCCGTGACGGTCGGATGCAAACGCTATGCGGCTGCCGTCGGGGATCCATACTGGTGAGGTTTCATACGATGGGAGTGTTGTGAGGCGGCGCGCCTCGCCGCCAGCCACCGGCACAGTCCATATATCACCCTTATAAGTAAAGGCGATTACATCGCCCTTGGGCGAAATCTTCACATCACGCAACCATAACGGCGTCTCCGCAGCCGTGGCGGAAATGGCGCCGAGAGCCATAGCTCCCGCAAATGCCATGAATGTTATTTTCCGTATCTTCATATTTTGAAAAAAGCACTGAAACAATACTCATCCACAAACTTACAAAAAAATTCGCTATTTCCAACAACAGCGCTGCAAAACAGCCGGAATCGGGAGGCAGCGGTGGGAGCTGTGAGAGCGGTGGGAGCGGTGGGACTTGTAGGACCAGTAGGAGCTCCTACAAGTCCCACAAGTCCTACAAGTCCCACAAGTCCTACCGCTATCGGCGGCCTGCCGCTGTTTATTTCAGGCGGAAACGGTAGCCGGCGGTGACGAGAATCGAAGAGCCGCGCGATGCGGAGAAGTAGTCTTTTTTGGTTGAAGGGAAAATGTTGCCCAGGCCGTAATAATAGCGGCCTTCAAGATACACGCAGTTGCGGCGGGCTATCACAAATTCCACGCCGGCGCCGGCGGTGATGCCGTAGTCGAACCGACGGGATATTTTCATATCGAGCTGCTCTGTACGATGGTTTTCAGGCCATTGCGCCACGCTTCCGATATTTGCATAATCGAAATTCGCTGTAATGCCGTCGGAAATCATATATCCTATCTGCGGACCGAGGTTGAAAAACCCTTTCACCACCCTCGAACCGAAGAAGATATGGGTCATCACCGGCAATTCTATATATGTCAGGCGGCGGTGATATTCCAGCGAGGTTTCGCGAAGATCCTCTTTCCAGCCGCGCTGGGTAAGATTAAGTTCTGCCAGAAGCCCCACATGGCGCTCCTCGGCATACCTGAAGCTTACGCCGGCCTGGAAACCGTTGAGCATCTGCTCTTTTACAGACGGATAGAACGATGTGCGCGACATAGACATGCCGCCATGCACCCCTACATGTACATGGGGTTTGTAATGGCGCTGCGCGGCGGCATCGAAGGCACCGAACACACAGAGCATTGTGGCCACGGCAATATATATGAGGTGTGGAATCTTCATAAGCGGCACAAGCGGATTACATGCGTGTTTTCTCCACGCCGTTACCCTCCCGGTAGTGTATCAGGAAAAGCGAATTGTTTACCAGTCCGGCGCTGTGGGGCAATCCTTCGGCCCGCTCAAGGCGGAGTGTACCCTGCGCTCCCTCGAAATCCTTGGGCAGGGAGTCGCCCTGCGCCATGCCGCGCAGCGCAGCAACGATATAGGCTGCCGCATCATAGCCCTGCACACCCTGAAGCGGAAACGCATCAGTCATTTCCTGGCCATAGAGGTCTTTGTAGCGGCTGCGGAGCGACCGCAGGGTATAATCGTTGTCGTTGGTATAATAGCGGGAATAGATTGTGGTGTTGAGCGAATGTAGCGCCGCACGGTTCTCCCCCTTGAAAGTCACGAACTCGGGATAGCCCCAGAGCGCCATATTCTCCGGCGTGGCAAGCTCCTCTTTAATTTTCTCAAGCACCGGGGCGTAACGCAGGAATTCATGGCGTGTGCCTGATTCAGGGATATAGACGGCAGGCTGCACATCGGGGGTGTAGCCGGCGAGATTTTCCACTTCAAGGGATCCACTGTATTCCACTGTGGCATATGGCACACCTTCGGCATCAAGCCGTTCCTTGAGCAGACGGGTAAACTCTGCCTTGTCGGTCGGGCCGTCGGCACGCGACAGGAATACCGGGAGAAACAGCCCGTCCTCCCCCCTGAATGTCTGCATGAAACCATTGATAGCGCGGTCATACATCTTGTCGTGTGGTATATTTGCCTGCACCACATTTGAATGGTTGCGGTAGGTCTCATCCTTTATGGAAAAGTAATTGAGAAGCACCGACCGAGTGTCCGAATCCTCGATGAAAGCCATCTGACCGTCGGCGTCAGGCACCACGATTATATCGGCGCCGCTCACCTCGGGCCGCTCCATAAGCATCCTGAGGGTATCCATATTACCTTTCGTATCAAAGGCCCGCACATAGATTTTGGCACCGTTCCTGTCGCTGTGTTCCCTGACTCCCATCAGGAAGCCGCGCAAAAACTCCTGATTAAGCCTGGCCGCACGCCCCGGATGTTCATCTTCGGCCATAAACGGAAGCACCACTGCCACACTCATCTCATGGAGAGAGGAATATCCGGCCGGTGCGGTGTTGGCGGTGGAATCCTCCGGCATATCTGCGGCAACAGTCTGAGGCGAAGCATTGTGTGCGGTATCATTTCTCACTCCGGTAAGAGGCACATATATCTCATCCCCTTCGGAATATGAGGTGATGTCGAAATCGGGATTCGCCACCTGGATTGCATCAAGAGTGGTGCCTCGCGAGTCGGCGATGGCGAAAAGTGTCTCGCCGGCAGCAATCTTATAGATTTCATAACCGGCGCGCGGAGCGAGCCCCGACTTGGGGGCGGCAACATCAGGCTTTGCAGCGGCAAGGGCTTCATGCTGCGGCGCACCCTCGGCCAGACGAAGCACCTGGCCGGCATGCACACCGCTGTCGGCCTGCGGGTTGAGCTTGATGATAGTCTCTACCGGGATGTTGTACCGCGCAGAGATGCCGTAGACGCTCTCCCCTTTCTCCACCACATGTGTGAGCGGATGCTGCGGTTCGCCGGGAGCAGGTGTGGCGTCGGCACCGCCGGCAAGCGATTCCGGAAAATAGAGGCGCATGCCGGGTGTGAGACCGTCGGCCGCCGATGGATTGTTTGCGATAATCTGGTCGACCGTTATGCCGAGGTCGCGTGCCACGGAATATACGCTGTCGCCGGTGCGCACGTCATAGTAGCGGAGCACGCGGCCCGCCACCCCCATTGTGGGAAGTGTCTGCACCTGGGCCGATGCCGCCAGTGTCGCAGTGAGGGCTACCAGCGCCGCGGCACGTTTTATCATATTATAAAGAGTTGCCATAATTTTTACCGCAAAATTACTATTTTATCCGCTAACAGCCAAACCTCTGACAATTCATTTCGCCTCATGCGCCGCCATTGCGGTCAGGCTTCACCCCGGCAATGGTAAAGCGCCATAGCCTCAAGGGGATAACGCACCACATTGACCTCTGTCTCCGGAAAGACGCTCCGGAGCTGTTTGCCGAACACGGCGCCCACCGACCCAACGACACCGATTTTCAGCGGCGCACGGTTGTAAGACTCCTCTCGCAGATACGGCTCTACAAAGGTGAGGCGGAACGCCCGGAAAGCGTCGGTGACTATTTCCTCAAGCTGAGGCACATCGATGTGAGCCGACAGGAAGCCGGCAAGACTGCCCAGGAATGCGTTGGCGCCCGGTGTGCGGTACACGCGCTCTATCGCCGCGGCCTCGTCGACACCCGTTTCCTCAGCGAATGCCTTCACTATTTCAGCGGGGAGTTCGCCGCGCAACACCTTGACGAGCAACTGCTTTCCAAGATATGCGCCTGAACCCTCATCGCCAAGCACATAGCCAAGGGGAGGTATGCGCCGGCACAGCTTCCCTCCGTCAAAAAGCCCGGCATTGGCTCCGGTGCCGAGTATGCACGCCACACCGACGGAATTCCCGAGTGTGGCCCTGGCCGCTCCCACAAGGTCGGATTCCACTTCCGCATCGGCATCAGGGAAATATCCATGCAGAATCCCGCTGACACGTCCGCACGCAGCCGGAGTGCCACAGCCCGCGCCGTAAAAGTGTATTTCGTCAGGAATGAATCCCTCCTCCGACAGGCGTGCGGCAGCTTCCGCCACCGACAATGCTACGGCATCATCTCCGGCCACGGCAGCATTGAATCCCGCCGTGACAAACGAATGGCGCACAGCACCGGCGTCAACAGCCATCCAGCAACATGAAGAGCCGCCGCAATCGGTTACCAGTATCTTTTTCATCGGTAAATGTGGTATTTCTCTTTTTTCGCCCTGAATTCATCGACCCCCTTCTGCCAGGCAGGGAGAAGGTCGGCCACCGAATGCGAACGGAAAAACAGAGGACGCAGCGACTTGTCGCCCATCACCTTGTCGAACATGCCGAAGCGCGCCGCCCTCGCCCCAGCCGAAGCCTTGTGGGCCGGATAGAGCCTGGCCAGCGCCTCCATGGCGTAAAACTGCACCAGCGTGAGCGGCGCGGCATCGAAATCGGTCACATATACCTCAACACCATGCAGTTGTTTCCCGGCCTCGAAACCGAAATAGGGTTTGTAGCTTATCGGACGGAAAAGCACTCCGGGTATATTCATCGAATTCAGCTCGGCGGCGAGTTTCTGCCCGTTGATCCATGTGGCGGCAAATGTGCGGAATGGGAGCGTATATCCTACCCCTATCGAAAGGTAGTCAAGTTCGCCGAGTATTCCGGTGGCAGGATAATATATAGCAGTCTCGGCCGAGGGAAGCTGCGGCGATGTGGGCACCCATGGCAGCACGGTATCCTCCCAGAGCATATCACGCTCCCATCCCTCCATCGGCACGACGGTGAGATTCAGCGGTTTCTGCGATTTTATCCAGCCCTCGCCCACAATCATCCGCGCAAGTTCTCCGGGGGTAAGTCCGTAGATATACGGTATAGGGTATCGGGCCACAAAGCTGCTGTTGCCCGGAGCCGTCGGCGCACCCTCGGTCTTGTTGCCGCCAAGCGGGTCCGGACGGTCGAGCACCATGAATTCCTTTCCGGCACGCGCGCAGGCCTCCATAGCCTGCCCCATGGAGGAGATAAAGGTGTAGGAGCGGCATCCGTTGTCCTGTATGTCATATACCATCACATCAATCCCCGCAAGCATTTCCGGTGTGGGGGTCTTTGTGGCGCCATAGAGCGAATGTACCTTTATGCCGGTGGAGGGGTCGGTGGCCGGCGGCACTTTCTCCCCGGCGGCTACGTCGCCGCGCACTCCGTGCTCGGGGGCGAACAGCGCCACAAGCTCGACTCCCGGAGCCTCATGCAGTATGTCGACCGTAGATTTCAGGCGCGAGTCAACTCCGGTGGCATTTGTCAGCAGCCCTACCCTCTTCCCTTTCAAAGAGGCGAAACCGCTGTCGGCCAGCACTTCGATGCCCGGCCTTACCTGCGCCACCGATGCGGCGAACACAGCCAGAGCGGCAACCGCCGCGTATATTCTTCGTGACAGTAGATTCATTGTTTTTTCTTTCCGAATGAAGGTGAGACTTTTACAAGATAGCATACTCCGATTGTGGCCACACAGCACACCATGCACCACACAAAGAATCCGGCATAGCCTGCCGTGTCGGCCAGCCAGCCCGAAAACATCCCCGGAATCATCATGCCCAGGGCCATGAAGCCGGTGCAGAGCGAATAATGGGCGGTCTTGAAGCGGCCGGCCGAGAAATATATCAGATAGAGCATATAGGCGGTGAATCCGAATCCGTAGCCGAACTGCTCGACGAAAACGCAGGCATATATCTCCCACAGAGCCGTGGGGCGCGCGAACGCCAGATATACGAATGTAAGGCATGTAAGCGACATGCTCCACGCCATCGGATGCAGCCACGCTTTCAATCCGTTGCGGGCGGCGCAAAGGCCGCCGACGATACCGCCCAGCATCAGTCCGATAACCCCCACCGTGCCGTAGACAAGCCCCACCTGGTCGGCCGTCAGCCCCAGGCCGCCGCTTTCGGCACCGTCAAGCAGAAACGATGGAATCATCTTCACGAGCTGGGCCTCCGGCAGACGGTAGAGCAGCATGAAGAGGAGCGCCACCACAATGCCGGGCTTGGTGAAGAACGTGCGGAAGGTCTCGGCGAACTCCCGCGCCACATCGGCCGGAGTGCGCACCGTGTGCATCCTGTCGGCCCGCGGATAAGGGAGCACAAAGCTGTGATAGACTGTCACGCCGAGAAAGAACAGCGACATTATGCAGAAGGTCACCACCCAGCCGAAAGTCAGCGAATGGTAACTTTCGTTAAGCAGGCCTGCCAGCACCACAAGCGCTCCCTGCCCCGCCACCATCGATATGCGGTAGAATAACGAGCGTATCCCCACGAACACCGACTGCTGGTGCTCCGAGAGCCCCAGCATATAGAAACCGTCGGCGGCGATATCGTGTGTGGCCGAGGCGAAAGCCATCAGCCAGAAAACAGCGAGCGTGAGCTGGAAGAAGCCACTCGCCGGAATGGTCAGCGCCACAAGCGAAAGCGACAGCGCCAGCAGCATCTGCATGGCTGTCACCCACCAGCGCTTGGTCTTCACGATATCGACAAACGGACTCCACAGCGGCTTTACCACCCAGGGCAGATAAAGCCATGAGGTGTAGAACGCCAGCTCGGTGTTGGAGATGCCGAGACATTTGTACATTATGCCGGAAATGGTCATCACCGCCATGTAGGGGAGTCCCTCGGCAAAATAAAGTGTAGGCACCCACCACCATGGTGAACGGCGCCCGGCTGTGGTATCGGATTCAGTCATAAAGCTGTGTTATTGAGGCTCCGTGGAAATAATGGCCGAGAATATCGGGATGGGAATAGCCGCGGGCTCCCATCACGGCGGCTCCGATCTGGCACATACCCACGCCGTGCCCCCAGCCACGCCCGGAAAGGCGGAAGCCACCGGCACTGTGCTCCACATCGAATGCCGACGAGCGGAGACAGCTCTCGCTCAAGGCCAGACGTATCTCAAGTTCTTTGCCGAGAATCACACTGCGGCGCTCCCCCCGGACAAGCAGCCGGGTGATACGCCCGGACTTGCCGCGCTGAAGCGGCTCCAGGTCTCTGACCGGCCCGAAATCGATTCCGGTTTTACGCAGAAGCAGAGCCGGGAGCGCAGCGGCGTCGAGAGTCACACTCCAGCGGTAGAAATCGGTATGCTCGCGGTCGTAGCTGTTGAGCACCTGGGTTATAATCGTTTCATCGGCAGTGTCGCAGAAATCCGTTCCGCCATCGGCCGGCCGGTCGGCCACAGGCTGCAGATATGGATGGTCTTCATCGCCCCAGCAGGCGCCGAACTCCTCGGTCCGTCCTCCGCAGCATTTTGAAAAACGGGCATCGCAAATACGGCCGTCGTAAACCAGCACCTGGCCGCGGGTTGCCTCCACCGCCTCGGCCACGGCCGGTGACGTCTGGCGGGTGATACCCTGGTAACGCTGGCAATGGTCGTCGGCGCACACATCGAAAAGAGTATGCTCACCACGGTCGTACCATGCCACTATTTCGTCAGGATTACCCGGTATAACACTGCGGTTCAAGTCCTTGCCTCCACGCCTGGCAAGCATTGCAAGGAGCCATGAGCGCGACACTATCGCATGAGCGCGCAACAGTGCCGGCGAGGCCGTGGCGCTCATCTCCGAAGAAATCACACTTTTAAGATATTCCTCCAGCGATATGATATTGACTGCCAGGGTGCCGCCCGACGGTATCGGCCTCAGTTCCAGCGCCCCGCGGAAGGTCTGTGGCTCTGTCCGCTCCCAGTGGAAGCCCTTGCCTATCGCCACATTCTCCAGCGTGAATGTGTCTGCGGCACTCCCCGGAGTATATTCCACCGTGCCGCCGGCATGTTCCTGCCGGGTGTAACGGCCGTTGAACGACACTTTTATATCTCTCCCCTCCATTATGCCCACGCGCAGCACGGGCTCCCCGGCAAGTGCGGCCGCATCGGCCGGATAACATACCTGCTCAAGGATACGCGAGGCAAGTGCGTCATCAAGCCTCCCGAAATCCTCCTCGCGCGGCACAATCATCACTCCGGCAAGGTCCACCGATGCCGGCGACACAAGCATCTGCCCGGTACCGGTGCCATAAAAGTCAGGGCGGTGGGCGCGGCGCGGTATCACTGTGAATTCCACTGTGCCGGAGCATGCGGCCACAGCGAGGATGTTGACCATCGGCTCGCCGCAGGCAGGCTGGCCTGGCAAGCGGCGCACAGCGTCAAGCACCTTACTCATGGCTGTGTCGGCATCGGCGCCGGAGCTGACACTGAACGTGAACACTTTGAACGGGAACGAACGCGCGGCAAGAAACGGCAGCGCGTCGGCAGGCACGGCCTGGAAGTGGAAGTGGTCGGGAGCCGATGCACCGCAACGGGCGCCGTTGTAGAACACCGCATAACCCGGCATCCTACCGGCAATCTCACTCATGTGGCCGGCTCTTCCGGCTATTAGCTGCGGGGTATGCTCCCGGGCAGCGATGGTGAAATGCTCCCTGAATATCGGGAATGGGTTGACCAGTAGCTCATATACCGCGAAACGGCTGTCGGCTATCTGCTCCTGCGGTCGGTTCGCGGCGCAAAGAAAGCACGGACGAGCCTTTATTGAAGCGGCATCGACACGGGCTCCGGTAGATACCGCGCGTGCCGGATTGAATTGCACACGCATCCCCGCGGGGCCGCACCGGCGCACGGCCACCGACTCGAGAGCCTTGAAATTGGCTTCAGCCATAGGCCACTGCCGTAGCTGCCCGGCAAGGAAAGAGGCGGGAGTGGCTGTCATCGGCGGTTGAGGAGTTTGCGGGCCTGGATTTCAAGGGTGCGCAGCCAGTCCTTATAGGTGTTGTTGGCATTGGCGCGCTCCAGCGAGATTCCGGCATCGGAGTTCCCCTCCCACCGGCGGCAGAGGTATAACGAATCGAATATGCGGCCGATATGCCACTGCCGGCTGATGCGCAGTCCTAATGCATAGTCCTCGCCATAGCTCACATCGGGCACGCCGATCTGGCGCAGTATGGGGGTATAGAACGCACGCGGAGCACCCAGGCCATTGACACGAAGGGCGTTATTGCGGCCGTTCATCGGAGTCCATTCAAGGTGGTCGATGACTCCGGGCGGAATCTGCCGGCATTCCATGTCGGTCAGTTCGTAGGAGCCTATCACCATGGCGCAGCCGTCGCTGTGGAAACGCTCTGCCACACGCCGCAGGGTGTCGGCCGACGAATACATGTCGTCGCTGTCGAGCTGACAGGCGAATCGGCCGCAGGCGGGGTGGTTGACCGCCAGGTCCCAGCAACCTCCGATGCCGAGCGAGCGGCTTTCGGGCACGATATGCACCACCCGCGGATCAGAGGCGGCTATCCCGGCCACAATCTCAGTGGTGCCGTCGGTGGAATGGTTGTCGACTACTATCACATTGTAGGCGAACGGCGCCTGCTGGCCAAGAGCCGAGCGGAGCGCGTCGGCTATGGTGCGGGCACGGTCACGCACAGGGATAATCACCGACATCTCACACGGGAACTCACCGCGGCTCACATCGACGCGCTCCGGCTCATTGCCGAGGTAGGCTCCGGTATAGCGCAGACATGCCGTGGCGGCAAGCTCCATCTCTATCTGCACGGCCCGGTTGCGCGGGTCGACGTAGGCGAACTGCGCGGCTCCGGGGTCCTGTATTCCGGCGAAAACCGTATAGAGCGACTCTGGAACATGCACTATGGAGCCGAACATAGAGCATGTAAGGCGCACCGCATAAAATGCGGCGAAATTATACTGCGGAAGCAGATTCAGCGCATTGCGCAACTCGTAGGTCTTCCAGAGGGTTACGGGGCCGAAATCAAAATCATCGCGGATGGCTCCCTCCTGGCAAGGGATTGTGGGGTGAGGACGCACCGTGCCGTCGGCGGCCCCGTCGGTATAATTGCCGTAGACCATCACCGCATTGGTGGTACGCGCCACATCGAGCATCCTTTTCAAAGCCTCAGGCGGAAAGGAGATGCGGTGGGTGGTGGTGATTATCAGGGTGTATTCCTCCTGCGGATGTTCCAGCACTTTGGTGCGGAGCTCTTCGGTAGAGCACAGCGGGGTGATTCTTATCGGTTCCATAGGCATCATTTCTAATGTTTTTCAAGGAGATATTTAAGGGCGGCACGCATAAGCAGATCGCGGGCGGTGGCATCGGTGACGGCCTCCAGCGGGAATCCGGCCACGAATATGCGCGATTTATCGCCGGCAGCCGACTCTGAGATTACTGCTGCCGGCAGACCGCTGCCGTTGTAGCGCATCACAACGTCTTTCTCATCGGCCGGATATATTGCATCAGGCAGTGTCACGCCGTAATGGTTGCGGTCGGGGCGGCTCTGGAAGTCAACTGTGCTGGCATAGAATGCCGGAATCCGTCCCCCCTCCATTGTGGCTGAGGAGGAGTTGACTACTCCGGAAGCGGCCTGCGTGATGCCGAGCACTTCGGCGGCGAATATGCTGTCGGCCGGCACGGGACCTGTCGAGTCGTTCTGCGCTTTCAGCAGGTCGGAGCCGATATAGGAGCCGGTGGCCAGAAGCGCGCCACCTTTGGCCCGGTGGGCGCGCAGGCGCCCCCTAAGCTGCTGAGGGAAGGGTTCATGGCGCTTTTCGCCGCTCCCGGGACGCTCGTCGGTTTTCTGCAGTCCGAGGATAAGGTCGACAACAGGAGTGTCGGCCGGTGTCGAAGCCGAGGCGGCATAGGCCGAAGCCGAAGTGGATACATATCCGTAGCCGGCGTTGCGTATCGGCTCGCCATGCTCGGTGGTGAAATCGAATGTATTTCCGGCAAATGTCTGGTTCTCAAGCGTGCCTGACGATGCGCCCCAGTCGGAGGTGTATTCGTCGAAGTTGAACTCCGGACCGCATGTGCCTATATCCATGCCGACGGCAATGGCGGGTTCGCGGTTGAAATCAAAGCCTTTCCCTTCTTTCGACAGGCCGGGAGCCGCCACGCGGGTAAAACCGTTGACTATGGTCACCACAGGCGGTTTGTGGTCGTTGTCGTACAGCGACAGGACTTCGGAGGGGAAGGCGGTGCCTCCGGCGTTTCCGGCTATTATGCGGTAGGAATGGATGGCCTCGTCGTCGATTTCCACATCATACACGGGTTTGTCGACGGTGGCCACCGGCTCGAAACCGCCATCGTCAAGGCGTTCCTCCACAATATAGTATCCGGGCATGGCTGTGGGCTCCAGGCGGTCGGGACGCGGCTCCCACGTGAGGCGGTATTTGCCCGGAGCCGTATAGTGTATAGCGAAATCCTTCACCGGCAGCGGCTGCACCACCCAGGGTGTACCGTAACGCCCGGCGAGGAATTTCAGAATCCCTTTGTACACCGCGCGAGATAGTATGAATTTGAACTCCGGGTCGAGGCCGCGACGCATATCCTCATAGTTCTGGTGCGACAGCGCCTCGAGTATCATGGCAGGCATCTTGGTTTCGCGCACCTCGTAGTATTTGCGGTCGCGGTAGCTGCGTGAGTTCCAGGCGGGGTCGTAAAGCGCGCGGAGGTCGTTGACCACGGCGGAATGCACGTTGCGGGTGAGTGTGCCGTTGGCCGAGCGGGCAGAACCGTTGCCGAACGGATTGCCGTCATCGGTGGAATAGAGGCCGAGTGTGCCCACCGTTGTGCCGTCGTGAGTCACTCCGGCGTCGGTGTGGAATGCGAAAGCCATATCAACGGGGATTCCCAGCCCGAGGGTATCGGGGAATATTGACGAGCCGCCGGCAAGATAGTTGGCCCAGTGGGCGCGGCTCATATAGTCGTCCTTGTAGTCGCTCTCCCCCATGTTGGGCTGCCACACGTAGCGGGGCATACCGGCGCTCTGGAGGTAGATGCCGGAGCCTTCGTTGGCCTTGAGTTTTCCTGACGTGAATCCCGGTGTGCTGAGCGAACGTGACACCGAACCCATGCCGCCGCCGACTTTCACGGCATCGGCCGACACCATGCTCTCTTCGTCGGATGAGATGTTTGAAAGCTCAACCACGGGCTTCACCTGCATACCTTTATCGAAATCGTAAGAGCCGAGATATACCCATGTGCCGCCACCCATCTGCTGGTTTACGGTTACGTTTGTTGAGCCGCCGAGGTGATTTACGGTGTAATGCGCGTCGGTGGCGCTGTTGGGCAGCGAAGCATACGACACGTACACGGCGTAATGGCCGCGCTCAGGCATGTTCACATTCCAGTAGGCATGAGAGGCATGGCGGGCATTTGACGGCGGGACGGTGGTCACCACATCGGCGGTGCCGTTGCGGAAGGGGTTGTCATAGCCGCTGAGCGCCCCGGAGGGGTGGGAATAGCCGGTGGAGTCAGGGAGTTCCTCCCATTTGAAACGGCCGTCGGCGATGGAGTATTCGCCTGCGTCCATGCCGTCGTAGTCGGCTATAACCTCATAAGGGGAGAAGTCGCGTTCGCGCGGAAGCATCACATAGGCCCCGGCATTCTCGAGCATGGGTGTGAGGTAGGCCGTGGCGAATGTGTGCGAGAAAAGGTCCTCAAGGGTGGTGAACAGGCGCGGACGCTGATACGACCATCCGTTGGTGGCTGTGTTGAAGTAATATCCGTGGCTCGGCCATAGGGCTATCACACGGCCGTCGAGACCTTCGGTTATCTCGGACGGCCGCTCGAATGTTACGAAACGGGCGCCGGGAGCCACGATGCTGTCGTGGCCGCGGATAATCAGAGGCTTCACCGGAGTGACCCGTCGGGTGGTGGTGGCCGATGAACGGCGCCGGTTACGCACCTTTACCCCTTTGCGGCTTTTGCTCTTTTTACGCTGCACCGAGGTGGTTCTGGCCTTGGTGCTTTTGCGGGTTTTCTTCTTGGCCTGCATATCCTGCGCGCAGACGGCCACAAGAGCCAGCACAAGTATGCTGAGTATGGTTTTAAGTATGTTTTTTCTCACTTTTTTAAAGCTTTTATGCCCGGTGGTGCCGGGCATCGGTTCGCACGGCTACTTCTGCAGCCACGTATAATTGCGGCGGTCGGCCGAGGCACACCTCAGCCTGGCGCGCAGGCACGGCACCCACCGCCATAGCATAAGCCACCACAACAGAGGCGCCTTGAGCCTGGCACCCAATGCCTTGCCGGCACGGAGCCATGCCAGTGAAAGCGGAATCCACAATGCGGCGGCAAGCACAGCAAGCACACACACCGGCAGCATGTTGGGGATAGTGAACACCGCGCATACGGCCGTGGCGGCCACCCAGACCCACATCATGAGCGTGGAGAGCCCCATCATGCGGCGCGGACCTTTCGGGAGCATACGTGCGGTAAAGGTGTGGCGCAGCTTCTCCTCCCTCCACATGGCGGAGGGATTCTCAGCCAGGGCGCTCACCCGGGCCGCCGCCGAAAGCTCCACGGCGGTGTTCTCTGCCGTGGCGATCTGATTTACAAACAGGTCGTCGTCGCCATGATGGAGGTTGAGGGTGCGCGAAAAGCCTTTGGCCTCAAAGAACAGGCGCCGGCTGTAACCGATGTTAAGCGCCGTGCCGCGGTAAGGGTGCCCGGCAAGGGCGGCCGAGAGCCATGTGGCCCCGGTGGCAGCCTGGTCAAATGCTTTCATTGCCGACCTCAGGCCGGCGATACGCCCCCAGCCTATCACCACCTCCTTGCCCGAGACGAAATGCCGGGCCATAAGCCGCAGCCAGCGGCGGGAGCCGGGACGCCCGCAGGCATCGGTAAGCACCACGTAATCGGTGCGGGCGGCCTTGATGCCGAGCGATATGGCAAGTTTCTTGCGGCTGAGGTTATGTGCTTTTTCGGGAACGAAGGTCTGGTAGAGGTTAGGATAATCGTGAGAGTAGCGTTTCACCACATCCGAAAGCTCGGAGCATGAGCCGTCGTTCACCACAATCACCTCGAATTCACCGGGATACTCCTGGGTAAGAATGCCGGGGAGGGTCTCCTCGAGCTCGGCGGCGTTGTAGCTCGCATAAACTATCACCGACACCGGCGGAAGCTGCCCGTCGGTGTCATCGGTGTGTGTGTCGGCCTCTGCGGCAGCGCTCAACCGCGCTATACGCCTGCGGTAACAAATCAGCAGCCATAACATCGTCAAAGACACCACTGCTATGGCCACATAAGCTATCGGAAGTATGTTGTATATCGAAAAGTACACTTAAATCTTTTTTACTGCCAACAAAATTACGAATTTTTTAGAAATTTCTCCCCGTGCCGCCCCTAAAAATCCCTAAATAATCCGTAACTTTGTTGCGATAAGTAATAGGCTGGCCGGGATGATGGCCGGCAATTTCTGTCTTTGTAACTAATACCCACTCGGTTTCCGAGGTTTGTGTCACATAAATAAATACCATGAAGCCGTAGGCCCGGGATGGTGGCCGGCGGCTGCTATTACGGAAATATGGAAAAATGGATTATTGAGATAGACCGCATGAAAGTGCGTGCCAATCACGGTGTGTTCCCTCAGGAACGCATCGTCGGCAACGATTTCGAGGTCTCGCTCTCGGTAGAGATTGAACCGGATGAAATGGACCGCGCCGCACTTGAGGACAATGCCTCGCTCACGGTGAGCTATGCCGATCTGGCCGACATCATCTCCGGCATAATGGCCGACCCGGCCGACCTGCTGGAGACCGTGGCGCTGAGGATTCGCAATTCGGTCATCGGCTCGTTCCCGCAGGTGGTGGCCGGAAGAATAAAGGTGGCAAAGATTACCCCCCCGATTCCCGTTACGATGGCACGCGCCGCAGTGGAACTGCGGTGGGACAGCAACGACACGGCCACTCCCATACTGCATCACGATTTCTCTAAAGAATTCCAACTCTGAAACATTATGAAGATTGACGCCGAAACATGTAAAAAAGAATTCTGCGAGCTGCTACGCTCCACCGGGCGCCCGGGTGTTGACGATGTGATTGCCGACCTCGAGTCGATGGGGTTCTTCTCGGCCCCGGCATCGGCCGGACACCACCTCAACGTGGCGGGCGGTCTGACGCAACACTCGCTCAACGCCTGCAACGCCGCCCTGAAGGTATGGGAAGGACTCTCGCAACTCGACCCCGTGCTCGAAAAGGAGGTGGGACGCGACTCCATAATCATAGCCTCGCTGCTGCACGATGTGTGCAAGAGCGACATATATTTCCGCTCCGTGAAAAAGCGCAAGAACAGCCTCGGCCAGTGGGAGGACTCCGAAGGCTACAAGGTGAGCTACCGCTCCTTCCCGATGGGCCACGGCGAGAAATCAGTGATTATGGTGCTGCTCAGCGGCCTCGAGCTCTCCGATGCCGAGATGCTGGCCATACGCTGGCACATGGGCGCATGGGGCGTGAACCAAAACTCCCTGGAGGACTGCAAGAACTACGACGCCGCGCGCAAGCTCTACCCACTCGTTGCCATAGTGCAGGCCGGCGACTCTCTGGCCGCCTCCATCCTCGAACGCTCTGCCGGCGACACCGATGACATCTGAAACAGACAAATCCCTCCCCGGCACCACGCCGCATGCTAAGGTGGCGGCTGGCGTGATATACGATGAAGAAGGGAAAATCCTCGTATGTCGCCGCGGCTACGGCAAGAACCCAGACACCGACGGCCGCTGGGAGTTCCCCGGCGGCAAGCTCGAACCGGGAGAGACAGCACGCGAGACCATCGTCAGGGAGCTGCGCGAAGAACTCGACATCGAAGTCGCACCTTCAAGGCTTATCGCCGTAATCGAGCACACTTACCCCACATTCACAGTGCAGCTGCACTTCATCGCATGCCGCCTCCTCTCGGGGACACCGGTGATCAAAGAACATTCCGAAATGGCGTGGCTCCCGCCTGCAGGTCTGGCCTCGCTCGATTTCTGCCCCGCCGACCTCCCTGTCCTCTCGTTTTTATAAAAGACCCGTCTTATCAGAGACTTCTAAAAAATGAATAAAGCCCCCGCCGTTTACCATGGTATGGCGGGGGCTGATAATGTATGGGGTCAATAAAGCATGTGGAGGAGATCAGGGGCGCACCACCACGCGGGAAGCATAGCCACAGACCTCCGCGACATACATGCCCGGGGAAAGGGTGTGGTCAACCGTAGAGTCAGCGCTAACGGCTCTGTCGAGAAGCAAGGCTCCAGATGCGGCATACACCCTGAGGCGAGCGCCGTCAGGCAGATTCCCCTCGATAACGAAGCAGCCTGGACGCGACAGGATTTTGAAATCTCCATCTTTTTCGACAGAGGCGACGGAGGTGCCGTCGGCTGTACGGAGCCGCAGGCATGGAGTGCCGGGAAGCACGCTCCATTCCTCGCCGTCAAGCGAGAAAGCCAGACTGTGACCGGTATAGTTAGAGGCCAGCGCCAGACCGAGAGCCTCTCCGGCGCCCTCGTCAAGCGACATGATGTAATCGCCGGGAACAAGTTCCACCGGAGCCGGGAAGGTAAGGGTATACTCAGTGTACCCCTCGCTTTCCGTCGCGAGTTCTTCACGGCGTGAGGCGGCATACTCGAATATGACACCCTTCTTGTTTATCTGATAGATGCGGGCAATAACCGACGTGGCTGTGGAATATCCACCGAGCAGCACGAATCTCACTGCGTCGGCAAGGGTGTTTTCAGCCACCTGGAAGCGTGTGCCGAGGCGCCCGGCGGTCTTCATCGACTCGAATAGCTTCAACGACATGCATCCGGCTATCACCCCGTTGTCGCGGGCCAGCCAGGGCGTGGTGCGGTCAGGCAGGGCGATTTCCGCCACCTCTTTCTCGGCATAGACCTCGCCGGAGGCCCCATGCAGCGTCAGCTTGCAGGTGGCATTGCCGGCGTCCTGGGTGCCGAAACCGTTGAAACTTGCCGTACCATCGTCCGTCTCATCCCACTGCAGGGTGGCCACGGCCGACGTGCGGGTGCCGGCGCTGCCGGCGGGAGTAGTTGCAGCCACGGTCACCGAAGCGCCCGAAAGGGACTCGTCGCCGGAATTGCGCACCTGGTAGTCAACCACAAGGGGTGTGGTGACCGTCCATGACGAAGGTATCATCGTGAAGCCGAAATATGGCTCGTGCGGAAGCAGGAACTCACCCCCTTTAAGAGGTATTTCCGAGATCCTGATATCGTCGAACGCCACGAAATTGCCGTTGCGCCGGCTGCAATGGTTGATTCCGAAATAATAGTCGGCTGTGGCCGTGGGGCTGAAACGTGCCGCAAGTTCGCGCCATTCCGTAGCGTCGGTCACTATCGCCGAGGCTCCCGTAGCGTCGGCCACTACCGAAGTGAGGCCGGCCGCGTCAGGCACCGTGCCCGCCATTACCCGGAACTCGTCGGTGACCTTGCCATAGCCAGGAGCGTTGACGAACATACCGAAACGGTAATTCTTCCCTGCCTCAAGACGCACCGCGGGAGTGACGGCCCATTCGTTGCGGTCGTTATCCTCGTCGTAAGAGGAATAGAGGTAATAGTTGCCCGAATGGCCCGGAAGCCCTTTCAGGTAATAAGCCTCGAAACGGTAGCCGGAAGCCCCGCCCGACACGCTCCACCCAAAGGCCGGGAGGATGCACCCGACGCTGGAGACGCCGAGATCCGGAATACCCTCGAAATCCTCGTAAAAGACCGAAGGAAGTGATGACGGCGCCGCTGACTGAAGCGACAAATTACCGGCGCGCCCGGTGGCCGGAACCCTGTTCCGGCCATGGGCGCACAACGGCAATGTCAAGGCAAGTGCCAGGGCACCTGACATGAGTGTTTTCATCATTAGATTACTTTACGGTGAGTTTGGTGACACTGTCGCCTACCCATACAAGGTAGACGCCCGGGGTCACTACGGGTACGGTGAGGTGTCCGCAGGATACCTCGCCGGCGAACAGCGTGATACCGGATGCGGTGAACACCCTTACAGGAGCCGTGCCGTCGCATTCCACTACTATGCTGCGTCCTGCAGCATAGACATGGGTGGTGTAACCGGCGGCTGAAAGTCCGCTCGTGAGTGATACGGAATTGGAATGGCCCGATTCTCCGGCGCTGTACATGGCGGTTACGGTGTAGGTATGGAGGAAATCATCAGCAAGCTCATCCTCGTACATGAGGTCGGTGACGAGCGCAGTATTGATTTTCTCGCCGTCGCGATACACGTTGTAGCCGTGCAGGTCAAGGCCTTCGTAAACCGGATCGTTCCAGATGAGAGTGACCTTGCGGCCGTTGAGCGATGCTGTGAGGTCGGTGACGGGCGGGAACTCCGAAGCCTTTACCGTGATGTTGTCTACGAAGATATTGTAGCCATAATCGGAAATACCTTTGAGCCCGAGGCGCACGCGGCCGTGGCCCACATAGTCGTTCAGCGGGAAGGAGTAGCGGGTCCAGCCTGCATCGCTGGCGGTGGCAACGATGGGCTCGCTCAGCTCTATCAGCGTAAGTCCCTCGTCGAGGGTTATGACGGGCTGGATAGCGTCGCGATAGTCGTTCTCCACACGGTAATGGTAGAACCAGAACGAGAGTTCCGGGTTCACCTCACCCTCAAGCGAGATCAGCGGTGAGGTGAGAGTGGCGGCGTCCCCCTTGGGAATCGAGTATGATGTGAACTGAGCGAAACCGCTGTCGCCGTCCTGCGGGAAGGCTTCGGGTGTATCCGTCTGGCTCTGCATCAGCACATGCCAGTCGAAACCTACGGAGGTCATGCCGAGGATGGTCCACGGCGACGTCTGCGTGCCTGAGCCGCCGGCGAAAGATTCGGCGAAAGGCAGTTTGTAGGACGGGCCGAAAATCACGGCGTTGGTGTTGGAGCCGGTGTTCGTTCCGGCCTCGGAGGAAGCCTTCACGGTATAGAAGCGCATCTTCTGCACGTTGGCGGGAGTCTCGATATCGGTGAATGTGGTGGCCTTGAGGCGGCTGGCCACGGGATTACCGGTGTTGTCGACAATGCCGTAGGTTATCTCGGCGGGGTTGATGTAACCGCCGTGAACGCCTTCTGTCGGGGCGGTCCATGTGATGATGGCCTCGCCGTCATCGCCATGACGGAGGTAGAGGTCGCCTACCTCGGCGGGGATGTCGATGCCGATGTAAGCCGATGCCTCGGCGGGATAACCCTTGCCGGAGCCGTTGAAAGCGATTACCTGGTAGGTGTTCTCCTCCATATCCTCGGGCGAGTTGTCGGTCCAGGAGTAGGCATGGCCCGGTTCTGCGGGAGAGATGGTGGCCACAGCCACGGCGGAGCCGTTGCGGTAGATCTCTATCTTGTCAAGGCTGCTCAGGGGAGCGTCGGAGCCGGTCGATGACGGAGCGGTGAACGATACCGTGGCGCTGCAGGCGCCATTGGCCCCCGGCTCTACCTTGAGTCCGGTGACGGCACCGGGAGCATCGATGCCACTTACCATGTCTACGCGGACCTTGTCGACGTAGAGACGCGCCGAGTTCGCAGGGCTGTAGCAATAGAAGCCGATATAATACAGGCCGTCTTCGGGTACGGAGAAGGAGCCTCCCTTGTCGGCGCTGAGGTCGGAATTATCTTTTATCGCAGGATAGTCGCAGATTGATATTGACATGTCGGCGGGGTCGGTCGATGTGCCTACCATCACCTTGAGGCTTTCGGGATAGTTCGACATGTCGGACCATGCCTTGAAGCTCACCTGATATACAGCGCCGGCCTTGATGAAGATGGCGGGTGAGATCACCCAGTCGTCTGCGGCGTTGTTGGGTTCGTAAACGTAGGCCATGCACTGCGAGCCATAGCCCCAGGTACTCGACCAGTCGCCGGGGCCGGCAACCGGATGCTGGTTGAGGTCGACCACGGTCCAGAGGTCGAAAGCGGTCTTGCTGTCGAAATTCTCCTCGTAAGGAACAGTGGAGTAAGCGCCGAGACCGCACTCACGCGAGAGGACGGAAGGTCCTTCGCCACCCGACGACCTGGGAGTGAGGCGGTAGCGGTAGGTGTTGACTTTGTCGATGGTATTGTCGACGAAACGCCCCTCCTCTGTCTTGTAGCCCTGAGCCACGACCTTGTTGTCGGGCAGTCTGACTATATCGTATTCGAGGGTGGAGGGGAGGAAATATCCGCCGTTGTATCCTTTCACGGGAGGGGTCCAGGTGAGTACGCCGTCGCCGTTGTCGGCACGTTCGAGCTTGAGGTCCTCGATTTCAGCGGGGAAGTCGTGTCCGGCCCAGAATTTAATCACGCTGTTTTCGCTCTTTCCGGCTGTGTTGGAGGTGGTTACAGAGATGATATAGTTGGTCTGCTGCATCTCCCAGTCGTAAGTCAGGGTAGCGCCGGGTGCCACGCTCTTCGTCACGTCCTCACATACGGTCTCTATGACACCGTCGTTCTCCACATCGCGGTAGATTCGGATGGTGGCCGAGAGGGGTGACGAACCGAGTGCGGCACCGGAGGTGGTTGTGGTGGGCGCGGAGAAACTGAGGGAGCCGGCGAGGGAGCCGGGTTCGTTGATCATGGTCAGGCCGCTGACGGCTGCCGGCGCGCCGGCCTTTGCGAAGGGCGCGGTCACGAAGATACCGGTCATCTGCTCGTTGTGGGGGAAATCGGCTATCTTGGTGGCTTTTGCCGTGGTGGTGTTGACGTCGTAGAGGGCCGATTTGTAGGAAACTTCATCGTATGCCGCCCAGAGAAAACGTCCGTCGGCGGTGATCGTGGAGCCCTGGAGGGAGCTTATCTTGGGCACTCCGGTCAGGCCGACGCGCTCGGCACGCGCCGTGGTCTTGTCGATTTTATAGAGCACGCCCTCGTTGTTGATGCCGTAGAGCTGCCCGTCGATATCAGCCGACATGGCGAGGATGGAAAGCACGGAGCCCTCGGATGTACGGGTGGTGCCCACATATTCAAGGGTGCCTTTGCGCAGGTCATATTTGTAAAGGAGGCAGAAGCGGTTCTGTCCGTCATAGTCGAACACCGCGCCGTATGCAAGCTCCGTCACCGGGTCGTAGGCCAGGTCGTTAGGCACGTAGCGGATGCTCGACATACCCAGCGAGTAATAGGTCTCGAGTTCCCAGGTATCGGTGTTGTAGACATCCAGATAAAAGGTCTCCATGGCCAGCAGGCGCGTGATGGCATAATAGCGATTGTCGGCAAACACCCCGGCGTAGGTGGTGAGGCCGTCGATAGCCTGCACGCGGGTGATGTCGGAGATGGGGGTCCCGTCGAAGGGGAAGGAGTAAACCCCGAGTCCGTAATCGCTCCACGTGGCTTCGGTATCCAGCAGACTGCCGAAAAGCAGATTGTCGCCCTGGGGTGCCCTGACTGCCGCCCGCAGGCTGCGGTTCTGTCGGGGCGTGATGAGGCGTGTGCCGTCCTCTTTGGCAAGCCGCACTACCCCCTCGGGAGGGGCTGCGAAAGCTATGGAGCCGCCGATAAGGAGCGACATAGCCCACATGCTTAGGATTTTCTTCATAAGTATGTTTTATTAAAGAATTAATGCAATGAAATCCATTTTCAAACGTTATTGTCTTACATATACTTATCTCTCCAATTATGTCAAGACAAGCAACGAAGATAAATATAAGCGAGGAGCAACGAA
>SCEJ01000225.1 GCA_004102785.1 Muribaculaceae bacterium Isolate-013 (NCI)
AGTGTTTGGTTTTCTGGCATGCTAAGAGGCTTTTATGTGTTGAACCAGGCTGCTTCCTATAGCTTCTCCCAGTTTTGGAGGAACTGCATTTCCTATGTAACGGGCAGCCTTGGTAATGGACACCTGCTCTTCGTCTTCGAAGAAAGCATAGGAATCAGGGAATGTCTGGAAACGTGCGGCCTCTCGAGGCGTAATTGCTCTGTTCTGGACAGGATGACCGAATCTGCCATTGCCGTATCCCGTACACTCCGTAGTCATTGTCGGGGACGGATCTTCCCATCGCATTCTTCCATACACGCTACCGAAACTGCGACCCTCTTCTTTCTTATGGCAGTCCAGAATGAGTTCATCTGGCCAGTCTCTCCAGCTACCTCCATATGGGGTGGATTCAATTCTGCGGAGATTTAACGGCGTGAGGGCTATAGCACGGT
>SCEJ01000226.1 GCA_004102785.1 Muribaculaceae bacterium Isolate-013 (NCI)
GTAACTGCACCACCCTTGAGACCGAGTGACCAGTTGTCGCTAAACTTGCTACCTTGCACAGTAACCTGAGCCTGTGCTGAGATGGCGCCAAGCGCCAAAGCTGCGATAAGGATAATCTTTTTCATATTTTAATAGATAACTTAATTAATTTCTACGCAAAGATACTTATAATAATTATACTATCAAAAGTTTTTTAAGTAAATTTTGGCAAATATTGTTATAAAAGGCGGTATTAATTACTATCTATAGTTAAAACGCATTAACAGTCAGATTGTTTAAAGAA
Organism: Muribaculaceae bacterium Isolate-013 (NCI); assembly: GCA_004102785.1. Taxonomy (GTDB): domain Bacteria; phylum Bacteroidota; class Bacteroidia; order Bacteroidales; family Muribaculaceae; genus UBA7173. The sequence goes on from SCEJ01000226.1 coordinate 284, forward strand.
GCATAAAAATAAATGGGAATATGCGTTTTTATTAACACTTTTTGCATATTCGCGGAATATATACAAGCATATCGAAGAGATGAGGATCGGGCGTGAGTCAGTTGTTTCGAGGGTGGAGGGTTATTGTTGAGACCGCTGCGGAGTGTGT
>SCEJ01000227.1 GCA_004102785.1 Muribaculaceae bacterium Isolate-013 (NCI)
ACATTTGGATATTATGCATGGAAATATGGAACGCCTCCGGCAATGTTAATGGAAATATATAATCATTCGTCATATGAAATTACTAAAAGATATCTGGGAATTAAACAGGATGACAGGGATAATGTGTTTTTAAAAGTGATTTAATAAATATATTAATAATGAATTTTAAATTAAATTGAAAGTTAGGCTAAAGAATTTGATGTCGTTGTAGATATAACATATGAAGTTAATAAATAATGATTAATATGGGATGCAACAATTTGAAACATTTTGTTGCATCCTTTTAGTTTTATTATTCTTCTTTTTTAAGATATAATACTAGAAAAGAATTTAGTTTCAATATTGACGCATATTCATGAATATGGTAATATAGCACATGTTCGCGGATATGGCGGAATTGGCAGACGGGCTAGATTTAGGTTCTAGTGTCA
>SCEJ01000228.1 GCA_004102785.1 Muribaculaceae bacterium Isolate-013 (NCI)
TCTTTCTTTAAATCCGGGGGGAATGTCATATTTACAACCCAGTTGCCGGAGAAATCGGTAGAACCGGGACAGGACAAGGAGGTGAAAGACATCATTTCCCGTATATTAGGTGTCAATGCTTCCTACGCAACTGCGGGTAAAGCCTTTTTCGTAGAGAAACCTGGACCGGATGCTTTAAAGACTGCAATCGAGGATTCCTATCCTGTTCCTGACGTGGCCTTTGAAGCAGGGCATGAATTGAATTACATTCATAAGGAACTGAAAAATCAGTCTGTTTATTATTTTGCCAATTTGAAAGATCAACCCTATCAGGCAAATGTCGTGTTGCGAGGGAAGCTGAAACCTGTCTTATTGAACCCTCATACCGGACAGCGGATGAAGGTGGCATATGAACATAAACGTGTTTCCGGCATGGAAACGACAACGGTT
>SCEJ01000229.1 GCA_004102785.1 Muribaculaceae bacterium Isolate-013 (NCI)
ATTCAATGCCTCGGTATTTGACCCATCGCAGACAAGTACTCGCGGAACTGATTTTAGCAATTCGGCAAATTGGATTGATGTTTCAGGCAAATCTGTAGGCGTTTCTGTAGATAGCGACAGTGATACTTTCATAAGTGTATATAACGCCGGCGGCATTATGATTAGGTCACTGGCAGTTGAGGCTGGCACATCTGTACGCGAACAGATAGACCTGAGTACACTTTCTGACGGTATATATATTGTTAATGTGATATCAGGCAACGAGGCAGTGTCTCGTAAATTCATAATTAAGTAAAGATGAAAACTATTTTAAAATATATCAGTGCGGTTTTGCTTGCCGTGGGTGCTATGAACTCCCACGCGCAAAGCGACGTCCTCGACAGCCGCTTTGCGGTTAAGGCACACGGCGAAATCGGAGTCGGTAGCGCT
>SCEJ01000230.1 GCA_004102785.1 Muribaculaceae bacterium Isolate-013 (NCI)
GACAGGCTGCAATGACAGCTTCTTATAAAAAAGCATCCGCAGAATATGAGGTGCCGTTAGCTCCGGCAGGAGAATTCTGGTGGGATTACCGCAGAGAACATCCGGAGACCGAGATGTATTATGAGGACGGCACGCATGCTTCAGAGGCGGGATCAGAATTTGCAGCCGGATATATTTATCGTGCAATTTCTACAGATATGAAACAGAGGCAGTACACTGATTGGATTATATAGTGAAAAGGGACTGATACGTACTCGGAAGCGTGGCGTACCGGTTCCTTTGTTTTTATACGAATACATTCACACTTTTGTACAAAATAAACAAATGATTAATGAGAAAATCATTGTGAAATGTATAACATTCACATACTGTTTTGGAAATGCGTGATGAAATACGAAAGTTAGTTGCATATACTGCAACTGATAACCA
>SCEJ01000231.1 GCA_004102785.1 Muribaculaceae bacterium Isolate-013 (NCI)
AGTAATAGTCAGAAGACTACTAAGATACAGGAAAAAGGAGAGGGTTTGTCGCTTTGAAGTGCACTCCAAAAGTTTATTGTCTAACTTTTGGAGTGCACTTCAAAGTAACAGACCCTCTTTCTGTGTTGGCAATATCTTTTTTTAATGGAAGATTTAAAAATGGATACCTAAATCAAATTTAATCGTATATTTGCGGAAATAATCGGATTGGGAATTTATGAACGAAAATGTCTTGGCTAAACTGAAGATACTTGCGGAATCAGCAAAGTACGATGTTTCCTGTTCTTCCAGTGGCACAGTGCGTTCCAATAAACCTGGGCTGCTGGGCAATACTGTGGGGGGATGGGGGATATGCCATAGTTTTGCAGAGGACGGGCGGTGCATATCGCTGCTGAAAATCATGCTTACCAATTATTGTATCTACGATT
>SCEJ01000024.1 GCA_004102785.1 Muribaculaceae bacterium Isolate-013 (NCI)
ATACCACTTATTTTATTGAAAATCAGAGAAATGAATGCGAAAATCACCCTTTCCCATTCAGACTTCCCCCGCTATAAAATAACAGGCTTTTCGGAAGCACAAGACTTTTTTAAATGAAAGAGCCGTGCATACAGCCACACTCTAACGTGAAAAGTTACGTAAATCTCAAAAATTATTCGTAACTTTGCATTCCGAAACCGTGCAGTTTCAATCAACCATATTATCTCCGCCCACAGGCGGAAACGCACAATATCGATGACTACAAAAAAGAAAGCCCTCTACATCTCACAGGAAGTTACACCCTACCTCCGCGAATCCTTTCAAGGCCACATATGCCAGGAACTGCCCGCACGTGTGCAGGAAAACGGCTACGAAGCCCGTACGTTCATGCCCAAATACGGCTGCATCAACGAGCGCCGCAACCAGTTGCATGAAGTGATACGCCTGTCGGGGCTGAACATACCTGTCGACGACGCCGACCATCCTCTGATCATCAAAGTGGCCACACTCCAGTCCTCGAAGATGCAGGTCTACTTCATCGATAACGACGACTACTTCCAGCACCACGCCGTAACCGACCTTGAAATACGCGAGACTCCCGACGACAACGACGAGCGCGTGATTTTCTTCACCCGCGGCGTTATGGAGACCGTAAAGAAACTGCGCTGGGAGCCGGCAGTGATACACTGCTCCGGATGGGTGACAGCCCTCGCGCCCCTCTACCTCAAGAAAGCATACAACGAAGATCCCACGGTGGGAAAAGCCAAAGTGGTCTACTCCATTTTCAACGACCCCTTCGACGGAACTCTTGACCAGCGTTTCCGCGAAAAACTGACACTCGACGGATTCGATGCCGAAGCCACAGCGACTCTCGGCGACGCCCCCGCCGACTGGCTCACTCTCAACCGCCTGGCAATCGACTACGCCGACGGCGTGGTGGCAGCTTCGGAGGACGTGCCCGCCGAACTCCTTGAATACGCACGCCTCAAAGGAAAAAAAGTGCTGGAATTCCAGCCCGACGCCGACAAGGACGCCACCGCCGTAGTGGAGTTCTACAACAGCTTATAACGACCTCACAATGAATATCCGCAATAAAACAGCACGTCTGGCTCCCGTGGCAGCGATAGCGGCCACAGCGTTGCTTGCCGCCTGCTCCGACACAACCGGCACTATCGGTTCCTCACTGGTAGAGGACGAGACCGAGGTTGTGGTGGAAACCGGCTTCAAGGTTACCGGACACTCGTCAGCAACGAACCTGCCGGTGCAGTCGCGCACCATATCACAGCTACTGGGCTCTATCGAGGCCGACGGCTACGGAAGCTTCTCGTCCGAATTCGTCACACAGTTCCTCCCGGCAACAGAGCTGATTACGGAAGGCGTGCTTCCGGAGTATATCGACTCGATGAAACTCACCATGCAGATCCCCCTCGGCTCGGGATGCATCGGCGACTCAATCGTGCCGATGGGGCTCAACGTGTACCGCCTCAACAGGCAGCTTCCAAATCCGATTTACAGCGACTTCGACGCATCGGAATATTACGACGCCTCTTCCGGGCTGCTCGCATCGAAAATCTATTCCTACAACACCATCGCCGCCAGCGACTCAATCAAGAAACTCACTTACAGAGAGATTAACGTCGATATGCCCGTGTCTCTCGCACGCGAGCTATTCACACTCTATCAGGAAAACCCCTCGGCATTCGCCACCCCGATGGCATTCGCCAGGCATTTCCCCGGCATAGCAGTGACCAACTCGTTCGGCTCTGGGCGTGTGGTCGACATCCTCTCCACCACAATGCGGATGTACTACCACACCATGGATACCGACACCCTCGGCAACCCGGTGAAAGTGCCCCACTCAAACATATACTTCGCGGTAACGCCCGAGATTGTATCAAACAACTGCATTACCTACAACATGGCTCCCGCGCTGCAGCAGCGCATCAACGCCGGCGAGAACATCATTGTGACCCCGGCCGGACGCGATGTGGAGATGGAATTCCCGATACGCGAGGTAGTTGACTACTATTATGCCAATTGCGGCACCGTATCGGCAATAAACACCCTAACCTTCAAAATTCCCGCACAGGCCATAATCAACACTTACGGCATCGAGCCTCCGGCACAGCTCCTGCTCGTGCTCAAAGACAAAAAGGATGAATTCTTCCTCAACAACTCGGTGACCAACAACGTCAATTCGTTCTATGCCGAATATGACTCGGCCAACGGATGCTACACATTCTCGGCACTGCGCACCTATCTGATGGATATAATCGACCAGTACGGCGCCAAAGGCACTATTCCGGCCGAAGCATACACCTTCTCGATTGTGCCAGTGACCGTGGAGACCGAAACCATTACCTCCTACGGCACAAGCCAGGTAGTGGTAAGCGCCGTGACACCCTACGTGCAGAAGCCGGCGATGGCCAGACTCGACCTGGACAACGCCGAAGTCAAGCTCACATTCTCCAAACAGACTATGAAATAATCCTCCATACCTCCCTCTCTCTTCCTCTCTTCCTCTCTTCCTCTCTTCCTCTATCTCCCCTGTATTCACGCCTAAGCCTCTGTTGCTTCCGCCCCCCTCTGACCTCTGACAACATCCCTTACCCAGGCCTACGGCCTGCCCCTCCCCAATATTCCTAAATTTTGAAGACTCACAATCTCCTTAATTTCTGCAATATTTTCTACTCGTATTATATTAAAATTAGTAATAACCAATCTTCTTTACTGCATGAAAAAAATCGTTTTCACTCTTGCTCTCGCAGCAGGTCTGTCAGTAAGCGCACATGCACAGAAAAAAGTGCTTCTCAACGAAGACTTCTCTTCTGTTGAAGTGAACTATGAGGCCCATTATGCGCCTCTGTCGCTGCCCGGATGGCAGATAAACTCATCAATTGAGAATCCGGTAAATCCGATGAAATGGTGCGTATATGCTTCCGGCACAACCACCAACGTCAACAACGTGGCCTACATCGACCGCCTTTACAGCGCCGGAATCACAAAATTCTCAGGCGAGCTCTACACCCCGCTTCTTGACCTGGACGACACCTACCAGCTTTCATACCAATGGGAAGCATCGCCCGTAGGACTTGACTCGTCGCATCCCTATGATTTCCAGGTAAAAGTAGTTGAAGACGGCACCGACATCGCCGATGCCGCCGTGATATGGGACTTCACCGACCCCGAAATGCTCCTCGAAAGCGGCATGGCACCCAACGCCCAAGGACAGCTCTGGAGCGGATGGCAGTTCCATACCTCGAAAATCGACCTTACTCCCTGGAAAGGGAAAAAAGTACGTGTGGCTTTCCTTTACAAAGCCAACACCGACCGTGCAAACTGCATAATGCTCGACAACGTGAAAGTTGAGCAGTTCGACGCCGCCACAACCCCGTTGGCACAGTTCTCTCAGAATAGCTGGAACTTCGGCGATGTCTACATCGGCTCGAAAATGTACTCGCAGGTGCTAACTCTCACCAACACCGGAACAAACGGTCTATCCATCACATCGGTGGATGTGCCCGACGGATTCGGAGTGCAGTCCGACCGCGACCTCTCGGCCATCAGCCTCAAGAAAAACGAGGAAGCCAAAATACAAATCTACTACGCCCCGCAACTGACCTCGGCGGCTCAAGGCAATATCGTGTTCCACGGCAACTTCCCCGATGTGTCAATTGCCGTGTCGGCCACAAAGAAACAGGTGCCTGCCGGCGGCCTCTTTGAAGGTTTTGAAAGCGATGCATTCCCGCCAGCCGGCTGGACCGCAAGCAAATGGCGCACCACCGCTGCCGGCATCGAAGGCGACCGCGCTGCAATCCCCAACGCCTATTATCAGGAACCCAACTACCTCCAGTCGCCGCGCATCGACGGTACTGCCGGCCCGGTCACTATCGAATTCTCATATGCCGACCTTTACGGCGGTGAACAGGAAGGCGGTGCCGACACAAGCGTGCGCCTGAAGTTCTCCTCTGACGGCGGCGCGACCTGGAGCGTGGTCGACACCTACGACTACAATGACCCCTACAACGAAATCATCCGCAAATCATACACCCGCTCGGCAAACTCCGACAACTGCTACTGGCGTTTTGACTGGAGCCTCGACTACTATGACTCCGAAACCGGAGCTGAGGCCGGGCAGTTCTACCTCGATGCCATAGTGCTCAACAACGTCTACGGAGCAAACGGAGCACCCTCGCAGGCAAATGCCGTGTCGCCCGCCGACGGCGCAACCGGCATTTTCAACCGTGGAGTCACCCTCCAGTGGGAGCCTGCCCAGTTCGCCTCCGGCTATAAACTCTACGCCGGAACCGATGCCGCCGCCACAAACCTGGTTAACGGCAAGGACCTCGGTAACGCTCTCTCATACGAGCTTCCCGCTCTCGACTACAACACCACATATTACTGGAAAGTGGAGCCCTACAACAGCAAAGGCACCCCCGGCAACATAGCGGTCTGGCGGTTCACAACCATCGCCGACCCGACTGTCAGCACCCTCCCCTGGCGCGAAAGCTTTGACAACGCTGTGCCCCCCGCCGGATGGAACATGACCTCCGACGGCACAAGCTACTGGGCCAAGAACGAAATATCGCCCTACGACGGCGCCGCATCTGCCATGGCGAATCCCCGCTCAGAAGGCAATACAACCATCCTTGAGACCCCCGATGTGCTCCTCCCTGCCGATACTCCCGCATTCCTTACCTTCTACTGGGGCGACGGCGTGGCAGTGTCGCTGCTTAAACCCGATACCGGCGTGGCCGAAAACACCACCAACGGCTCCGACGGCATCTCCGACCTCTCGTTTGAAATCTACGACAACGGCACATGGACTCAGCTTGCCCTACTCTCCGACAAGAACAACCCCTACTGGATACGCGAGCGCATCGACCTGGCTCCCTATGCCGGCAAGCGTGTGGCCTTCCGCTGGGTCTACAAGTACTACGACTACATGAACGCCCGCGGAGCTTGCATCGACAACCTCACGGTAGAGCTCCAGGCTGATGAGAAACTCTCATTCAACATCGACGGATGGGATGCCGGAAAGATGAACTACAACGATGTGTTCACCACCTCAGAGACAATCTCCGTAATCAACGACGGCGCCACCGACGCCGAAATAGCATCCGTGACATTCGCCAATCCCAACTTCTCGACATCGCTCCGTCCCGGCGACATCATCGCCTCTGGCAAGGCTCTGACTTTCACCGTGACAGCCGACGCCGCAGATGCCGGAAAGAATCTTGACGACAATCTCACCATAACCACCAAAGCCGGAAGCACCGCCTCATTCCCCGTAAAGGCTCAGGTGCTCGCCAAGGATGTCAGATTCTTCGGTTTCGAGGACGGTAAAAACGGCGACCTCTCCGTGAAAGACCTCACATTCATCGACGCCGACAACAAGCCGGCTATCTCGCTCGCATTCGTTGACTACCCCCACCGAGGCGACAAAATCGCCTTCATGGTGATCAACTACACCCTCACCGACTGGCCAAACCCCTACCCGCGCACCGGCAAACAGTGCCTCGTCACCTTCGGCCCCTACGACAGCTCCACCCAGGAAGACTGGATTGTGTCGCCCCGCATGACCGCCACAACCAACTCTTCGTTCGACTTCTGCGGACGCAACTACGAGCATAAGGACAACATTGGCGGAGGCGAAGTGTTCGGCCCCGGCAAAGCCACCGTGCTCGTGAGCGAAAGCACCGACCCCACCGACCGCAACGCCTATACGGCGGTAGAGGATTTCACACTCCCCTATCCCGTAAAAGAGGAATACGGCGAATTCTCCGCCGACCTCTCGGCATATGCCGGCAAGAAGATCTACGTGGCTCTGCGCCATACCTCAGCCGACGGCCTGGCATATCTCTACGATGACTTCCAGTACAACCACTTCAACGACATCGAACTCTCAGGCATCGAGAACGTTGCCGCCGACGGAGAGGCTATTGAAGTTTCCGTGACCGACAATGCCATCACCGTGGCAGGCACCACTTCTGCCTCGATTTCGGTTGTTGCACTCTCCGGAGCCACCGTGGCCTCCGCCGAAGGCAATGTGATGGATATTTCCGGTATCGCAAGCGGCGTGTATGTGGCCGTGGTAAAAGCCGCCAACGGCTCCAAAGCCATCAAGTTCATCAAGCGATAAGAGGGGATTCCCTGAATAACAGAATATTAAAGTATTCTGAAAGGCTGCCGCAAGGCGGGTGCGTCAAAATTGCCGAATATCATCAAACGGCGGTTTTGATGCATCCTCCTCCGGCATCCTTCCTACAATTCATCATCCGATAACCGGAATTCAATGATTAATCATGAATAAAACACTGAAATACACAGTGCTGGCGAGCTGTATGCTGACAGCATATCAGGCCGAGGCAGCAAGAGGACTGGCCATATCAGCCACCTCGCACGGGTCGAAAGACTCTTTCTATGCCGATGCCCAAGGCAACATCAGCGGCATCGTATCCACCCTTAAAATAGAAAACACAGGTGACGAGACTCTATCGCCCGGCGACCCCGATTATACCCTCACACTCTACAAATACGTTTATTCAAAGCCGGGTGTAGACCTCGTGACCTACGACATCCCGCAGCAACTCGCACCTGGTGAATCCGCCCAGCTCACCGTAGCGTGGCCCGGATTCAACATATCGCAGATTATCGAAGAGGGGGATGAGAACAAGGCCTCGTGGCGCGACCGTTACGACATCCGCGAGAACGTATCGGCACACACCGCCAGCACTACTCCCTGGCTCGAGATATTTCCCTACAAGGCTTCCTTTACCCTTGTGCCGGAAAACTCAGGCATAGCCGTAACCAATCCCATAAACTTCGGCTTTGTCGAGAGCGCATCCTCGATAAACCTGCGCATACGCAACACAGGTGCCGCCGACCTCAACGTCACCTCCATCTCAGTGCCGGAGGGATTCTCTGTAACCCCGGCGGCACCCTTCACAATGGCCGGACTCGCCTCCGAAAACCCGCAGGAATATCAGCCGATAACAATCACTTTCAATCCTGCGGTATCGGGCGCCTATGCCGGCGAAATGACAATCACAGCCGAAGGTGCCAACCCGGTTACACTACCCGTCTCGGGCGCGATGATCGGTGAAGATGACTTCTTTGAAGGATTCGAGCTCCCCTCCGGAGCCTCTGAAAACACATATGTGCCCGACGGCTGGATCTTCGGCGACCGCTGGAGATGCTCGTACCTCAACACCGCGCCCGATGACAAATATGTGCTCGACCACTCGTCGGCCGACGACAGCTATTACTCATTCGCAATCACCCCGCGCCTTGACTTCGGCCAGGGAGGGGCACTCATGTTCCAGACCCGCAAGAAATCAGCATATTCACGCCTGGAAGTGATGATTTCAACCGACCGCGCCAACTGGCAGCCGCTGGCTCTCTACACCGCCAACGGCACCGAGGAAGGCGCCACCGCTTTCCCCACTCTGATGAACTCGCTGGGCGACTACACGCTGACAGTGCCCGCCGGCGAATGGTATGTAGGCTTCAAAGGGATGTACACTTCGGTCAACAACGTGTTCGGCGGCAAAATCGCTGCCGTTGACCACGATGTATATGCCGTGTCGCAGGAATTCCCGGCGAAGATGACCGTCAACAACGCCGCCACATTCTCCGCCACCTTCCGCAACCTCTCCTCTGCCGACGAAGCAGCCGGAAGCTACACCGTCGAACTCCTCTCCGACGGAAAACCGGTGGCCAACGCCCAGGCGCCCGAATGGGAAGCAGGCTCCGCCGCCACCTTCTCAGCCGTATATACCCCCCATGCCGAAGGGGAGGAGAGCATTTCGTTCCGCGTCACTCTCGGCTCTACCGTAGTGTGCTCACCCGCCACGATGATTGCCGTGGAGCCCGAGACATCAAGCAACGAGATTGTTGTGGGCGAATACAAGTTCACAGGCAACTACACCCCGGCACAGCTCAACTACGAGAACGCCACTTCGCAGATGATTCTCCCGCAGAGCTACCTGGAGAAATACGGCATCACTCCCGGCGCCGAAATCACGGCTGTGACTTTCACCGGCGAACCGTCGAAAAATGTCGACCTCCACAAAAAAGTGAAATTCTGGATTGAGAACGAACCTGACCAGAACACGATAACAACCTCGCAGGTACGCGACCTTTCAGGCATCACCCCGGCTTACAGCAACGACTCGCAGACCATCTCGCTGGTAAGCGGCGACAAGAATTTCAGCGTCACCATCCCCTTTGACGAGCCTTTCGTCTACGCCGGAGGGAATATCTTCATGAGCTGGCTTTCAGAGGAGATTGAAAACAGCCAATGGGGGACAGTAAAATGGCATTCGTCAAGCGAGATCAGCGCAAACTCTATCTACAAATATGACGATAACGACGCCTCATTCCCCAACAAGTCATGGAGTGCCGACTCGAATTTCCCCGTTATACGTTTCTCTGTATTCAAAGCTGCGACAACCCTCTCCGGCACACTTACCGGAGGTGGCGCGCCGGTGGGCGGCACCGACATCACAGCCCGTGCAGGCGATGTGATCTACTCGGCCACTACCGACAGCGAAGGGCATTACTCCATCGAGGTATTCCAGCCTGAACACACCTACACCGTAACGGTCGACAACCCCGCTTTCCCGGTCTACACCACCGAGGTGTCGTTTGAAACAGGCTCCCGGACCCTCGACATCGACCTCCCCGACTTCTCGCAGGAACGCGAGTTCAGCCTCACAATCAATGTGACTGACAACGCCGGATGCAACTACGCCGGTGTGCCCGTGAAACTTGTATCCGACCGCTTCTCGCTCGAATACGATGCCTCCGAGACAACCCTCGACTCCAACGGCTCGGTAACTCTCGATGTGTATGGCGGAGCACATACGGCCACCGTATCGCTCCCGGGCATGAAGACCGCCTCCGTATCGTTCTCTGTCAACAAGAACAGCACTATCGGCATCACCCTCGAAGAGGATGTAAACACTCCCTATGCGCTGACAGCCACTGTTGAGCACGACATCTACACCGGCAAAAACAATGTGCTGCTCACATGGAACGGCGACGAAGCTGTCTTCGCCGACAACTTCGAGAGCTATTCTCCCTTCACCATCGACCCGGCACCCTGGACCGGCATCGACGGCGACCTCCTCGCACCCGCCAACCTCGAGGGTGAATACGCCAACAAAGGAAAGCCCAATTACGGCCAGATCATCAACCCGTCGGCTGTCGACCCGGCTTGGGACCTCACCAACTTCTACACCCTGGCTCCCCGCTCGGGCAAGCAGTATGCCGGATTCATCACGCCGGCCGACGCAGGCAAATCGCTCAACGACTGGCTCATCACCCCGGCAGTGACACTCACCGACAACAACGTGCTTCGATTCTATGCAAAAGGCTCCGACAGAGTGCCCGCCCTCTTCTCGGTAGGCATCACCGAAGCAGAGAACCCGACGGCTGCCGACTTCACAATCATTTCCGAAGGGAATGCCATAGAATGTTCGTTCGCCGACTGGACCCCCGTCCTCATCCCGCTTGACCGCTATGCCGGCAAACAGGTGAAAATCGGCATCAGATGCACATCGGCAAGCGGCTCGTTCATATCGATGATCGACGATGTTTTCATCGGACGCCTATCCCCCGCCGCCGCCAAATCCAAGGCTCTGCGCGTGATGAAATCAGCCGCAAATCCCAACGAGCGGTTTGAAATCTACGTCGACGGCGTGAAAGCCGGCGAGACCGACGACTATGCCTACACTATCGAAGATATGGCCGACGGCGTGCATCAGATTGCCGTAAAAGCCATGTACGTGGCCGAGGAATCGGACTATGCCGAAACCTCCGTCACCATCGACTCGAGCGTATATGCCCCGGTTGACTTCACCGTGACAACCAACAACAACGAGATGCCTGCCGCCACAGCAATCACCCTCTCGGGCGAGGAGACTTTCGACCTCACCGCCACCGGCGGCTCACTCTCCGTGGCATCGCTGCCAAAAGGCACCTACTCACTCAAGGCATCAGCTCCCGACTACGATGAATTCACCTCGACAATCACCGTTGCCGAAAACAACTCCGTGGCAATCGCCCTTGTAGAGACACTCGTGAGACCCTTCAACATCACCGCCGACACCGAGCAGGACGGCAATCTCTTCAACGTAACCCTGAAGTGGAACCAGGACCTCGGTTTCACTGACTCCTTCGAGGACTACGACGATTTCGCCACCGGCTCGTTCGGCACGTGGACTACGCTGAACCTCAACACCCAGCCCTCCTATCCCATAGGACTCGGCTCGCAGACAAATATCGTAAGATTCCCCGGCTGCTCCACACCTGAGGCTCCAGCATCGGTGAATCCGGTGGTGTTCAACCCCTTCGCCACAACTCCGTCAATGGAAAGCGACTATGCCATCCATGCGCCCGACGGCGTGAAGAGCATCGCCTTCTTCGGTCCGCAGCAGGCCATCGCCGACAAATGGCTCATATCGCCGGCTCTTACCGTGGGCGACGGCTATGAACTCAAGTTCATGGCGAAAGCATATGCCATGTATCCCGAAGCTCTTCAGATATGCGTATCAACCACCGGCACCGATAAAGATGACTTTGAGATTCTTGACCAGGTGGCTCCCGCCGCAGCAAACTGGACCCAGTACATACTCCCGCTCGACGACTATGCCGGCAAAGAGGTGCATATAGGCATCCGCTGCGTGTCGCAGGACGGCTTCCTCGTGCAGGTCGACAAATTTGAAGTAGCCCCCGCAGAGGCTGACCGTGTGGTGCCCGCAGGTAAAGTACTCGGCTATAACGTGGCTCTCAACGGCTCGCTCCACGGCACTACCTCTGCCACCACCTACACCTTCAGCGGCCTCGCTCCCGGCAAACACCGCATGGCAGTGACCGCAAACTACACCTCCGGCTCATCAGCCCCCGGCGAATACGAACTGGAACTCATCGACACCTCCATTGACGGGACTCTCTCCGGAGCCGACATGGCCATGGGACTCGAAGGCGCCATACTCGTAGGCACCTCCGCCGAAAAGACCGTGGAAATCTTCACCACCTCCGGCGTGGCTGTGGCTTCCGCCTCCGTAAACGGCAGCCATACATTCGCCGTAGAGCCCGGTGTCTACATCGTGCGCGCAGGCAGCTCCACCTTCAAGGTGGCCGCCCGCTGATACAGTTCTCTTAGAAAGCGCCCGCCGGCGCCACTAATCACAAACCCCGCCGGGGAGGTATCAAATTCCTGATACACACCCCGGCGGGGTTTCTCTCGTTCATGAACCTACATCCTCGTTTTGTTGTTAAACGCAATAGATGGAGTGTTTGAAACAGATATGATGCTCACTCCGCTGACACGTATTTAAACTCAAATCAAAAAATCAGACATCATGGCTTTTATCTGGTACATAATCATCGGAATCATAGCCGGATTCGTTGCCGGCAAACTCATGCGCGGAGGTGGCTTCGGCCTTATAGTGAATCTCGTGGTAGGGATAATCGGCGGCGTGCTCGGCGGCTGGCTCTTCGGCCTCATAGGCATCTCCACGAGCAGCATCATCGGCAACCTCATCACCTCCGTTGTCGGCGCCATAGTGCTTCTGTGGATAGTCGGCATTATAAGCCGCACCTCTTCTCCCCGATGAACCTGTGAACATTCCTGCTCCCGCATCAGCTCCACATTCCGTTGTAAAACAAACAAAGCGCTGAAAATCATTGGATTTTCAGCGCTTTTAGCAGAATCTCTGTTCTGCCTGTGATCCGGTTGGGATTCGAACCCAAGACCCACAGCTTAGAAGGCTGTTGCTCTATCCAGCTGAGCTACCGGACCCGGAAACTGTTGCCGCTACAAACTGTCAGCGGCTTTCCGTTGCAAAGTTACAATATTTTTATGAAACAACCAACTGCTTGATGATTGTGCCGATGGCTGTGACAACAGATTTGCGATAAAACGACGGTCAGTCCACACTGTCGACGGCTGCCAGCGATGCTGCGAGCGCCTCGCGGGTAGGAGCCGAGACGGGCACCAGAGGTAGCCGCAGCACATCCCCGGCAAGCCCCATGATATTGAGCAGAGCCTTTATTCCGGAGGGGTTGCCGTCGGTGAACAGGTAGCGGTAGAGCGGCTGCAGCGGGCGGTCGATGCGGCCGGCCTCGGCAAAGCGCCCTTCAAGCGCCAGGCGTACCATTGTGCTGAACCGCTCAGGCAGTGCATTGGCTATCACCGATATCACACCTTCGGCTCCCATTGCCACAAGCGGGAGCGTAAGGGCGTCATCGCCCGATATAACCCTGAAACCCTGAGGCTTCTTTTCAATTATCTCGCGTATCTGCCCGATGCGTCCCGAAGCCTCCTTGATGCCTATTATCTTGCCTGGATAACGGCGGGCAAGGCTCAGTGTGGTGGCAGCCTCAAGATTGGCGCCGGTGCGCGACGGCACATTGTAGAGTATCACCGGCAGCGGAGAGGCCTCGGCGATGGCGGAAAAATGGCGCGACAGCCCCTCCTGCGACGGACGGTTGTAGAACGGCACAACCGAAAGTATCGCCGAATATCCCGAGAGATCGAATGTGCGGAGCTGCTCCACCAGGAATGTGGTGGCGTTCGAGCTCATGCCGAGTACCAGCGGGATACGCCCGGCGGCATGCTCCACCACGAAGCGGGCCACCTCCACGCGCTCCTGCCATGTCATTGTCACGGCCTCGCCGGTGGTACCCAGCACCACGATATAGTCCACGCCATTTTCAATCTGGTAGTCCACCAGGCGCCCCAGTGAATCATAATCTATGGTGAAATCGGCATTGAAAGGAGTGGCCAGGGCCACTCCGGTGCCTTTTATATCAATCAGAGAATTCATAAGAAATTGTTCAACACATATTAAATTCGTTGACGGAGCAAAGTTACGAAATTTCCACGAACATAACGCATAGTAACGGCGTTGTATTGTCAGAAACCAAAAAATAAAGACTATGGAGGATTTCAACAAAATAATCAATGGCTCACGACCCACACTGGTCGACTTCTTCGCCACATGGTGCGGTCCATGCAAAATGCAGTCACCCATCCTCGAGGAGGTAAAGAACAAGGTCGGCGACAAAGGAACTATCGTGAAAGTGGATATTGACCGTAACGCCGAGCTCGCCGCTCGTTACCACGTGCAGTCGGTGCCTACGCTCATACTGTTCAAGAACGGCGAACCAGTATGGCGCGCAGTGGGGCTGCAGCAGGAATCACTCCTTACCGCCAAGATTTTCGAGTATGTGCCCGAAAAGAGCGACGAGGATTTCAACAAGTAACGCGACAAAGCACTGACAAATACTCCGACGGGAGCATATCTGAAATTGAGCACAGACTCCTTCAGAGCCCGATGTACCCGTGAGGGTAAGCTCCCGCATTCCCGTTTTTCCTGTAAAGACGAGCATCCGGTCCACCTGCACCGCGCAGGCATGGGCCGGATTTTTTTGCGCCTACTTCACCCTGCCGGGATTCTTGGCGATAAATTCCTTCCATGAGCGCGGCCCTGCGGCCACCTGCGGCCGCGACTGCTCATAGTGGTGGCACAATGCCGCCCCGAGGGCGTCGGTGGCATCGAGCTCGGGCATTATCATGTCGGCCGGAATGGAAAGGATGCGCCGCAGCATCTGCTGCACCTGCTCCTTGGAGGCTGCGCCGTTGCCGGTAATAGCCATCTTGATTTTCCGCGGCTCATACTCGGCAATCGGTATGTCGCGCTCCAGGGCGGCCGACATGGCCACCCCCTGCGCACGCCCGAGCTTGAGCATCGACTGCACGTTCTTGCCGAAGAATGGCGCCTCTATGGCCATCTCGTCAGGCAGATACTGCCCCACCAGGGCCGACACCCGCTCATGGATATGGCGCAGACGGAGGTAATGGCTGTCGAAGCGCGACAGCTTTATCACCCCCATTGCAATCATCGACGGATTGCGTCCCTTTATGCCAAGAATGCCGTAGCCCATCACACTGGTGCCTGGGTCGATGCCGATATACACCTTATCCCACTCGGCGCCGGAGCGGGCCGCACCCACTCCCAGCACTTCCGACCTCCCCTGTTTCATAGGCGCTCCATGTATGTGGAGAACCAGAGCACTCGCTGACCCCAGCGCTGCTTAAGTTCATCCCTGACCAGCACGGCCGAGGAATCATGCCAGGAACGTGCGGCATCAAGCGAGCCGCATCCGCAACGGCAGGCGAAACTTACGGCTCCGGGCTCCGACGGCTCAAGCACACGCACCAGTTCTACACCGGTGAAAAGTCCGGCGGCCTCCACCGCCTTCTCATATACATTGCGGAGCCACGCCAGCAGCTCCGGAGCAACAGCCTCTTCGGCAAAAAATGTGGTGTTGAGTATTATCATTTCAGAAAACGTTCAAGAAAAAGCCTTCTCCTGCCGGCGGCGCCGCAGGAAACGGGGTATGAATCTCAGATGGCGCCACACCGTGGGGAGCACGCCGTAATAACGGCACATGATGCGGAAGCGCTCGCGCAGCGAGGCCGTGCGGTTGCGTGTGGTGACCCCTTCGGCGAGATAGTCTACGATAGTCTCCGGAATCAGCACGTTATGGCGAGAATGCTGCAACACGCGGATACACCACTCATAGTCGGCCGAAAATCTGTAACCGGTATCGAAATGCCCGGCTATGCGCCTGAGCGCCACAAACGCCTGGTGACACACCACCATCCCTTCGGCAAAACTCTTCAGCGAGAGTTTTTCAGGAGCCATCAGATGCCGGTCGGCCACTTTGTGCCGCGCCGCGTCAACGATATCGGTCTGGCCGTAGACCACCCCGGGATAGTTTTCGGAGATGATGGTGTTGGCGATTTTCTGGAGCGTGGACGAAGAATGGAATGTGTCGCCGGCATTAAGGAAAATCAGATATTTTCCGGCCGACCGCACTATCCCCTTGTTCATCGCATCATACAGCCCGCGGTCAGGCTCTGAAAAAAGGCGCTGACGCTCCGTGGCGCCGTCGCGGCAAAGAGCGAGAGTGGAATCGGTGGAGGCGCCGTCGATTATCAGGTGCTCGTAGAGGGTACAGGTCTGCGAACGCACACTGGCGAGCGTGACCCCCACTGTATCCTCCGCGTTGAAAGTTACGGTAATAATCGAGAAAAGCGGCTTGGCGGCCTTTCCTTCGGCCGGGTTATTGTCAGTCTTTGCCATTTGCGTAATCGGTGAAATGCAAAATTACGAATTTCAGCGTAAAATCAAAGCACAAACGCAACCTCTTTGAAATAAAAATGGCGAGCCACCCCGTCGCGGTCAACAAGAGTAAGACGTCCGTCGGGGGCTACCGATGCCACCGACGCCATGAAAACCTCACCGGAAGGGAGCCGGAAGGGGTGCATCGCGCCGTCGTTACGCCACATTCGCGCCATAAACCGGCGGTGCAGGGCCTCAGCCGCAGCGGCGTCGGTGGTGTCGGCCCCCTCAAACTCGCCGATGATGTTGTCGGCAAACTCACTCAGCAGCGTGTCAAGCTCATATTCCACACCGGTAATCTGGCGGAGCGATACCGGGTTGGGTGCATCGGAGCAGAAACGTTCCTGATTGATATTCACTCCGGCGCCGGCCACCGTGTATGTGATGCCGGAGCAGGTGCCGAGCGTGTGCTCTATGAGGATGCCGCAGATTTTCCGGTCGCCGGCATAAATATCGTTAGGCCACTTTATCGCCGTCGTCATCCCCTGCGGAAGGTAACGGTCAATCACCCCGGCGATGCCGAGCGCCACAGCCTCCGATATAACAAACTGCCGCGCCGGAGCGATATGCTCCGGCCGCAGAAGGATGGAGAATGTA
Organism: Muribaculaceae bacterium Isolate-013 (NCI); assembly: GCA_004102785.1. GTDB lineage: Bacteria > Bacteroidota > Bacteroidia > Bacteroidales > Muribaculaceae > UBA7173. Next base: position 15,798 of record SCEJ01000024.1, read on the forward strand.
AGGTTACGCCCGGGCAACGACTCCCAGCTATTGCCGCGCTGTCCGCGTCCGGCCGTCTGGCTTCTGGCCGCAAGCGTATAGCCGTGAGGCAACGTGGCGGCACGCTCCTTCATCACAGTGTTGGTCGAGGTCAGCGAGGCGGCAATCTCCACCGGGTGAGGCTCACCGCGGAGCATACATCCTCCGGCCGCAGAATCATTCATCGGCGGCATTGCGCAGAGTGAGTGTGCGCGATTCGTCGGGATTCACCGCGATATCCACAATCACAGTATCATCGGGCAGAAGCGCCTCTATCCGTTCGGGCCATTCCAGCAGACACAGGGCGCCCGAATCGAAGTAATCCTCCACACCGATTTCAAGAGCCTCCTCCACACTCTCCAGCCGGTAGAGATCGAAATGATATATCAGTTCGGCGGTGGTGTCGGAGCGGTATTCGTTGATGATTGAAAACGACGGCGAACTGGCCTCGTCGTCGTTTACGCCGAGGGCACGCACCAGAGCCCGGATAAACGTGGTTTTGCCGGCGCCCATGGGGCCGTTGAAGGCATATACGGTCTCGTCGCCCATGAGCGACACAAATTCTCCGGCCGCACGCTCAAGGTCGGCCTCGGATGCTATGGTAATGGTTCGGTTCATAAGTAACTGTTCAATATATTTTTAGAGGGTGTTTAATGACCTGGCAACTTCGCTGATGTTTCTCTTCCGGTCATTTCGGAGAGAGGGTAACCAGAGGCACCAGCATCTCCTCGAGCGAGATACCGCCGTGCTGGAAGGTGTCGGTGTAATACTGCACGTAATAGTTATAGTTGTTGGGATAGGCGAAGAAATCATTGTTGCCGGCAAAGATATATGCCGAAGATACATTGGGCGCCGGAAGCCCCAGAGCCTGCGGACGCTTCACCTCATACACCTGCCGGGCATTGTAGCCGAGATTCTTCCCGACCTTATACCGCAGGTTGGTGTTGGTATTCTTGTCGCCCACCACCTTCACCGGATTGTCAACCCGCACAGTGCCGTGGTCGGTGGTCACTATCACCTTGGCTCCGGAGCGGGCCATACGGCGGAAAAGCTCCAGGGCGGTGGAATGGCGGAACCACGACTCGGCCAGCGACCGGTAGGCGGCATCGGTGCGCGCCAGCTCGCGAATCATACGGCTCTCCGTACGCGCGTGCGACAGCATATCGATAAAGTTGACCACCACCACATTAAGCTGGTTCTTGTCGAGATTCGAGAATTCTCGCAGCAGACGCTCGCCCCCGGTGGAGTCATTGATTTTATTATATGAGAACTTGCACTGGCGGCGGTAGCGGCTGAAAAGTGATGATATCAGCTCGCTTTCGTTGAGGTTCTTCCCCTCGTCCTCATCCTCGTCGACCCACAGATGCGGAAACATCCTCGCTATCTCCTGCGGCATCAGCCCCGAGAAGATGGCGTTGCGGGCATACTGGGTGGCAGTGGGGAGTATCGACGTGTAGAGCTTCTCCTCCACGGTAAAAAACTCCGAAAGCATATGTTTTACCGAAAGCCACAGGTCAAGACGGAAATTGTCGATGAGCACAAAGTATACCTTCTCGCCTGCGTCAAGGAGCGGAAATACCTCATTTCTGAAAATCTCGTGACTCATCACAGGCCTTGAGTCGTCGGAAGGGTCTGTGATCCAGTCCTCGTAGTTGCGGCGCACGAACTTGAAAAACTCCGTATCGGCCTCGGCCTTCTGCTGGCGCAGCATCTCGTCCATATTCGTATCGGTCTGTGCCAGGCGCAGCTCCCATGCCACGAGTTTCTCATATAGATGATACCAGTCATCGATGCACGCCGCCGAGTTTATCATCTGCGAAATATTCATGAACTCCTGGCGGTAGTCCTGCGCGGTGGTTTCCGACACAAGTTTCTCGCTATGCAGATTCTTTTTAATCGACATTAGAATCTGCATCGGATTCACCGGCTTTATGAGATAGTCGGCGATATTGTTGCCCACAGCCTGGTCCATGATATTCTCCTCCTCGCTCTTGGTAATCATTATCACCGGGGTCTGCGGTGCGATTTCCTTGATACGCTGGAGAGTCTCCAGGCCGGTGAGCCCGGGCATGTTCTCGTCAAGAATCACCAGGTCGAAATGGCGGTTCTCCACAAGCTCGAGCGCGTCACGGCCATTGTTGACCGTCACCGGTTCATACCCTTTTGAGCGTAGGAACAGTATGTGGGGCTTCAGTAGATCAATCTCATCGTCGGCCCAGAGTATCGAATATTCACTCATGGCAAAAATTTTTACGGTTGGCAGGTTCAGTCGAGCAGAGGGTCGTCACCTTCCGAGCCTTCGGGGTAGTCGGGTAACACCGGCTGAGGGGCGGCAGGGTGAGGGGCGGCAACAGGTTCGGAGGGCTCGGATTTCTCTGAGGGCTCAGAGATCTCGGAGTGCTCAGAGTGCTCTGAGCTCTCTGAGCTTTCTGATGGCTTCGCGGCAGCCTCGGCCTCCTCGGCCTCGCGCAGGGACTCGATGAGTTCTTCCGGCAGAACGCTCTGCTGGGTTTCCTCGTAGGTCTTGTCGCGCATATAGTTGAAGTAGTCGTCAAACGACCGCCCCGACTGCAGCATCTTGTCGAAGTTCGCCTTTGAAATAACCACCGGACGCACCTCGGCAGGGAGTCTGAGCTGACTGCTCTCGTTGAGTACTTTCAGGTAATGGTTGATTTCATCGATATTGTCGAATCCTTTTATTATAAGGAGTCCGAGGCGTCCGAAGTTCATTTGCTCCAGATCAAAATCCTTCACCATGAAGGATGTGAAGTTATGGCGGGCTATATTATATAGCAGCGCGTTCTGCGAAATCACATCCGTTGGGAAGAGGAGCACCAGGAGCTGCTCTTCACGCGGATTGATTGTGAACTCCACAGGCTCGCCGGAGGGAGACACCGAGTCGGTTCCCAGTTTTATATCCCACAGCATCCCGCGCATGTTGCCCAGCCCCTGCTGCAGCTCGCGCCCCTGCGCCATACCCTTTAGATATGAGGAGGCATACGGAGCCAGGTCGGTGTCGGGATAGCGTTCAAGCATCTCGCGGAGAGTGGCGTTGAACTCGTCGGGCTTGCGGTCACTGACATAAGTCAGCGCTTCAAGGAACATGAACCTGGGCATAAGCTTTGTCAGCGGATAATCGCGTGCCACAGTGGAGTAAATGGCGTGCACATCGCGGTTGCGGTTGTCGAGGTAAGCTTCGAGAGCCTGGTCGTAATACTGGTTCTCCACCTGCTGCATACGTCGCAACTGCTCGATATAGTCGGGGTCCTGCATCGCTATGCCGTAACCCGATTCGGGGAAGTCGGTGAGTATGAGCTGACGGTATTTCTCGGCCTTCGCACGGTTGCCGGCGCGCATGTACATCAGATACATGTTATAGTAGGCGTCGAGGCGGTAGATATTGTCGGGATACCGGCGCAACAGCTCCTCGAATTCCTGTTCCGATGCAGGGAAATCCTCCATCTTGTCCTTGAGAATCACACCCATGTTGTAGAGCCCCTCCTGTATGATATCATTAGAGGTCTGTTTCTCGAGGTCTGTCTTCGGAATCTGCCGGAGATAGTACTCGGGGTAGTGGGGGTCCTGCTCACGCTTGGCCAGCTCGGGATTCTCGGCTACGGTGTCGGCCGGGGCTTCGTCCCCCTCAGTCTCGCCGTCAGTCTCATCACCGTCGGCCGGAGAGTCGAAATCGTTGAAATTGAACGAGGATTTGTTGCGGCGGCGCCAGTCGTCCTCAAGTTTGCGGTTACCCCAGCGGCGCTGAAACTCGGTGCGGCCGGAATTCTTGGCGGCGGTATTGTAGAAATACCATGAATCGTCGCCGTTATTCATTGTAAAAGTCTGTGTCTTGTTGTCCTGAAGGCCGTTCTGATCGTTCTGCGCCAGGAACTCCTCGCGGGCGGCGGCATCGGCTTCCTCCTTTTCTTTCTTCTTGAGTTCGTCGATAATCCTGTTGACAACCTGGAGCTGCTGCTCCGGAGTCATGGCTGCAAGCCTCAGCAGGGAGTCCTGCAGCTCCACATTCTGCGAATACACGGCAAGCTCATCGAGCACGTCGGAGCGACGTTTCAGCGTGCGGTAGTCGGGCCATGTTTCCGGAATCTGCGACATCGCCTCCGAATAACATGGCTGGGCCTTGGCATAGAGGTGCCGGTCGTAGTAAAGTCCGCCGAGGGTGAGCTGCGCTATGGCTTTGTCAATCCCCGAGCGGGTCGATTTCTCCACTGCAAGCTCATAGTTCTCAATGGCCTGAGTGGTGTCGCCGCGGCTGAGATAGAGGTTGCCGATGGCATAATACACCTGGTCGAGATACTCCTTGTTGCGGTCATAGCGCACCATGCGCCGCAAAGCCTTCACCTCCGGCTCTATGTCGGAGCCGGTGTAGACCTCGCTCTGTTTGATGCGGGCATTGAATTTGGTGCGGTATCCGGCCGAGTTCGACGCTCCTGCCCTGGCGTATGCCTTGTAGGCCCCGGCGTTGTCGCCGGTGCGCTGGAGGAGTTGCCCAAGGAGGAAATTCAGGCGTGTTTTCTGGCTCCCCGATGTGAGCGGTATGGCCTGCCGCAGCATCTCTATGGCTTTGGTCCACTCCTGGCTCTTGACGTAGAAGTCGGTGTATGCAGTGTAATAGAGCATCCTTACCTCCTTGTTCACAAGCTGGTCGGGCTTTATGCGTGTGAGGATTGACTCGGCCTCGAAGAGCCAGTCGAGAGCGCAATAAGAGCGTGCCTCCCACAGCCGCGACTCGGTGACGGTGGCAGGCAGCCATGTGAAATGCTTCGACACGTAGAAGAATGTGGATGCCGCGCCGAGAAAATCGCCGTTCATATACTGGCTGCGCCCCATCATCATCCAGGCGTTGTGCAGAAAAGGATTGTATTCATCGCGCTTGAGCCACTCCTTCTGCCTGGGGTCGGATGCCTTCCCCTGTTTCTTTTTCGGCTTCTTCTTTATGGAACGCAACTGTATGGCTTTCTGAGCCTTCTCTATCGAGCGGTCGAAGTTGCCGCTTGGCTGGGGAGCGCGCTCGTCAGCTTTCGCGGCCGCCGGATGGATAAACATCAGGCGCGAGTAATCGTCCTCGTATGCCGACTCCATCTCCTTCAAGGTCTCCTTGTAATGTGTGTCGCCGTTATAATATATGTTGTAGCGGGTTATGAATGCCTGATAATTGCGGGTGGCGGCATTGTTCTTCTTCGGAGAACAGCCCGCGAACACAGCGGCGAGGGCTACGAAAGCCACCGCCGCAGCCAAAAAGCGCGACATTCCACCGTTTTTTCTTTCCATACTTTACTTTTTCAATAACGTCGCGATGCTATTGAATATTGCCCGGAAGTTCGTAACTTTGTCCACATATCACCGACTTAAGCAACTTATGAATCGTTTGCTCCACTTACTTGTCATCATAGCGGCCGTGGCGGCCGGCACTTCCTGCTCCCGCAAGGATGAATGGCGCAAAAACAGCGGCGCCGTATGGGCCACACAATACAACATCACATATTTTTCCGACCGTGACCTGGGCGATTCCATCCAGGAGGTATTCCGAAAGGTGGAGATGTCGCTGTCACCGTTCAATCCGCAGTCGCGTATATCACTGATAAACAGAAATGAGGATAACACCACCGACCCTATGATTGACCGTGTGACGGCCATATCGCAGGAAATCTGCCGCGAAAGCCGGGGCGCGTTCGACCCCACGGTGTCGCCGCTGGTAAACCTCTGGGGATTCGGCTACACAGGCCACCCGGCCGACGGACGTCTCCCCTCCCCCACACAGGCTCAGATCGATTCGGCGCTCGCCGCCACAGGCATCGGCGACTGCCGCATCGACAACGGCAGGATGATAAAGAAATCACCGGCCACAACCTTCAACTTCTCGGCAGTGACAAAAGGGCTCGGATGCGACCTAATCGGTGAGATGCTCCGCCGCAACGGGTGCACGGACTATATGGTGGAAATCGGCGGCGAGATGGCTCTCTCAGGCAATAACCCTCGCGCCGGCATGTGGCGAGTGCAGGTCGACGCCCCCGTGCCGGAAAACGATGCCATGCACCGGGCCATGTGTGTGGCCGAATTCACCGGATGCGGCATAGCCACCTCAGGCAACTACCGCAATTTTCTCACCGACTCTGCCGGAGTGCGCCGCGGCCACACCATATCGCCGGTAACCGGCCGGCCCGTACAGACGCCTCTTGTATCCGCCACAATTGCCGCCCCCGACTGCGCCACCGCCGACGCTATCGCAACTGCATGCATGGCCTCAGACCATGCCGCGGCCGAAGCTCTTATCCGCAACCGCCCCGACGTGCGCGCACTCCTGGTGGTGGCCGAAGCCGACTCGCTCCGCCTCGTCGCCATACGGTTTCCCGAACTGCAGTGAGCAATGGATTGTAACTATTCAGCGAAAACGGATTTCAATAGATTTAAAAAATGTTAGAGGAGCCGCCACCCGGGCGCGGCGGTTTGCAGGGGTGGTGAAAATTTGCTAAATTTGCGCCATACAAGCGGCCGCCGCAGCCACGGAATAACATCCGGGCAAAGGGCGCCGAGCTGAAGTGCCAATGAATTTCCAGCGCATCCCATCCTTGCGAAAACGCTATATATCAATAATCCCGCACAGCGCATCAGCCATCACAGCCTTTAAAGCGGCAGTGGTGGTGCTGTTTGTATTGCTGTGCGGGCAGGCAGCAGCAGCGCAGCGCAGCGCGGCGCGCGGAGTGGCACGCCCGGCCAAAGGGGTGCCGCACTCGCCGGTGGAGATGCCCGACACCATCCTTGCCCCGGCTCCGCTGGGCCAGGGCGCCGAGGTAATCACCGATGAATTCTCGGCCGCGGGCGACTCGTTGCGCATCATCGCCGCCGACTCAGTGCCGGTGCTTACCGCGGGGGAAGCCCTCGGTGCTCTCGAGCCTGACTCGATAGCGCCTTTCCCAAAAGCCAAAGCCGACGAATGGGAGCCGCGCGAAGTCGAATTCACTCCCGACCCGACAAGAGCGGTATGGATGTCGGCTCTCTTCCCCGGACTCGGGCAGATTTACAACCGCCGTTACTGGAAACTGCCGATTATCGTGGGGGGATACCTCGGCCTGGCATATGCCACCGACTGGAACAACACCATGCTCACCGACTACACCAACGCCTACCGCGACCTGCTCGACAACGACCCGTCGACAAAAAGCTATATGGACCTCTTCGCCCCGAACGTCAACGAAGACGACATCGACAAAACATGGCTGCAGAGCGTGCTCCGTTCGCGACGCAACTACTTCCGCCGCAACCGCGACCTGTGCATTATCGGCATGGTGGGCGTGTACCTGCTGGCGATGGTCGATGCCTACGTCGACGCCTCGCTGAGCCATTTCGACATATCGCCCGACTTGTCGATGGACGTGGTTCCGTCGCTGATTCAGGACGGGCGCAACACCCTCCCGTCGGTGGGAATGACCTGGGCCCTCAACTTCTGAGCGCCATCAAAAATGTTTTTCGATTAGTATGAACTGTTTCAAAAAAATACTGGCAGGAGCCGCCGTAGCCGCAGCAGCATTCACCGCGTCGGCCAAACCCTCGGTGCTCCAGATTGCGCAGCACATCAACGACTCCACCATCGTTTTTCCGGAAAGCGTGGAGACCGACACCCACAAAATGATGCAGAACTGGTACATCCAGACCTACACCGCTCTCGACCAGAACGCCGACTCGCGTCCGGATGTGGAGGTTTCCGACGAAGAACTGATAAAGCGTCTCGGAGCCATACCCACCACCATCGAGATGCCCTATAACTCGGTGGTGCGCCAGTACATCGACCTCTACACCCAGCGGCGCCGCTCGCTTGTGGAGACCATGCTCGGCATGAGCCTCTACTACATGCCGATTTTTGAAGAGGCTCTCGAGCGCCAGGGGCTTCCACACGAACTGAAATATCTTCCCATCATAGAGTCGGCCCTCGACCCCGACGCCGTGTCGCGCGCCGGCGCCACAGGTCTGTGGCAGCTCATGCTCCCCACCGCACGCGGACTCGGAATGGAAGTGAACACCCTCGTTGACGAGCGCCGCGACCCTATCCGCTCCACCGAGGCCGCAACCCGCTTCCTGCGCCAGCTCTACGACATCTACGGCGACTGGTCGCTGGCCATCGCCGCCTACAACTGCGGCCCGGGCAACGTGAACAAAGCACTCCGCCGCGCAGGCGCATCCGAAAACAATCCCGAAAAGAAAGACTTCTGGGCCATCTACCCCTATCTGCCGCGCGAGACCCGCGGCTATGTGCCCGGCTTCATCGCGGCCACCTACGTGATGACCTACTACAACAAGCACAACATCTCGCCCGCCCTGGCAAAACGTCCCATTCTTACCGACTCGGTGCATGTGAACCGCCGCGTGCATTTCCAGCAGATTGCCGATGTGCTGCAGATTCCGGTCGAGCAGCTCAAAATCCTCAACCCGCAATACCGCCAGCAGGTGATACCGGGCGACATCCGCGAATACTCGCTTGTGCTCCCCGCCAACCAGATTTACTCCTATATAATAAGCGAGGACGCCATTGTAGGACATGACTCCGACCGCTATGCGCGCCGCGAAATCGTAGAACCGGCCTCCGAGACATCGCCCGCCACCGTCAGCGATGCCTCCTCGCAGCAGGGCGAATGGGTGACAACCGAGCAGGTGCGTTACCACACCGTGAAAAAGGGTGAGACAATGGCATCGATTGCCCAGCGCTACGGCGTGACACTCTGGAGCCTCAAGCAGGCCAACGGAAACATCTCCAAGCCGCGCCGCGGCCAGAAGCTCAAGGTTGTGACCTCAAAGCGTGTGTTCAAGCCCTCCGAAACCCCGGCTCAGCCCGCCCCTGATGACCAGCTTCTTGTAAAGAACGACGCCTCGGCACCGGTGCCCTGCGGAAACACCGAGGCTGCTGTCGCAGAGACACCCGGAGCTTCAGAGGCCACACAGCCGGCCGCAACAGAGCCGGCCTCGGCAAAGAGTGCCGCCTCCGACAATGTGGCATCCTCTTTCCAGACCTCACGCAGCAAACAGCAACAGGCCCAGACCGCCAAAGCCGCCACAACAAAGAAAGCTCAGGCTGCCAAGAAAAAAAAGAACACCAAGAAAAAAAAGAATACAACAAAAACAGTCACCGTAAAGCCCGGCGACTCCCTCTCGCGTATCGCCAAGCGTAACGGCACAACAGTCAAGGAGCTGCAACGCCTCAACGGAAAGAAAGGCAACAACCTGCAGCCCGGCGACAAAATCCGCGTGAAATGACCGAATCACTCAAGCCGGATCTCGAACTGATCCTCATCAATATATCCGGGCACGACCGCCCGGGTGTCACTGCCGCACTGACATCAATCCTGGCAAAATACGACGCCACCGTGCTCGACATAGGCCAGGCCGACATACACCACAACCTCTCGCTGGGCATACTCTTCCGCACCACCTCGGATGTGTCGGGCGAGATTATGAAGGACCTCCTTTTCAAAGCCTACGACCTCCAGGTGAAAATACGCTTCACCCCCGTCACAATCGAGGCTTACGAATCATGGGTCAACCGCCAGGGGAAAAACCGCTGGATCATAACCCTGCTCGGACGGCAGCTAACCGCGCGGCACATTGCCCTCGTGGCCGAGGTCATAGCCGAACAGGGGCTGAACATCGACGCCATACAGCGCCTCACCGGCCGCCCGCCGCTGAACGTCGGAACCGACCAGACCGACAGCGCCGACGACCACTCCGCAAAAGCATGCATTGAATTTTCCGTGCGAGGCACTCCGCTCGACCGCGAGGAGATGCAGAGCCGCTTCATGCGCATCGCCGCCGACGAGGCGTTCGACATATCGCTCCAGGAGGATACAATGTACCGCCGCTGCCGCCGCCTGATATGCTTCGACATGGACTCCACTCTCATCCAGACCGAATGCATCGACCAGCTCGCCGAGTGCGCGGGCGTGGGTGAAAAAGTGCGCGAGATAACCGAGCGCGCCATGCGTGGCGAAATCGATTTCACCGAGAGTTTCCGCGAACGCGTGGCTCTGCTCAAGGGGCTTGATGTCAACGTGATGGAAGGAATAGCCGAGCGGCTCCCTATCACTGAAGGCGTAGGACGCATGATGGAGGTGCTCAAACGCACCGGCTACAAGACGGCAATCCTTTCCGGCGGATTCACATTCTTCGGAGAATATCTCAAACGCAAGTTCGGCTTCGACTATATGTATGCCAACGAGCTGGAAGTCATGGATGGCAAGCTGACCGGCCGCTATGTCGGCGAGGTGGTCGACGGCCGCCGCAAGGCCGAGCTGCTCAGACTGATAGCACAGGTGGAGAACGTAGACATGGCTCAGACAATTGCCGTGGGCGACGGTGCCAACGACCTCCCCATGCTCTCGGCCGCTGGCCTGGGCATAGCTTTCCACGCCAAACCCAAGGTCAAGGAATCGGCCCGCCAGTCAATCTCGACCATCGGCATCGACGGAGTGCTCTACTTCCTCGGCTTCAAGGACTCATATATTTCCCCGTCAAAATGATCAGCGACTCCACATTCGGCACGCTCAAAGCCCTCTACCACACCTTCGGCTGCAAGCTGAATTTCTCGGAAACCTCAACGGTGGCCTGCGAATTCGCCGCGCGCGGCATACGTCGTGTGAGTCTGGGCGAACAACCCGACATTGTGGTGGTCAACACATGCTCCGTCACCGAGATGGCCGATAAAAAATGCCGACAGACAATCCGCTCGCTGCACCGACGCTATCCCAAGGCTGCAATCGTGGTGACAGGATGCTACGCACAGCTCAAGCCCTCGGAGGTGGCATCCCTTGATGGCGTGGCCGTAGTGGCCGGCAACGACCGCAAAGGTGAGCTTGGAGCGCTCCTTGACTGTTTCATCGCCGAGCGCAAGCCCCAGACGGCCGTTGTGCCCTCACGCGAAATCAACACCTTCACCCCATCCTGCTCGCGCGGCGAGCGCACACGGTTTTTCCTGAAAGTGCAAGACGGATGCGACAACTGGTGCACCTACTGCACCATCCCCGCCGCACGAGGCCGAAGCCGCTCTGCCACCATAGAGTCGCTCGTGGAGCAGGCAAGCGCGGCAGCCGCCGAAGGGGGCCGGGAGATAGTGCTCACCGGCGTGAATATAGGCGACTTCGGCAAACGAAGCGACGCCCCGCAACGCGAGACATTCCTTGACCTTATCCGCGCCCTCGACTCTGTGGAGGGCATCGACCGCTACCGCATCTCATCAATCGAACCCGACCTCCTGACCGATGAGATAATCGACTTCTGCGCCTCCTCGCGCGCTTTCATGCCGCACTTCCACATACCGCTCCAAAGCGGCTCAGACACAGTGCTGCGCCTGATGCACCGGCACTACGACACCGCGCTCTTCCGCTCGCGCATCGAGCGGATAGCCCGCGTGATGCCCGACGCATTCATCGGCATCGACCTCATTGTGGGCGCGCGCGGCGAGACCGAAGAGGAATTCCTGCGCTCGCTCGAGTTCGTCAGATCGCTGCCCATCACAAGGCTGCACGTATTCCCCTACTCCGAACGTCCGGGCACCAAAGCACTGGAAATCGACCACATAGTGTCCCAGCAGGAGAAACATCGGCGCACTAACACAATGCTCCGTTTCTCCGAAGAACGCGCCGGAGAATATGCCCGCCGTTTTATCGGCACTGTACGCCCGGTGCTGATAGAGACCGTAGATGACAAAGGTATGGCGACAGGTCACACCGACAACTATCTCAAAGTGCGATTCACATCCGACGGTGCGGCATCAAACAGCATCGTGGATGTGGAACTGCTGGAAATCAGCGACTACGACGGCGAAGACCCACTGATATCCGGAAAAATCATATAACTCTGATGGATGCCTCGCGCCTGAAATATCTCCCCGTCGACGGCCTGCTGCACCTGGCCGCCCTGCTGCCGCTATGGCTCCTTTACGGCCTGGCCGACGTGGTATTCGTTATAATGTACTACCTGTGGGGCTACCGCAAGAAAACAGTTCTTTGCAACCTGCGCGAATCATTTCCGGACCGCACCGACAGAGAGCTCAATGCAATAGCCCGCCGGTTTTACCACAACCTGGCCGACCAGATTGTAGAGACGGTGAAACTGCTCCATATCTCCGACCGGCAGATGAAGCGCCGCATGACCTATAACCCTGCCGACATCGCACTCGTGGACTCATGGCTTAGCCGGGGGCGCCCCGTTGTGGCATACTTCTCGCATTGCTTCAACTGGGAATGGGCGCCGTCGATAACACTCTGGAGCAGCATGGCTCGGAGCCACTCCACGGCTTTCTGCCAGATTTACCGGCCGTTGCGCAACGGCTGGGCCGACGCTCTGATGCTGCGCCTGCGCAGCCGATTCGGCGCGGTTTCCATCCCTAAAAAAGTAGCCTTCCTCGATCTGCTGCGCTACCGTAAAAAAGGGATTGCCACCATCACAGGCTTCATGAGCGACCAACACCCCTCGGCCGGCGACCCGGGATATATCACACGGTTTCTCAACCACCCCACAGCCATGATTACAGGCACGGAGACAGTGGCACGCCGACTTGACGCCGCCGTTGTATACTGGGACATGCACAAAACCCGCCGCGGGCACTATCACATTGACATGCGGCTGATTGCCGATTCGCCTGCCTCCCTGCCCGAAAGTGAAATCACCTCACGGTATGCCGCCATGCTCCAGACCACCATAGAGCGCGAACCCGCCGGATGGCTGTGGTCGCACAAACGATGGAAAAACCCCGTAACGACTCCCCAAGATGAAAACCGATGACTCCCGCAGGCCTATATGTGCCGTCATAATCCTTAACTGGAACGGCAAGAAACTCCTTCCGAAATACCTCCCCTCGGTGGCTGAGGGCACCAATCCGGCATTTGGCCGGGTGATAGTGGCCGACAACGGCTCCACCGACAGTTCGGTGCAATTGCTTGAGCGGGACTTCCCTGGGGTGGAACTTCTGCGCTTCACTGAAAACCACGGATTTGCCGAGGGCTACAACAAAGCCCTCCGGTGGGCCATGGAGCAGGGTTACAAATACACCGTGCTCCTCAACTCCGACGTGCGCACACCTGCCGGATGGCTTGAGCCGCTGGTGGAATACATGGAACGTCACCCCGGATGCGGAGCCTGCCAGCCAAAGCTGCTGAGTGACGCCGAGCCGGGCAAATTTGAATATGCCGGAGCGTCGGGGGGATTCATCGACCGCAACGGCTACCCCTTCTGCCGCGGCCGCATATTCGCCGAAGTGGAAGCCGACAACGGTCAGTACGACGATGTGCGCCCCGTGTTCTGGGCCTCAGGCGCCGCCCTGATGGTGCCCACCGCATTATATCTTGAGGCCGGCGGCCTTGACGCCGGATTCTTCGCACACATGGAGGAAATAGACCTCTGCTGGCGCATACACCTTAAGGGCAAAGAGATAGCCGTAGTGCCGCAGTCGCACGTATATCACCTCGGCGGAGGCTCGTTGCCGGCCTCCAATCCCCGCAAGACCTACCTTAATTTCCGTAACAACCTGCTGCTGCTCCACAAGAACCTCCCCGCCGCCGACCTGCGCGCCACGCTGCTGCGCCGCCGCCTGCTCGACACTGTGGCATGGCTGAAATTCACGGCATCATTCGATTTCGCCAACGCCGCGGCGATACTCCGCGCCCACCGCGATTTCCGACGCATGCGCCGCGACTACACGGCACACCCCTCGCGCAACCTGCTTCGCGAACCGATGCAGCGCCGCAACATTCTCATCGACCACTATCTGCGCCGCATAAAACGCTTCTCGCAACTCTCCATCTGACATCGCGAAAAAACTTCAGCGTGTGGCATCCATAGCCACAAACCAACTGCCGCTGAAATGTGTTAATATGACATATCGGCTTGCAAGGCCGTTTCATCACACGTTTATCAACTGTTTATTTCGAGGCAACATCACATGGCGCAGACTCATAACGACAATACCACTCCCCCGACCCCCTCTCCAGGCGAAAATGCGAAAAAACGCAGGAGCACAGGGGCTAAAATCGCACGCGGAGTGCTATGGTGCATCGCCGGACTTATCGGTCTGGTGGTGCTTCTGTTCGCGCTGATATATGTGCCGCCGGTGCAGGACCTCGCTCTGAAAATCGCCCTTAAGCAAATCAACAAAGGGAGCGACATGCAGTTGAGCGTCAAGCAGGCACGTCTCACATTCCCCCTCACACTCACGGTCGACTCCGTGGCGATGCAGACCCCGGGGATGGGAATCGAGGCCGCATATGCCCGGATTGAAATCGATCCAAGCCCCATACTTCGCGGCGAAATATACGGCCGGAGCATACAGGCACGCGGAGCCGACATCCGCATCGGCACCCCCGACTCCACAATGTACCTCACGGCGGCACTCCGCGACGCCGTCATCGACGGTGCCGGAATCCGCCTCCAGTCGCAGCGAATCGACATATCGAAAATCACCGCCGCCGGAGCCAAAGTGAAAATCCTCATGAAGCCCGACAGCGTGCCTCCGCCGGCCACAGCCGACAGTGTGCCGGTCAACTGGCACATAACCCTCGGCGAAGCGTCACTTACGGAAGTCGACTACATGATGCAGCTCGAGCCGATGATTGACCGGCTTAGCTGCACCGTGGCGGCGGCCTCGCTCTCAGGGGCGGAGGTCGACATGCGTCACAACACTGTGAAAGCCGACAGCATCGAAGTGAGCCGCGCCGATGCCGAATACATCTATAACTCACCGGAATACATCGCCTCATACCCCGTAAAAGCCTATGTGGTACCCGACACCGCCGCCACGACACCATGGACCGTCACCGCCACAAAAGTGCGCCTTACCGGCAGCCGGGCTCTCTATGCCCTGCGCGGCCACACACCGCCGTCGCAGGCTTTCGACCCCGAATACATACAGGCCTCGGAGATTGAAATCGAGGTAGATTCGTTCCGCAACCGCGCAACGGAGGTACATGCCCCTGTGCGCCGCATTTCAGCGCGCGAGCGTTGCGGCGTGCCCCTGCAGGCCGCCGGGCTTTTCGACATGGACTCGGTGAAGATGCAGGTCAGCGACTTCATCGTCACCACCCCCTCTTCGCGCATCGCCGTCGACGGCATGATGGGGATGGCAGCCCCAGGCGATACAATGCTTATTACGGACACTCCGGTGGCGCTGCGCCTTACCGCAGGCATCAGTAACGACGACCTGCGCCGACTCGTGCCATACCCAATGACTTCGACTGTGGCCCAGCTACCGCCGTACAGCGGCATAGAGGCGGCAGTCGACATTGACGGCGTGGCCTCGCGCGACATCAACGTGCGGCAACTGCTGGTGCGCATCCCCGGCCACATTGAGGTGTCGGCACGCGGCAAAGCATCCGGTCTCACGGCAGGAATAGACCGCATGAGCGCCGGCCTCACGCTTTCAGGTACCATGCGAAACGGCAACTTCCTGAAGCCCATGCTGCTTGACGCAAAAACAGGCCATGACGTGAACTTTCCGCCACTGGCCATAAATGGCGAGGTGCACGCCGTAAGAGGGCTGATTGACGGCTCAATGAAAGCCACCCTGCCCGGAGGCGGTGTGGCGCTGACAGCCTCGTGGAACAACCGCAACGAGGGCTACGACATCGACCTTGAAGCCAACACCTTCCCCGTGCAGAGCATAATGCCCGGCCTCGGCATACGCGATATAGACGCCACAGTGAAGGTCGATGGCAACGGCTTCGATCCGTTCGCTCCAGGCACCCGCATCGATGCCGGAATAGACCTCCGCAAAGTAACATACCGGGGCAACACCCTGGCCGACGCTACCCTCAGCGCCACCCTGGCCGACGGCAACGCATCGCTGACCGCCACCTCGGCCAACCGCGACGCCAACCTCACTCTCTCGGCCGACGGCAACCTGTTGGGCGACTCGCTGCGATGGAACATCGACGGCGACATACGCAACCTCAACCTCCATGCCCTCGGGCTGTCGCCCGAAATTTCCGAAGGTAGCATACGCTTCAGCGGCCACGCCACAGTAGCCGCCGACGGCGCATACCCTCTGCTCAGGGAATTCCTGGCGCCGGAGCCTGTTTCAAAAAAGAAAGGGGGCCGCACGGCAAAAAGCGCATCATCCGCATCGATGCCCGACCGCATCTCGGCCATCAGCGCCGGCCTCAACGTCAGCGAATTCTACTGGCGTATGCCGGCCATGACAATCAACGGCAACGACGTGCTCCTTGACATCGGAGCCGACCGCAACGCCACGGCAGTGACACTACGCAACCACGACCTTGATGCTGAATTCCGCTCCTCCGCACCGGCCGGCACTCTCGCCAGAGGATTCACCGACGCCTCTGCGATAATCGACCGCTGCATCGCCGACCGCATAGTGCGGGTTGACTCAATACAGCGCGCCCTGCCACCGTTCACACTCAACGTTTCGGCCGGCGACGACAACCTGCTGCACAACTATCTGCTCGACCTCGACATGAGTTTCTCCGGCATGCAGCTCCACGCCGCCAACGACTCCCTCATCACCGCCCGTGCCTCTCTGCTTGATTTCCGCACCGGCGAGACAAGGCTCGACTCTCTAAGCTTCAACCTCTTCCAGCGCGGACGCTTCCTCATCTACGAGGCGAACATCGACAACCGCCCGGGCACCCTCGACGCCTTTGCCCGCATCAACGGAAAAGGGTTCGTAGGCCCTGAGAAATTCGGCCTCATGCTCAAACAGCAGAATATACAGGGCGAGACCGGATTCTCATTCGGTACGACAATCAACATGCCCGACGAAAACACCGTGGCTCTCCGCTTCGTGCCCTACCACCCCATCATCGGCTACAAGGAGTGGGAGGTGAACCGCGACAACATCATAACCTACAACCTGCTCACACGCCATATCGACGCCAACCTCAACCTCCACAACGACAAGAGCACGGTTGAGATTCTCACACATCACAACGAGTCAGACTCCACGCAGGAGGCGCTCACCGTTAATCTCAAGGATATACAACTGGCCGACTGGGTGGCTCTATACCCCTTCGCCCCCCCGGTGAAAGGGAATCTGTCGGCGCAGATGGATATTACCCTCGACGGCAAAGACATCAACGGAAAAGGCACAGTGGCGCTGGCCGACCTCTTCTACGACCGGCAGCGCGTGGGCGATTTCAACATTGACCTCGACGTGCTCACACGCCCCAACGGCGCGCTCCATGCCGACGCCTCGCTGAGCATCGACGGCAAGAAAGCGATGACTCTCTCCGGAGCGCTCAACGACTCTACCCTCGCAAATCCCTTAATGCTTGACCTCCGGGTAATCGACCTGCCGCTCACCGTGGCCAATCCATTCCTCCCGCCGGGTGTAGCCACCCTCGCCGGACGCCTCCAGGGGCAGATGGATGTCGACGGCAAAATGACCGCCCCCGTGCTCAACGGATGGCTCGCCTTCGACAGCGCCGGCGTGACCCCCACAATGCTCGGCACACAGCTCACCCTCCCCTCCGACAGCATACCGGTGGTGAACTCAATGGTGCGGTTCAACAGCTTCGCCATCAAGGCCGTCAACGAGAATCCCCTCACCATAAACGGATGGGTGGATCTCTCCGACCTGGCCCTGATGAAGATGGACCTCGCCATGGCGGCGCGCAACATGCAGCTCACAGGCAGCAAACGCATACGCTCGGCCGACGTCTACGGCAAATCGTTCGTTGACCTCGACGCCCGCGTCAAAGGCGACATGCGCTATCTCAACGTCACAGCCGAGGCCGACATACTCCCCGGCACCAACGTCACCTACATTGTGCCAGGCCTCACCAACGAAATCGCACGCCAAAGCAACCAGGATATGGTGAAATTCGTCAACTTCAACGACACCACCGCCGTGACGGCAGCCGACAGCATCAACGAGACGGCCATGCGCATGAATATCGACGCTCGCCTGAAAATATCGCAAGGCTCCACAATAGGCGTGGATCTCTCCACCGACGGCAAGAACCGCGTGCAGCTCCAGGCCGACGGCTCGGTGACCTACTCCATGGACTATATGAACGACGAGAGCTTCACCGGACGCATAAACATCAACCAGGGATTCGCACGCTACACCCCGCCGCTGATGGGCGAGAAACTCTTTAACTTCGAGGAAGGCTCCTATGTGGCCTTCAACGGCGAGATGATGAATCCGGTGCTCAACATAAAAGCCAACGACGAAATCAAGGCCAACGTGAGCCAGTCGGGGGCCGATACCCGCCAGGTGACTTTCAACGTGGCACTCACAGTGACCGGCACCCTCGAAAGCATGAACGTAGTCTTCGACCTCTCGACCCCCGACGACCTCACCGTGGAGAACGAGCTGAAAGCGATGAGCCCCGAGCAGCGCGCCAACGCCGCCATGAACCTGCTCGTAACCGGCACCTACACCGGGCCAGGCACAAAAGCCACTTCGGGCGGCAACCCCCTATTCTCCCTCCTCGAATCACAGCTCAACTCACTGGCGGCAAAAACCATCAAAGGGGTCGACCTCT
This sequence comes from Muribaculaceae bacterium Isolate-013 (NCI), assembly GCA_004102785.1. Lineage (GTDB taxonomy): Bacteria > Bacteroidota > Bacteroidia > Bacteroidales > Muribaculaceae > UBA7173. Next base: position 34,313 of record SCEJ01000024.1, read on the forward strand.
CGTTCGGCATCAACCAGCTCGACAGGGTAGGAAGCGCCTCGGCGATGAATTACAGCTACAAGGTGTCGAAATCACTCTTCGACGACCGGTTCAAGATTGTGGTCGGCGGCAACTACACCACCGATGCCGACGCCGACGAGAACTTCTCGCAGAACCTCATCGCCGACATCTCGTTCGAGTACCTGCTCAACAAGCAGGGCACGATGTACGTGAAACTCTTCCGCCACACCGGCTATGAGTCAATCCTCGAAGGGGAAATAACCCAGACGGGCGTAGGTTTCGTCTACAAGAAGAGAATACGCCGCATCGGCGACATCTTCAAGTTCCTCCGTCCCCGCAAAAAAGACACCGGGCAACAACCATCACAGCAACTGCAGCCTCAGGAGGCACCCCACTCCCAGGCGCCTGCCGCCCCTCCGGCAGAAAGCGCCGACCGCCCCAAGGCAACTACCGTGACCCAACCTGAAAACTCCCCTGAAAAATGAAACACATCATCCGACTTCTGCTGTGTGCCGCGGCCATCCTGATGCTCCAGGGTTGCTCCACCACCAGGCGCATCCCCGAGGGGGAGATGCTCTACACCGGCATCAAAAAGGTAAAAATCATCCCCCCCGCCGGCGAAAAGACCCCGGCCGGAGTGGCATCCGGCATAAACGATGCGGTGGCATATCCCCCGAACTATGCCATTTTCGGCTCATCGTCGCTTAAATTCCCGCTACCCTACGGACTCTGGGTGTGGAACAACTGGCCCAACCCCGAAAAAGGGTTCAAACACTGGATTTTCGAGAAACTCGCCACCGAGCCGGTACTCGTTTCCGACGTAAGACCCCAGCAGCGCGTGAAATCAGTCGACGACCTGCTCGACGACAACGGATATTTCCGCGGCAAAGCCTCCTATGAACTGGTGCAGGGGAAGAATCCCAAGAAAGCCGCCCTCCTCTACAAAGTGGAGACAGGTCCGGCCTACCGTCTCGACTCCATTGAGCTGCTCCCCGACACCTGCCACCTATACCACTCAATCGACTCGCTGGCTCGACTCGACCCATATCTGCGTACGGGCGAGCGCTACTGCGTCGACTCACTCTCGGCGGCGCGCACACGCATCACCAACGCCCTGCGCAACCAGGGATACTACTTCTTCCGTCCCGACTATATAGAATACCTCGCCGACTCGGTGCAGAAACCGATGCGGATAGCCCTCCGCATGATGCTCGCGGCAAACATACCGCAGCAGATGCTCTGGCGCTACAAAACGGGCGATGTGACAGTCTATGCCTTCCGCAACCGCGGCGGAGGCACCCCCGACACCATACCCACATCGCGCGCCACACTCATCCAGATGCAGCCCTCGCGCCTGCGCAAAGAGCTGATACCCGAGTGTGTCACCTTCCGCAAAGGGCGCTACTTCTCGGTGCGGCGCATGAACTCCACCCAGACCCGCTTCGCACGCCTGGGGATTTTCAACTCAATCGACATAAACGTATTCCCCGACACGACGGCCACCGAACCCACCCTCGATGTTGAGGTATCGTGCACATTCGACACCCCCCTTGAGGCCACAATCGAGCTCAACGCCTCATCGAAGTCAAACTCCTATATCGGCCCCGGAGTGCTGCTGGGCATCACCAACCACAACCTCTTCGGCGGCGGCGAGCAGTTCGGCGTGACGCTCACCGGCAGCTACGAATGGCAGACCGGCCGCCACGCCTCGTCGGTGTTCAACTCCTACGAAGTGGGAATCTCCACCTCGCTGGCCTTCCCGCGAATGATAGCCCCGGGATTCATACGCCGGCGCAACCGCAACCTCAACTGGACGCGGCTGCAGCTCGACGCCGACCTGCTCAACCGTCCCCACTACTTCAAGATGGCGCAGTTCAACTTCTCGTTCAATTACGACTGGCAGTCGTCGCGCCACTCCTCCCACACTCTCACCCCCTTCAAGCTCACCTACACCAAACTGATGAAAACCACCGCCGAATTCGACTCCATCATAAACGTCAATCCGGCCATAGCGCAGTCGTTCAAGTCGCAGTTCATCCCGCAGCTCGCCTATGCCTATACCTACGACACCAGTTTCGGCCCCGACAACACATTCAACTGGCAGCTAACCCTCCAGGAAGCGGGCAACCTCTTCTGGAGCATCTATGAGCTGGCAGGCAAAAAGGGTGAGAAGAAGCTTTTCGGCACCCCCTTCTCGCAGTTCATCAAAGGCACGACGCAGTTTATCTACGGCCGCCGCCTCAGCGGCGACCAATGGCTGGTGACGCGCGCCATGGTAGGTGCAGCCTATGCCTACGGCAACTCGTCGGAGGTGCCCTACGCCGAGCAGTTCTACGTCGGCGGCGCCAACTCCATCCGCGCCTTCACCGTGCGTTCAATCGGCCCCGGCAGCTACAAAGCCCCCGACTGGATAAGCAACTCATACTTCGACCAGACCGGTACGTTCAAGTTCGAGTTCAACGTTGAATACCGCTTCCCCATCATCGGCCCGCTTCACGGCGCACTGTTTATCGACGCCGGCAACGTGTGGCTGCTTAAAAAAGACCCATTGCGCCCCGGCGGCGAATTGCGCGCGAAGACCTTCCTGCGCGACATTGCCCTGGGCACCGGCGCCGGCCTGCGTTTCGACATCGGTATGCTCGTGCTCCGCGGCGACCTCGGCATCGGCATCCACGCTCCCTACAACACCGGCCACGGCGGATACTACAACATGGAATCGTTCTGGAAATCGCTCAACTTCCACCTCGCCATAGGCTACCCCTTCTGATTCCGCCCGCACCGCAACTACCTGACACCTGTATATTACAAACGGGGCAATGCCGCACTTGCGGCATTGCCCCGTTTGTAATATGCAATCAGAAGCGTATCAACTCATCATCAGCACAATGACCACGCCCCAGAGAATGAGCAGGATATTGCCGACGGCATACGTCACGGTATAACCCATGGCCGGGATGGAGCTGCCGATTGCATCCTGCACGGCACCGAGCGAGGCTGTGGTGGTGCGGCTGCCGGCGCAGCATCCCAAGGTTATGGCCGCCGGGAACCTGAATATCCTGCGCCCGATTATCATGCCGAGAATAAGAGGCAGCGATGTGGCCACAACGCCCATCAGGAAAAGCACTATGCCTACATCCTTGAGACCGCTGACAAAAGAGGGACCGGCCGAAAATCTATTTCAGAATATTGCTGTCCGGTAAAACTTTGACATGATAGGAAATGGACTATTTTTATCTCATACAGCATGAAACAGACTCGTATAGATGTCTTTTAAGGGCTTTTTGATGCTTAATGCTACCAATTTCACATCGCCTCAAATGACAAGCCCTTTTTCGTAAAACAGGTGTAACTTATTATATTTGTAGAGAATATATGATTTTGTCTTTTTTTACCGGACAGCAATAATTTCAGAATGTTCAAACGCATGGTCACGGCTGCCGTTGACAAAGACCTCATCAAGAAAAATCCGTGTCGCGGGTTTGTGCTGAAAAACGACAACATGACACTGCAAAAGGTGATTCTTCTGCGGGAGGAAATACAGCAGCTTGTGGCTACACATTTTGAAGGCGAAAAGGGAGATATTCACCAAGCCTTCATCTTTGGTCTATATACCGGGGTGCGCTGGTGTGATACAAGCCAGCTCACATATCGCAATGTCGATTACACCACAAAGACGCTACGTTTCCAACAGCAAAAGACGAAAGACCATAGTAGTCGTAGCTGGGTAATCGTCCCGCTGAATGACACCCTTATCCGTCTGATTGGCGAGCCGAGCGATGATGACTTTGATGAACGTATATTCAAGCTGCCGCATTACAATATCTGCAACCTGTATCTTCGGAAATGGATAAAGGAGGCTGGCATCAAGAAGAAAATCACATGGCACTGCGCCCGGCATAGCTTTGCAGTAAATGTTCTCACCAAAGGTGCGAACATCAAAACGGTGTCGAGTCTGCTCGGACACACCTCCATAAAGATGACGGAGAGAATGACCGAGTAATTGAATGGCTGATTAGCCTGTATGCCATTTTACTTATTAGTCATACGACACTTCGTCATAAGTATCTATGACGTTCTGCAATTCAGCCTCGGAAGGGAGCAACTTTGCAGCTTTCTCTGAAATGAACTCTTTAAGCTGATACTCGGCAACTCCGAGTGGCTGATTCATTCCTCGGAATGACCATTCGACAACAGTATCATCTTTCGATTTACAAATCAGTAATCCTATTGTCGGATTATCATCAGGCTGTTTCATCAGTTCATCCACCGCCGAAACATAGAAATTCAGTTTTCCTGCAAAATCTGGAATGAACGGTACTACCTTCAACTCGCACACGATATATGATTTGAGCCTAGTGTGATAGAATATCATATCGGGAATGAATGTCTGTCCTCCAGGCATCTTCAATTCCATCTGACGACCCACATATGCGAACCCCTGCCCCAATTCAAGAAGGAATCGGGTGATGTTGGTCGCAAGCTCATCCTCCAACTGTTTTTCAGTGGTAATCTTCTTGTCGATAAACCTGAAATCGTAAGGACTTTTCAATATAGCCTTTGCGAGACCGCTATATGGAGCGGGCAACTTTTCATCGAAGTTGGTGATGGCGTGACCTTGTTTCTCATATAGGTTGTCATCTATCTCTGCATCAAGTTCAGGACGGCTCCAATCATTTCTTATCGTTTCATCGATATAGAAAAGAGCCTCCTCAACCGACTTGCTGCGAGTAAAGATATCTATGTGATGTCCCCACGGAACCATGCCAAAATCCGTAGGCATCTCAAATTCGTCAACGAGTCGTTGACGAATTACATTCTGTTGATTATAAAACTCATACCAACGCTTAGCATACTTAATATTGGTGACGGAAAAGCCTGTCTGACCGGGAAAGGCCGTCTTGAGGTCAAGACTGAGGCAATCGAAGAATGCGCTTCCCCATTTGGCTGCCCCATGAAGTCTTGAAATATCCCGCCCCATGTACCAATAATATTCCAGCATGGATGTGTTGACTTTAACCGCAGCCTTTATCTGTGACCTACGGAAACGCTCTTTCAACGTGCTTAAAAGTTGCGCATACTCTTTGCCCGCAATAATGGTATCACGTTTCACAAACGCCGGTTTATTGTCTGCCTTTGCCATGACTTTAATTTGTATTGGTTAATATTATCAGAATGCAAATCGATTCATAATGGCTTGGCCTTCTGTGTCATGAATACGCTCAAATAATATTCACAATTAGATGAAACGATGGACTGCATATTAAATTCAAAATTAAATCTAAAAATTGACAGCAACTTAACACTTCTAAAATATCTATTTTAGATATTTATCAAGAATGGCTTGTTTCTTAGACGGAATCTGTTCCTGTATACCCCGAAGCTTTGCAATTTTAGTATCAATAGCTATAAACTCGGATGCGATTTTTCGCTGTTCCTCTATGTCTTTTGGTAAGACAATCTCAAATTTTTCAATTGTATCTTTACGACCGCGAGGCATCTTCATACCGGAAACATCCTGCATGATATAGTCGAAAAACTCGTTCCGGCGGAGAGCGTAATACACAAATGCTGAATCAACCTTTTGTGGATTGAGATTGTGTAGAACTAAGACATCAGGGTTGCATCCGCCCTCTCTATCGGCAAGCCAAAGTTTCTTAAGGTAGGGTCTAATATTTGACAATAATATATCCCCCGGATAATAGGCTATCACGTTTGTGATTTCAGGCAAACCATTATACTGTCTTACACCTGCACATTCTGGAAGCATGTTATCCGTACTCACAAATGAGTCCGCTTCAATTTGAGAATATGGAATTCTCTTCTTGGCGAAAGGCATTATTCCTGCCAAAGATATGTTATTCCCTTTAATGTTGTTCTGCAATGAAAGTATCCTTGCGTTCAATTCTTGTATTTCATCTTCAATTATACGGTATTCCCTATCTAATTGAGAACATTCTTTCACAATTTTGTTCTGGATTGCCGTGTTTGGTTTAGGGATGAAATAGTTTTTCAGATATTTAAAATGACGTTCATATTTCCCGTGATTAATTATATCAAGGGAACTTAGGTAAAAATACAAATATTTGAGCGAAATAGAAGAATCTGAAATTTTTATAAGTTGGGTTCCATCAGCTCCTCTTACAAAAGGCTCATCCAAATATTTAAAGGTGCATGAGTGATCGCCGAATACAATCAATGGCACATCTGTGATTGGTTTATCATCATAATATCCTGACACCACGATACCTTTTTCTTGGGTAATGACCGGATACCTGCCTGTTTCCTGAATCTTATTCGTGTCGATTTTTGTGGTTTCGCCATTAATTCCATCTAAAATATCACCTAATTTTACGATTGGATACTTTGTTTTCGGTCTGAATGAGAAAGCAAAGTTGGTTTTGAATTCCTTCTTAAACCCTACGGACTTGAAGTCAAGCATATCCACTAAATTCCCAAAAGTGCAATACTCTCCGCAATCATCAGGGATAATATAATCCTCCCCTATAAAATTACAGCGAATCAGCGAATTGATTTTATTTGTATCCGTGAGATTCTCAGGGTTAAAGAGAGGTGTTACAATACCGTTAATACCTCGAATCTGCTGCATTGTGTCATCGTCAGCCTCATTATCCGAATTATTATCATCGGTTGAATTTGTGGATGTGCCAATATGCAGGTATTTAATTCCTTCATTTCCTTTTGTATTACTCCATTCATATCCAAGGAATCTTTTTCCTTCAGATGTACCTGAGGGCATCTTTACGATAAGTACAGGACAAGGAGCATTATAGGCCAACATGAAAAAGAACAATTTATCTTGTTCGATGGCTTTTACAAAAGAATGAAATGTCTCACGTCTGATTTTATCCTGTTCTTCTGCCGTCTTGTTTTTGAATGCCTTTGATTTCTCCTGTGATTTGAAACGGGTGCGGATTTTCTTAGCTGCTTCAAGTACGCCCGACATTGCATTTCTACCGTTACCGAAGAAAGCACGATGGTACGACTTAAACATTTCAGTATACTGGAGGGAGTCCTCTATATAGCCTTTTAAAAAGTGCATGTAGTCATCCACATTGTATCCCATATGACAGCAATAGGCCGCGAGTAAATGGGAATCTTTATAAATAGAATCGGATTCAGCCCGTCCGCTGAACCAATCTTCCACTCGGCACCAATAATGCTCGGATTCGGATGTATTGGTTTCCTTGCGACGAAGGAACAGCACAACTGTATTCGTACTAGTTTTCCCAAATGTGCCTTTATCAAACTTCACCAAAGATATCAAATCAAACGATTTAAGAATAACCTCTCGTGCACGACTATAAATTCCATCTTTAGTGAGCACTGATACGGGCAATACAATACCTGCTACCCCGCCAGATTTCAGTAGTTGTGCAGCACGCTCAATGAAGAATGTCTCGATGGCGTTGTTCTTATCAACATTTATGTCATCGTTGAAAATTGAATAACGTTTGCGTTGTTTCTCCGACAAAGTTTCTAAGAATCCTGAAACCGAATATGGCGGATTCGCAACAAGGACACTAAACGTGCCATCTCTTAGTTCTTTGATTTCGTCAAGTGCATCCGCATATATAATGTTTGTATCATCATGTCCATACATAAACGCAGATACTTTGGAAACTTTTGATAGACGGTATTCCTTTTCGATGCCGTATATATTGGCATAATAATCTTTCAGCCTACTATTTCCGTAATATTTCTCTACAAATTCTTTGATACGAAAGGCGTATTCAGTAAGGAAATGGCCTGCTCCACAAGCATAATCTATGGCTAATGGTGGCTCCTGACTGTTCTTGATAATGTCTTCAAGAGGCAAAGAAGAAACAATGAAACGGACAATCGGCATCGGAGTGAAGAACTGTCCTTCACTTTGTTTTACACCCTTGTTAAGAAAACCCTCAAACAGGTCTCCAAGAAGCTGGTTTTGGTAGTTCTCACTTGTGCGAAGGCGTATGTCTTGGAGCATTTTCACAATCTTTCGCAATACAATGGCATTCTGCTTGAACAACCTTTCGTTATGCACACTGATAAAAGCAAAATCGTTGTCAGAAAAGAACTTCAACGCGCGGAAATATTCTTTGATTGTCTTTTTGGTAGCATCAAGGTCATTTACCACCCATCGGAATGCTTTATCAATTTCGCTATTCTCAATATATGTCACATCCTCTCCAAGGAATTTCTTCATACCGTCACGATAGAGCCTTTGCAAACGGTCCTGAAGAGAGAAATCATCATCATAAGAAGTGCCTTTCCAATAGAAATGTAAGTCATTTGGATTGTTGGTCTCGTCAACTACTTTCGCTAAAAACAGATTGACAAGTTTATCAAATGCGTTCTCATGGCTACCAACATTGTGTTGACGCAAGATAACGGCAAATTCATTATACTTTTTCTTAATTTCTTCGGAGTCAACTTCCCTTAAATCACTGCTTGCATCGTAAGAATTTTCTCTGACATCAAATTTTTTGTCAAAAGCACCTCGCGTTAAATAATCATATTCATAAGTGTCTTTCCAAACATTGAAATATTCCCGGTAAGTATGTTTTATTAAAGAATTAATGCAATGAAATCCATTTTCAAACGTTATTGTCTTACATATACTTATCTCTCCAATTATGTCAAGACAAGCAACGAAGATAAATATAAGCGAGGAGCAACGAA
>SCEJ01000232.1 GCA_004102785.1 Muribaculaceae bacterium Isolate-013 (NCI)
TTCCAGTTCATATCCGGATTGGGAATGACACTGGAATCGTTTGAAGCCCGGCTTAAGGACTTGAATGCCGGCGACAAGTTCGATTTCACCATTGCAGCCGCCGACGCTTATGGTGACTATGACGATGATCACGTGATCGAACTTCCCAAAGAAGTATTCTTCATAGAAGGAGAGTTTGATAATGAGCGTGTGGTAGAAGGTGCCGTACTCCCCTTGATGACTTCGGAGGGGCAACGCATCAACGGAAGCGTGGTAGAAGTGAAAAAAGACGTGGTTGTGATGGATATGAATCATCCGCTTGCCGGTTGTGATTTGAATTTTGTGGGCGAAGTTGTGGTAAGCCGTCAGGCTACAAACGACGAGATTGCAGAAGTGGTACGCATGATAAGCGGCGGTTGCGGATGTGGCGGTGATTGTGGAGACGGAT
>SCEJ01000233.1 GCA_004102785.1 Muribaculaceae bacterium Isolate-013 (NCI)
ACCGGGACGGTGGCGGTCGAATAGATCATGACGATGGTCCTTGTCTCTGTGTTTGTTTTCGACCGCGACAGCTGCGCCGGCCGGTTGGTAGCCACGAAACTAGTGATCCAAATAAATTGCGATAGCCGCTGATTCTGGACACATCGTCTCACTTGTGGAACAGCGGTTCGAGCGCGGACACCGCGATCAAGTCGTCGCGTGCGCATGCGCGGCCTTGCACCGGCCCGCCGCAGGGCCGGACGCGAGGCGTGAGTTGTCGTTGTTCGAGACGGAGTGCCGAGCCTGAAGGCCATAACGCTCCGCCGATCGTGCGAAACGCAAGGTTTCTCCAGTTCGAGACGTGACGACGCGAATGGCTGAGATCAGCAGCCGCCGTCGTTCAACGTATTGCCTGGGCCAGCACAAGCAGGCCGACGAACAGGCCGAT
>SCEJ01000234.1 GCA_004102785.1 Muribaculaceae bacterium Isolate-013 (NCI)
CCGTATAGACTTTTTCTCCTGTATAAGGATGTAGTCCTGTATAGTAAATCTCAGTAGAAAGAGTCATTGGAGTGGGGGTGAAGTCCTGTACCTGCTCAAGATGCATGTTCAGCCGTTGCGTTTTCACAGCAAGCTCAGCCATGTCAACCTCTTTGCACCCCGGATGCGATGAAATAAAATAAGGTATCAGTTGCTGGTTCAGACCATGCTTTGCATTCACCCGGTTAAATATGTCGCGGACCTCATAATACAATTCAAAATCAGGTTTCCGCATCATATTGAGCACTTGAGGCTCGGTATGCTCTGGCGCGACTTTGAGCCGTCCGGACACATGCCGTGCTATCAGCTCTTCGTTATATCTGGCATTAATATTGTCAATACGCTTGTCTCCGGTGCGGTGCATCGACAGATCATACCTGACACCGCT
>SCEJ01000235.1 GCA_004102785.1 Muribaculaceae bacterium Isolate-013 (NCI)
GAGTTATCCAGAACAATTGTGTTCGGACTGGGGAGTGTTCAGCCTTGTAAAGTTGACTTAACGACGCATGGCTCTCACCAATAAACGTCGAAGCGCACGCCTCCCTTAGAAGCTCAACGTCTGTGAGTTTTCGCACAGACACGGTAAAGTCCTTCATTTATAGGAATTTGCATTGTGATTTTGATTAGATTCTGTACGAAGTCAATTTGAAAAACACCGCAAAGTTAACAATATATTTTCAAACAGATGAAAAAAGTGCGAAGATTTTTACTTCATTCGCACCAATTTTATTTCTGTCCTTTGATAATATTTCTGCGATTTTCGATAGCTCGCTGAATTTGTTTAGAACTTGGAGGTATTTTGGGATGTTCAGCCGTACATCCATTCTTTCGATATTTAATTAACTGCAATCTAAACAGTTCTGAC
>SCEJ01000236.1 GCA_004102785.1 Muribaculaceae bacterium Isolate-013 (NCI)
GAAAGCCTCACCCAACTCCGCCTACGACCAAGAGCTGACCTTCTTCCCCGAACGTGAAACCTGCTACTACACGGTGGAGGTGGTGGGCGTGCAGAACCTGAAGTACGCCTCCGGCCTGGGCTTCTCGCTTTCGGGGCTCTCGGGCAGCCTGATGGTGGCCGGCGGCACACGCCCTCCCCTGCGCTCGACGCTGCCCTTCGAGGAGAGGGGCGACGGGGTGGCCTCCGCCATCACCGGTGCGTTCCACACCTTCGGTCTGCCGTCATCCTCCAACAAGGCGCGCACGCTCTCCCTCTACGTCATCCTCACGGACGGGAGCAAGCAGTTCTACACCTTCGACGTGGCCGCGCAGGTGAACGGGGCGGAAGACCCCAAGCGCGTGCACATCGTCATAAACGGGCTGACGCTGCCCAAACCCATCGTCGA
>SCEJ01000237.1 GCA_004102785.1 Muribaculaceae bacterium Isolate-013 (NCI)
AAACATTCACAGAGTAACCACTATAAGAAAGTCAGCGCCACCATTCCTGATGCCGGAATGGTGGCGCTAATGATTTGCTCCTTTAAATACTCAATTATCACTCAAGGATTACAGAGTGCAGAAGAGTGCATGCTTGTGACCGGATAGAAGTAGGAACCGATGTCACTACAAGAGTTTAGCGGGTCTTATAGTCCTTAAGCATTTCTTGCAGACGCTGGCGGACGAAGAAGATTCTGCTCTTCACCGTGCCGAGCGGCAAATTCATCTTTTCGGCGATTTCATTGTATTTGTATCCGGCAACGTGCATGGAGAACGGGATACGGTATTCGTCTGAGAAAGAATTGATGGCTGAAGATATTTCCTTAGCGGCAACCGATCCTTCGGGAGTCTCGAATCCTGACTCCTGGGGGAGATTGAGATGGTAA
>SCEJ01000238.1 GCA_004102785.1 Muribaculaceae bacterium Isolate-013 (NCI)
CGAGCTCACATCGTTTATCAGCTCGATCGACACCGATGTCGACATCATCTGGGGTATGTACTACGACCGCACTCTCGAAAACCGCGTGAAGATGACCATCCTCGCCACCGGATTCGAGATTACGATCAACGACACCAAGGACAACACCCGCTCCACATTCTTCGGCGGCAAGAAAGACAAAATCGACTTCGGCGAGAACAAGAATTCAGCCGACGCCACCGAACGCATACGCCAGGAATACGGCGACAAGGCCGTGGCCGGCATGGTCGAGCAGAAGACCAAAGCCAAGTTTATCGTCCTCACACCCTCGCAGATGGACGACGACCGCTTTATCGAGGCTTTCGAGAAGAGTCCGACCCACAACCGCAACGCCAACACCGCCAACGAAATCCGCGAGATAGGCCGCAAAGGCTCCAATCCCGGCT
>SCEJ01000239.1 GCA_004102785.1 Muribaculaceae bacterium Isolate-013 (NCI)
GGGGCTTCTCCGACTTCGCCATGCCTTATCTCCGGATCATGGACGGCAAGGAGCGAAGGGACATGATCCATGAAGGTCTGAGGAATTACGCCTTGACCTACAATGGTAAAGTGGTGGAAGGCGACGATGGGGTAAGCCTTCACCCGGGCATGACCGATAACGAGGCGCACGCCTACGCTGACGCCAACATCGACCGGTACGTGCCGGTGCCTTGGTTCGGATTGACCAATTGGGATGATTACCTCTTCAGGAAAGGAAGTCATCAGAACTACGAGTTCTCCGCCTCCCACGGCAACGACAAGATCAAGTACTACACAGCCATCGGATACATGAAGCACGAGGGAGTCACCATCAACTCCGGCCTGGAGCGTGTGACCGCGCGTCTGAACGTCGACTATAAGATGACGAAATGGATGAATGTAGGA